>NZ_CP162100.1:2617955-2945199 GCF_040869035.1 Vibrio sp. NTOU-M3
ATACTTGCGCCTTTTGTTGTTCATTATGATCATGTAAGGCATAAGTTTTGGTTTGAATACTGAAGTGAGACAATAACTTACCAGTGTGGCGTGTATCCTCAGCAGCAATGAGATCGACTCCAGACAGTACCTCTATCGCACGCTGGGTAATATCACCCAAATTGCCGATTGGGGTCGGCACAATGTAGAGAGTTGGGATCTCTGCTGGCAATGTTTTGTTATCTGTCATTTGTTTACCATCACTTCAACGATTAATATAGACACAATCTTACACGGAATTACTAAAATACTCATGGCTAACAAAAACCATAAGCGACTCAGTGTAACACGCATTCTGACGCCTGTTGCACTTGCGGTGACTTTAGCGGCGTGTTCGTCTAAACCTTCAGCACCGACATCAGTGGACATTACCCTTGATCCATCTCAATCAACCCAAAGCTATCTCATGCGAGCGGATGCTTCTCAAGGCAGCTTACAAAATGATTGGTTGATCATGGCATTAAAATCAGCCATTGCGGAGAATGATGACGTACAAGCTCAGTTATTGTTGAAACGCCTCGCCCGTCAACCTCTGTCTGAACCACAGCAAGCGGAATGGCAGCTGGCGCGAGCACAGCTTTTGGTGAATCAATCAGACTATTCAGACGCCTTGTCAGGGCTAAATTTCAACCCTGGATGGATGCTGGAAGACGAACAGTGGCGTGATTACCACAATCTACGAGCCAAGCTGTTTGCAAAAAAAGGGGATTACTTTGAAGCCAGCCGTGAACTGATCGCCCTGTCTTCATATTTAGCCTCTTCACAGCAAAATTATGTGGCTCAAGATGTTTGGGCAAATTTAAACCGTTACTCCGCTAATGAAATTACACGCTTCTCAGCACAACCTGAAGAAGCGGTTCTAGACGGTTGGTTACAGCTTACGACTTACGTTAAGGCGATGTCGAACAACATCCCTCAACTTAAGAATACGCTGGAAAAATGGTTAGCCGAAAACCCAAATCATCCTGCAGCACTATACACACCAAAATCACTGCAAAACATTCTTTCACTAGAAATAACAAAACCAGTAAACACAGCGTTGCTGTTACCACTAACAGGTAAGTTTGCTAAGCAAGCTCAGCTTATTCGTGATGGTTTTATTCTTGAAATGATGAACGATGAGCAACGTGACCCAAGTGCAACACTTACGGTCGTCGATACCAATACGATCACAGTGGAAGAGTTAGAGCGTACACTGCTTGAAAAAAATATCGATTTCATCGTTGGACCACTTATCAAAGATGATGTTGAAAAGCTTCAAGCAGCACAAGATAAGTTCGCTCAACCAGTACCAATGCTGGCGTTAAACATCCCTGACGAAATCGAAAACGGCACCAGCACTTGTTATTTAGCGCTATCACCAGAACAAGAAGTTGAACAAGCTGCCAAACATTTGTATGAACAAGGCTACAAATATCCTCTGATCCTCGCACCGAAAGGACACCTAGGTGAACGTGTCGTTTCTGCTTTCAATCGAGAGTGGCAACAACATAGCGAGAATAAAGTTGCAGTGACTCTATTTAGTGATAAACGCCAACTACAACGTAATATTAACTCCGCATTTGGCCTACAAGGCAGTCAGCAACACATTGCGCAAATGGAATCTTTATTAGGTATTTCGTTGGAAACACAGCCACGTAGCCGCCGTGATGTAGATGCCGTTTATATTGTTGCAAGCAGCGCAGAATTGACCTTGATTAAGCCGTTTATCGAAGTGGCTATTAATCCAGATACAGCACCACCTAAGCTGTTTTCTAACTCACGTAGTAACAATGGTCGTCATCAGTACGAAGATTTATCCGGTGTTGTTTACAGCGATATTCCTCTGCTTATCCATCCTGAAGAGCAACTGAAAAGACAGATGGATGAAATGTGGCCAAATGAATCCAATTCACAAAAACGCTTACAAGCGTTAGGTATGGATGCGTATCTAATGATGGAACAATTACCTCAAATGAAAGTCGTGGATGGTTACACTGTCAAAGGCCGAACCGGGGTATTGAGCATCAATGAACAATGTGTTGTTGAACGTGAAATCGATTGGGCGGAGCACAGTGCTCAATAACCGCCGCAAGGTAGGCCAACATTATGAAACCGCAGCAGAGAAGTATTTACTCAGTTGCGGTCTCACGTTAATTGAGAGAAACTTCAATACCAAAGGTGGTGAGTTGGATCTGATAATGAAACAAGGTTCAACTATCATCTTTGTTGAAGTACGATACCGAAAAAATCAATCATATGGGCACGCGGCTGAAACAGTGACCGCGAGTAAAGCAAAAAAACTAATCCATGCGGCCAACATATGGTTAATGAAAAATAACCTCTCAGTCTATTCAACCGACTTTCGGTTTGATCTTGTCGCCATTCACTCACAGGGGCAACAAATTGACTGGATTAAGAACGCGATCACTCAAGGATAACCGATGCTAGATAGCATTAAAGACAGTTTTACCGAAAGTATTCAAATCCAAATTGCCGCTGCTGAAGCATTACCAGATGCGATCACACACGCCGCTCAAGCTATGGTTGCTAGCTTGCTTAACGGTAATAAAATTCTGTGTTGTGGTAATGGTGGCTCATCATCTAATGCTCAACTTTTCGTTTCTTGTTTACTAAACCGATTTGAAACTGAAAGACCAAGCTTGCCTGCTATGGCACTAACTTCTGACAACACCACTTTGACCGCTGTAGCAAATGACTATCACTATCAGGAAATTTTTTCCAAACAAGTACGTGCATTTGGCCAGCCCGGCGACATTCTCTTAGCCATCTCAACCAGTGGTAACAGCAAAAACATCATTAAGGCGATGGAAGCAGCAGTTACCCGCGATATGACAATCATTGCATTTACAGGTAAAGATGGCGGCGAAATGGCTGGATTACTTGGTGAAAATGACGTTGAAATTCGTATTCCGTCTCACAGAACGGCGAGAATTCACGAAGTTCATATGGTGACACTGCATTGCTTATGCGATCTTATTGACCAAGTATTATTCCCTGCTCACGAAGAGTAATTCAATGAACTCCATAAAAGCCTTATTCTTAACTCTCACACTACTTGCGACTTCTGGATGCGCAGGCTTATTTGTCGCAGGAGCCGCGACAACTGCAGCGATCGTAATTGATACTCGTAGCACTCAAGAAATATGGCAAGATAACAATATTGAATTTGAAGTCGCGGGCATTACAAATAAAGCACCTTATCGTGGAAAAGTTCGTGTCATTGCCAGTTCATACAAAGGAACTGTTGTGCTAATGGGACAAGCACAAACACAGGAGTTATTGGAACAATTTGAACATCAAGCCAGTAAAGTCAAAGGTGTGCATGAAATCTTTAATCAAGTAAAAATCAAAGCTCCACTATCGGTTGGTGAGATCAGCCACGACAGTTGGATCACGACAAAAGTGAAATCAGCCTTACTTACCGATTCAGCATTAACTGGCGTTAAAATAAAGGTGATCACTGAAGATAATGAGGTATTCCTCTTAGGCTATGTCTCACATGCTCACGCAGATAAAGCCGCAGAAATCGCACGTAATATTTCTGGTGTAAAACGGGTGATCAAAGCTTTCCAATACGGAGACTAAATACCTTTCCAATACAGATACAAAAAAGCAGCGTCTGAACGCTGCTTTTTTTTTATTTAACAACTCGTAAACTTGGGCGACCTTTGGGTCTTGGTGGCTCATCATCAGGGAATACACCTTCTTCCACTTCGCTATCTTCTTCTGATGCCAAAGACAGAGATGATGAGTCAGTCTCATCAAGAAACTCTTCCGCTTGCTCATCCACCATGTATGCATCTTCTGCTTCAAACATAGTTCCTGCACCGTTTTCACGAGCATAAATAGCCTGAACAGCATAGAGAGGAACAATCACAGAATGAGGCTTACCACTGAAACGAGCATTAAATGTAATCGCTTCATTACCTAACTCCAAATTACCTACAGCACGAGGAGCAATATTTAGAATGATCTGACCATCCTGCACAAATTCCATCGGTACTCTGACACCAGGTAATGTGGCAGCGACAACCAAGTGAGGTGTCAGATCATTATCCACGAGCCAATCATAAAATGCGCGAAGCATATATGGGCGTCGTGGTGTCATCTCAGTAATATCCATTAACGAACCAGACGCATTTCACGCTCGGCTTCAGTCAATGAAGCTAAGAAAGAATCACGTTCAAATACACGATTCATGTATATCTTCAGCTCTTTAGAGCCTGGGCCAACCAAATCGATACCTAACACAGGTAAACGCCACAATAGTGGAGCTAGGTAACAATCGATCAAGCTAAACTCTTCACTCATGAAGTATTCGTACTCAGCAAATACAGGAGCAAGTGTTAATAAGTCATTACGTAACTTATTACGTGCATTCTCTGCTTCTTCAGCAGTACCACTGATCACTTTTGCAGCCAGTGAATACCAGTTACGTTCGATGCGATAAATCATCAAGCGGCTGTTACCACGAGCAACTGGGTATACAGGCATCAACGGTGGATGCGGAAAACGCTCATCCAAATATTCCATGATGATCTTTGAATCGTAAAGCGCTAACTCACGGTCAACTAGAGTAGGTACTGATTTATATGGGTTCAATTCTACAAGCTCAGTTGGAAGATTAGCTTCGTCAACTAACTCAACCTCAACACTTACACCCTTCTCAGCCAGAACAATACGTACCTGATGGCTATACATATCAGACGCACTAGAAAATAGAGTCATCACAGAACGTTTATTGGCAGCTACAGCCATGGAGCCCTCCAGCACACTTACAGATATAAAAAAACAATGGAGGCTAAGCCTCCATTGTAAACAATAAAATTTGGAAATTAGCACAGCATGATAGCACAATTAGTGCACATCACGCCAATACTCTTTCTTAAGAAGCACAACTACAATGGTGAAGATAATAAGGAAACCCATTACCCACCATCCAAGAGCATGTCGTTCTAACTTCACAGGATCACCAGAATACTCAAGGAAGTTAACGAGATCTCGCACTGCATCATCGTATTCCTCGTTATTTAGCTCACCTGTACCATCAGACTCAACACCAACCACTTTTTGTACTTCCTTACCATCTACGACTTCTAATGCGTAAATTGGTTTAGGTATACCTTGTAGCTCTTCTAATACATGGGGCATACCAACACTTGGGAATACGATGTTATTTACACCAAATGGACGGCTTGGATCCTCATAAAAAGAACGCAAATATGTGTATAACCAGTCAGTACCACGAACTCGAGCAACCAAAGTCAAATCAGGTGGTGGAGCACCAAACCACTTCGCTGCAGAATCCTCAGGGATTGAATTTTCCATTAAATCACCGACTTTTGCTTCAGGATCAAAGATTAAATTATCCTTCAACAGCTCCACCGGAATACCAATATCACGAGCAACACGCTCATAGCGTTGGTACTGAGCAGAATGACAACCGAAACAGTAGTTCATAAACAATTTCGCACCATTTTGCAGTGACGCTTGATCACTCAGGTCATTGTTTGCTTTATCAAGTGGTACGTTCGCACCCGCTGCCATTGCCAATGAAGGCAGCATTGCAAATAAAATTACAATCCATTTTTTCATTTGAATGTCACCCTTTCTGGTAGTGGCTTAGTCGCTTCGTTCTTACTGTAGAAGTACAGCAGTACGAAGAACATGAAGTAAGCTAAGCTGAAGATCTGAGCTAGCAGCGTGTATGTTGGTGTTGCTGGAAGCGCACCGAGGATACCCAACGCAATAAAGCTGATCGTGAATTGGATGATATTGAATAAATGGAACTTACTGCGGTAGCGATAAGAACGTACGCGGCAACGATCTAACCAAGGAAGTACAAACAGAACCGCAATCGACGCCCCCATAGCAATAACACCAAGTAGCTTGTCTGGAACCGCACGAAGGATCGCGTAGAACGGAGTGAAGTACCAAACAGGAGCAATGTGCTCAGGTGTTTTTAGAGGGTTGGCCGCTTCAAAGTTAGGTGGCTCAAGGAAGTAACCACCCATCTCTGGGTTGAAGAACAACACGTAGCAGAAGAAGAATAAGAAACCCGCTATACCAACCATATCTTTCACCGTACCGTAAGGATGGAAAGGAATCGAGTCGATAATATCGTACTTCTTCGTGTAGTAGTCGTGGAACTTAAACTGTGTCTTGTGATCGTCGCCCATCGTGCCTTTTGGCAGTTTAGTTTCGATACCGTCAGGGTTGTTTGAACCTACTTCGTGCAGCGCTAGTACGTGCAAAACGATAAGCAGCAGAAGTACGATTGGTAGTGCGATAACGTGTAGAGCAAAGAAACGGTTAAGCGTCGCGCCAGAGATAACGTAGTCACCACGAATCCATAACGTTAGATCATCACCAATAACAGGGATAGCACCGAAGAGAGAGATGATTACCTGAGCCCCCCAGTAAGACATTTGCCCCCATGGAAGTAGGTAACCCATGAATGCTTCTGCCATCAGCACCAAGAAGATCAACATACCGAAGATCCATAGTAACTCACGAGGCTTCTGGTACGAGCCATAGATAAGACCACGGAACATGTGCAGATAAACAACAACAAAGAAAGCTGAAGCACCAGTAGAATGCATGTAACGCAGTAACCAACCGTATTCAACATCACGCATGATGTATTCGATTGAAGCGAATGCACCATCACCCGATGGTACGTAGTTCATTGTTAGCCAAATACCCGTAAGGATCTGGTTCACCAACACAAGCATCGCTAGCGAGCCAAATAAATACCAAAAGTTAAAATTCTTTGGCATCGGATACTCAGAGAGGTGCTTCTTATACGCGTTCATTGCGGGTATGCGTTTTTCTACCCAATCCAGTAGAGCTTGCATTATGCTTCCCCTCCTTCATCAACACCGATAAGGATTTTGGTATCGCTTAGGTACATGTGCTTAGGCACCACAAGGTTTAATGGCGCTGGAACACCTTGAAATACACGACCAGCCATATCAAACTTCGAACCATGACATGGACAGAAGAAACCTGATTTAACACCTTGAACTTGCTCGCTAAAACTGTCTGGCAAATAAGTTGGTGAACAACCAAGGTGAGTACAAATACCTACTGCTACAAAATATTCAGGTTTAATAGAACGGTAAGCATTCTGAGCGTAATCTGGTTGTTGGGCTTCACCAGATTCAGGATCACGAAGCTGTCCGTCGATCGCTTTTAAGCCATCAACCACAGATTGAGCGCGACGAACCACCCATACAGGTTTACCACGCCACTCAACACGTACCATTTGCCCCTCTTCAAGTTTACCTACTTCAACTTCAACAGGAGCACCTGCAGCTTTCGCTTTTTCACTTGGGTTCCAAGATTTAATAAAAGGAACGGCAACCGCAGCTGCTCCCAAACCACCAACAACAGCTGTTGTAGCAGTTAAGAAACGTCTGCGACCGTTATTTAAAGGCGCATTGCTCATCCAAACATTCTCCCACTTGCTCCTTGGGGATATCAGGCTCTTTGACCCGGTTATTTCCCTTTAAGAGCATGGCTAACAAAATACGAATTTAGTTGTATTTATTTGATTGGAAATGATAAATAAAACCCTACTTTTTGACAAGATAAAGCTACCTTTTTGTAACATTTGTGAATGCAATTCGCTTGTGAAGTCACAAAAGGAACAAATCTGATATTAATATGCTGAGATTCTCAGGAATGAAGGGATTTGATTTGAAGCAAAAAACAAAAAGCCTGGCAAGAAGCCAGGCTTTGATAGCGTAATCCAGTACATCTGGAACGTATAATTCTTCCGAAGAAAAATTAACGTTTAGAGAACTGTGGACGACGACGTGCTTTACGTAGACCAACTTTCTTACGTTCAACGCAACGAGCGTCACGAGTAACGTAACCAGCTGCACGTAGAGTAGGACGTAGAGACTCATCGTATTCCATTAGAGCACGAGTGATACCGTGACGGATAGCACCTGCTTGACCTGAAATACCGCCACCTTTAACAGTAACGTATAGGTCTAGTTTTTCAGTTAATTCAACTAGCTCAAGAGGCTGTTTAACAACCATGCGAGAAGTTGGACGACCGAAGTACTCATCAAGGCTACGCTTGTTGATTACGATGTTGCCGCTGCCTGGTTTAATGAAAACACGTGCAGCTGAGCTTTTGCGACGGCCAGTGCCGTAGTATTGATTCTCTGCCATTTTCGAAATCCCCGATTAGATGTCTAGTACTTGTGGTTGTTGAGCAACATGGTTGTGCTCAGCGCCAGCGTAAACTTTCAGCTTACGGTACATAGCACGGCCTAGAGGACCACGTGGTAGCATACCTTTAACCGCTAGTTCAAGAGCCATTTCAGGCTTACGATCGATCAGCTTTTCAAAAGTGATTGATTTTAGGCCGCCTGGGAACTCAGAGTGACGGTAGTACACTTTGTTCTTAGCTTTGTTGCCAGTTACAGCAACTTTCTCAGCATTGATAACGATGATGTAATCACCAGTGTCAACGTGAGGAGTGTATTCAGCTTTGTGTTTGCCACGTAGGCGAGATGCAATTTCACTTGCTAGACGGCCAAGAGTTTTACCTTCAGCGTCTACAACGTACCAGTCGCGTTTTACAGTTTCTGGTTTAGCAACGAAAGTTTTCATGCTAATAATAACCCGTTAATTTAAATTTACACTTAAGGAGCATAGCTCCCACTGACTAAGAGCCCAGTCATCACCCCTTCGAGTGGTTGGCACTCTCGACCCTAAATTCCTGTAGAATTCGGTCTGCAGTAACGGTGGGTCGCAGGATTATAGAGAAGTCAGCTGAAAAAATCACCTCTTTTTCCGCGAAAATATCATTTTTTTTCTTTGTACCGTTTTAGCTTAAATTTCGTACTAACTTAAATGCTCTTTTGCCAAATAATCATGACTTTGCATTTCTATTAAACGCGACTGACAACGCTTAAATTCAAATTCTAATTGACCAGAGCTGTATAACGCTTCTAATGCAACTTCTGCCGAAATGATTAACTTTACGTTTCGCTCATAAAATTCATCAACCAGTGCTATAAAGCGGCGCGCAGCATCATCAATGCTATGATTCATATGCAAAACATCCGCTAATAGCACCGTGTGATAGAGGCGAGAAATTTCAATATAATCATTTTGACTCCTCGCACTTTGGCACAGCTGAGCAAAGCTGGCATGTAACACACCATTAGATGCCGCTATCACAGGAACAGTTCGATGATTGATTTCGATTTCACACTGAATGTCTTTGTGTTCACCGACTAATTGCTCATAGTATCGAGTTAGGTTTTCACTTGCAGCGCGATCGAGAGGGAAATGATAGATCTCTGCTTGCTCTAACGTTCGTAATCGATAGTCGACCCCACTATCTACATTCAAAATCTCACAGTTTTCTTCAATTAACTGAATAGCGGGTAAAAAGCGCGCGCGCTGTAAGCCATTGCGATAAAGATCTTGTGGAGGAATATTCGAGGTTGCCACCAAAATAACATCTCGAGCAAAGAGCTCTTGGAATAAATTCCCTAAAATCATTGCATCGGTGATATCTGATACAAAAAACTCGTCAAAGCAGATAATGTCTGTTTCAGTTTTAAATTTATCTGCTACTGACTTTAAGGGATCACTGATTTCGCCTAAAGAACCTAATTCGTCATGCACGCGGTGCATGAAGCGGTGGAAATGAACTCGCATTTTGCGATTTCCTGGTAGCGTTTCGTAAAACGTGTCCATTAAATATGTTTTTCCACGCCCCACGCCCCCCCAAAAATAGAGCCCTTTAGGTGGAGGCGGGAGTTCTTGAGGCTTGCTCCATAAACGAGACCAAAGCCCGGTATTAACCTCTGATTTAGGTGTATTTTGAAAATCTATCAGATTCAAATAAAGTTGATTTAACGCCTTAATCGCTTGTAGTTGCGCGTCGTCTTTTTGAAAACCGTGTTCTTTCAAGTCAAAGTGATATTTTTCTATCGGCGTCATTGGTATACAACCTATTAGGAATATAAGAGGAGTAAAGAGCAGCAAATAAAGCGCATTCATTTCCCTTTATTGACTCAGTTTGTCATAGTACCATGTCCATCGAACATGTGTAACCACTCGGTAAAAAACATGTTAAATAACAATGATAAGGAGCAAATATGCCTTGGATTTACGCCGTAATAGGTTTGTTAGTTGGCGCAGTTTTAGGAATTATCATCGCGCGAATCACGACCCCAGGATACAAGAAGCAAAAAAGCGTCCAAAAAGAACTGGACAAAGCAAAATTTGAATTGGAACAGCAAAAACAAGATCTTGCGGATCACTTTGCGCAAACCGCAGAAATGCTGGACTCTCTAGGTAAAGAATACACAAAAATTTACCAACATATGGCAAAAACATCTGCAGAATTGCTGCCTAATGTTCCAGATCAAGACAATCCATTTAACAAAAAAATTGCGGAACATAGCGAAGAAAAAGTAGAACACGAAGTTAATTCGAAAATAGAAGAAGCGCCAAAAGACTACGCTTCTGGTGCGACAGGCTTACTTAAAGAGCCAGAAAAAGAAACATTGAGCTCGGAAGACGCCGTCACCGCCAAAGCATCATAAAGCAATTTTGTATAATAGATGAACTTTGCAAAGGTTTTTAAGTCATAACTCTCAGCAGTACCTTGTGAATTCTTATTTCTCAAACAAATACAGAATCAAAAGGTCTTGAATAACATAGGAGTTATCAGATGAAAAAACCTTTGCTTGCTTTAACCGTCTTATCATTAAGCTTAAGTTCAATCATCACCCCCATACCAGTCTCAGCCGCATTACCGCTAGCCGTTAACGGTGAACAACTTCCTAGCTTAGCGCCAATGCTAGAACGGGTAACACCCGCCGTTGTCAGTATTGCTGTTGAAGGTACTCAAGTTTCCAAGCAACGCATTCCTGAGCAATTCCGCTTTTTCTTTGGCCCAGAGTTTCCAGCCGAACAAATCCAAGAACGCCCTTTCCGTGGTCTTGGCTCTGGCGTCATTATTAATGCAAAAAAAGGCCATGTCGTCACCAACTACCATGTAATTAATGGTGCAGAGAAAATCCGAGTGAAGCTGCATGACGGACGAGAGTATGATGCAGAGCTTATCGGTGGCGATCAGCAATCTGATATCGCTTTACTCAAGTTAGAAAAAGCAAAAAATCTAACTGAAATAAAGATTTCCGATTCAGATAAACTGCGCGTCGGTGATTTTAGTGTTGCCATCGGTAATCCATTTGGTCTTGGGCAAACCGTTACCTCTGGTATTGTTTCAGCATTAGGTCGTAGCGGACTTAACGTAGAAAACCTTGAAAACTTCATCCAAACAGACGCTGCAATTAACAGTGGTAACTCTGGAGGGGCTTTAGTGAACCTAAATGGTGAGCTTATCGGTATTAACACGGCGATTCTTGGCCCGAATGGCGGAAACGTTGGTATTGGTTTTGCTATCCCATCAAATATGATGAAGAACTTAACGGAGCAAATTCTCGAGTTTGGCGAAGTAAAACGCGGCATGTTAGGGGTTCAAGGCGGAGAAATAACCTCTGAATTGGCCGAAGCGCTCGGTTATGAATCGAGTAAAGGCGCTTTTGTCAGCCAAGTGGTGCCAGAAAGTGCAGCCGATAAAGCAGGTCTAAAAGCTGGTGACATTATTGTGTCAATCAATAACAAGAGTATTGATACTTTTGGTGAACTGCGAGCAAAAGTTGCCACCTTAGGCGCCGGTAAGAAAATCACTTTAGGGGTGGTTCGGGATGGCAAGAAACAAACCTTCAATGTCACTTTAGGCGAACAATCTGATGTGAAAACAACAGCAGATAAACTGCATGACGGATTGGCAGGCGCGGAGCTAACCAATACGATTGCTAATGACCCGATCTCTGGCGTGAAAGTAACGTCTGTTACCAAAGGTTCTCCTGCGGAAGCATACCAACTACAAGCCGATGACATTATTATTGGTGTTAACCGTCACCGAGTGAAAAACCTTGCGGAATTCAGAAAGATTCTAGATAAAAAACCGGGAGTGCTTGCATTGAATATTCAACGCGGCGATCGCACTATTTATCTAGTTGTTCGATAAAATGACGTGATATTGACTTTAAAGGACAGTGCTCCACCGCACTGTCCTTTTATTATTTTTTCATCTAATGCTATTCTTCATCATTCACGAGTTTTCTATCCGGAGTTGAAGAAGGTATGATCCCATTTTTGCTAAGATCTGTCGGTTTAGGTTTAGCAACGGCTGCACTTCTTTTGTTGTTAGTGCCCTCTTTACGCTCAAATGTACTACCAGATCAAGCTCAAAGCACCGGAATCGATATCAACTCCCAACAAATTTCGTTTAATCAAGCAGTGCGTAGAGCTGCGCCCGCAGTAGTCAACATCTATAGCCGGAAATACACCGAAAATAATAGAACACAACTTTCAACTCAAGGATTGGGGTCGGGCGTCATTGTCAGTGAAAAAGGCTATATCATCACCAATTACCATGTTGTAGCCAAAGCCGACCAAATCATTGTATTGCTTCAAGACGGCCGTGTTGCTGCCGCTCAATTAGTCGGTAAAGATCGACGAACAGATATCGCAATCCTTCGTATCGAAGGAACAAACCTACCAGTTATTCCACTCAATTCAGAGTATTCACCAACCGTTGGTGATGTCGTACTTGCTATCGGTAACCCTTATAACCTAGGCCAAACAACAACGTTTGGTATCATCTCAGCGACTGGTCGCTCATCGATTAGTGCGGACGGACGCCAAGCCTTCATTCAAACCGACGCTGCAATTAATGAAGGTAACTCAGGTGGCGCTTTGGTCAATACTCGTGGTGAGCTGGTTGGTATTAACACCGCCTCTTTCCAGCAAGCGACTGAACTTGAGACGTATGGAATTTCTTTTGCAATCCCATATGCACTAGCAAACAAAATTATGCAAAAGATCATTGCTGACGGTCGCGTGATTCGTGGTTATATTGGAATTGATGGCCAAGATATTAACCAATTGACTGCTCGTCTCTTAGGCAATGACCATTTAGGCGGTATTATTGTGTTAGGGATTGATCCAAATGGACCTGCTGCAAAAGCAGGGTTTAAAGCGCAAGACATCATTCTAAAAATTGGTGGTCAAAAGATAAATGGCAAACAAAGTGTGATGGATATCGTGACCGAATTGCGCCCTGGAACTCAGACCGATATTTTAATACTTCGGCAGGGAGAAGAGATGACGTTACAAGTCACCATCGCAGAAGACCCCAGAGATTAGTAAAAAAATCCCCTGCTTAGCAGGGGATTTTTTTTACTTAGTCATTCAACGATTCTTGCTCTGAAGACTGTTCAAGCTCTATACGTGTCACCCTCTGTAAACCTCTTGGTAATAATCCACCTCTGCGTCCACGTTCACCACGGAAGTTTTCAAGATCAGACGGCTTAAGACCAAGCTTACGTTTACCCGCATACAAAGTTACCGAAGCACCTTGTGGTAAAGCTAACAAGTGAGAGACAAACTCTTCACGTTCTTTAGCTTTCGCTGCAGGGATATTGATGATCTTATTCCCTTTACCTTTACCTAACTGTGGGAGGTCTTTGATTGGAAACAGCAACATACGGCCTTGATTAGTAATAGCTAAGATCTCATCGCTATCTAAATCACGAATCGCATAAGGCGTCATCACTTCAGAGTTTGCAGGCAGAGTCACCAATGCTTTACCGCTGCGGTTCTTCGATAGCAAATCAGAACCTTTACATACAAAGCCGTAACCTGCATCAGAACCCACCAGCCATAGCTGCTCTTCTTCACCCATGATCACTTGGCGAATGCTGCTGCCAGCAGTGATATTCAAGCGACCAGTAATTGGCTCACCTTGGCTTCTCGCCGACGGCAATGAATGTGACTCAAGTGAATAGCTTCGACCGTCACTGCCAAAGAACACCGCCTGCTGGTTACTCTTACCACGTGCATGCGCTAGGTATTTGTCACCAGACTTGTAGCTTAAGCCTTCTGCATCCACATCGTGGCCTTTCGCGTGACGAATCCAACCTTTCTCAGAAAGCACAACCGTGATTGGCTCACTTGGTATTAGATCTCGTTCAGTCAACGCTTTTGCTTCTGCACGTTCAACCATCGGAGAACGACGGTCATCACCGTATTTCTCTGCGTCTGCTTTGATTTCTTTCTTCAGTAGTGTGTTCAGACGACGCTCAGAACCTAGTAGCTGTTCTAGCTTTTCACGTTCTTTTTCTAGCTCGTCTTGCTCACCACGGATCTTCATCTCTTCTAGTTTTGCTAGGTGACGAAGTTTAGTATCTAGAATCGCATCCGCTTGGATATCGGTGATGCCAAAGCGTTCCATCAGCACTGCTTTTGGATCGTCTTCAGTACGAATGATCTCAATCACTTCATCTAGGTTTAGGTAAGCAACCAACAAACCTTCCAAGATGTGTAGACGAGCCATTACTTTGTCTAGGCGGTGTTGTAGACGGCGACGTACAGTCGTGCGACGGAACTCGATCCACTCAGACAGAATTTGAACCAGACCTTTAACTTGAGGACGGTTATCCAAACCAATCATGTTCAAGTTAACACGGTAGCTGCGCTCAAGATCGGTTGAAGCGAACAAGTGGTTCATCAACAGATCGCAATCTACGCGATTTGACTTCGGAACCACAACGATACGCGTTGGGTTCTCGTGATCCGATTCATCGCGAAGGTCGTCAACCATTGGCAGCTTCTTAGCGCGCATTTGGTTTGCGATTTGCTCAAGCAGTTTCGCACCTGATACTTGGTGTGGCAGAGAAGTGATAACGATATCTGTACCTTCTTTGTGCCATACCGCGCGCATCTTGATGCTGCCGCGACCGTTACGGTAAATCTTCTCAATATCCGCTTGCGGCGAAATGATTTCTGCTTCTGTCGGGTAGTCTGGGCCTTTAACGAACTGCATCACATCTGGCAGTTCCGCTTTCGGGTTGTCGATCAAATGGATGGTTGCATCCGCCACTTCACGAACGTTGTGAGGTGGAATATCTGTCGCCATACCAACCGCGATACCAGTAACACCATTTAGCAGGATATGAGGCAGACGTGCTGGCAACATTTGTGGCTCTTTCATCGTGCCATCAAAGTTAGGTTGCCATTCAACCGTACCCTGACCTAGTTCGCCCAGCAGTACTTCGGCAAACTTAGATAGTTTTGCTTCGGTATAACGCATTGCCGCGAATGATTTCGGATCGTCTGGCGCACCCCAGTTACCCTGACCGTCAACCAATGGGTAACGGTAAGAGAATGGTTGTGCCATCAATACCATCGCTTCGTAACACGCAGAGTCACCATGCGGGTGGTATTTACCCAGTACGTCACCAACGGTACGTGCTGATTTTTTGTATTTCGCTGATGCCGAAAGACCAAGTTCCGACATTGCGTAAATGATGCGTCGTTGAACCGGCTTCAAACCATCGCCAATGTATGGCAATGCGCGGTCCATGATTACGTACATCGAGTAGTTCAGATAAGCGTCTTCGGTGAACTTGCGCATTGGCAACTGTTCAACGCCATCGTAAGTAATTTCTGTAGACATCCGTTAAACCTCTGCCATATCGCCGTTGTTTTGTAGCCAAGAACGACGATCATCTGCTCGTTTCTTACCAAGCAGCATGTCCATCATTTCCATGGTCGCCGCCGAGTCATCAATAGTTAACTGAACCAGACGACGCGTGTTTGGATCCATGGTTGTTTCGCGCAACTGAAGTGGGTTCATCTCACCCAGACCTTTGAATCGTTGCACGTTGATTTTGGCTTTCTTCTTCGACAAGCGCTCTAGTACGCCATCTTTTTCGTCATCGTCTAGGGCATAGAATACTTCTTTGCCACAGTCGATACGGTACAGAGGCGGCATCGCTACGTAGATATGACCGGCTTCAACCAGCGCACGGAAGTGACGAGTAAACAGAGCACACAATAGCGTTGCGATGTGTAGACCATCCGAGTCCGCATCGGCAAGGATACAGATCTTACCGTAACGCAGGCTGTCTAGGTTGTCGCTGTCTGGGTCGATACCCAAAGCAACTGAGATGTCGTGGACCTCTTGAGATGCAAGCACTTGGTCTGCAGAGACTTCCCACGTATTCAGGATCTTACCGCGCAGTGGCATCACCGCTTGGAACTCACGATCACGTGCTTGTTTAGCAGAACCGCCCGCCGAGTCACCCTCCACGAAGAAGATTTCGGTGCGGTTAAGGTCTTGCACAGAACAGTCGGTCAGTTTGCCTGGTAGTGCAGGACCTGATGCGACCTTCTTACGCACAACCTTTTTGCTCGCGCGCATACGACGGTGGGCATTCGCGATACATACTTCAGCTAACTGCTCAGCCAGTTGTGGCTTTTCGTTCAACCATAGGCTGAATGCATCTTTTACTACACCAGAGACAAAGGCAGCCGTTTGACGAGAAGACAAACGCTCTTTGGTTTGACCGGCAAACTGCGGGTCTTGAATCTTAACTGACAGTACGTAAGAACAGCGGTCGAAAACGTCATCACCCGTTAGCTTCACGCCGCGAGGCAATAAGTTGCGGAATTCACAGAACTCACGCATTGCATCAAGCAAGCCTTGGCGTAGACCGTTTACGTGTGTACCACCTTGTGCGGTTGGGATAAGGTTCACGTAACTTTCCGTGATCATCTCGCCGCCTTCTGGCTGCCAAATTACCGCCCAGTTTGCCGCTTCGGTTTCAGCTGAGAATTCACCAGTAAATGGTTCTTCAGGGAGAACTGGGTAACCTTTCACACCTTCCGCTAGATAGTCTTTCAGGCCATCTTCGTAATGCCATTTGTAGTCTTTGTTGTTTACTTTATCGGTAAACGTAATCTCTAGACCCGGGCAAAGTACTGCTTTCGCACGTAGGTTGTTCACCAGACGCGTAACAGAGAAGTTTGCGGAATCAAAGTACTTTGCATCTGGCCAGAAGTGTACACTGGTACCACGGTTGCGACGGCCACATGTGCCCGTAACCGTTAGGTCAGAAACCTTATCACCGTGTTCAAAGGCAATCTCATACACTTGACCGTCACGACGGACGGTCACTTCAACACGCTTAGACAACGCGTTTACTACTGAGATACCTACACCGTGTAGACCACCAGAGAATTGGTAGTTCTTATTAGAGAATTTACCACCCGCATGAAGTTTACATAAAATCAGCTCAACGCCTGATACCTTCTCTTCAGGGTGAATATCGACAGGCATGCCACGGCCATCATCAACCACTTCTAATGATTGGTCTGCATGAAGAATTACTTGAACCTTTGTTGCATGTCCGGCTAGCGCTTCATCGACACTGTTATCGATAACCTCTTGGCCCAAGTGATTTGGGCGCGCTGTATCCGTATACATCCCTGGTCGGCGACGTACTGGCTCTAAACCATTAAGAACCTCAATGGCTCCAGCATTATATTGTTCAGTCATAATACGGAATATCGTTCTAGAAATTGAAACGGTTACTTTGCAGATGAATTATGAAGCTTATTATTATTTCGGCTAAAAATTTAACAAAAACGCTGCTTTTATCAGCGTTCTTGACTGCAATAGTCTAGGGGAAACATAGTCTGGAAGAGACATGTTCATGTCAAGTGGGATAAGTAAGTAACTAGCAAAATTATGACTCCTCCCTCAATGACAAGCCTAGTAAAAAAGCATTATGAGAGATCGGTGTCGCTTAATTAAGCACCACTATGTTGCAAGCTTATAGTTGTAAAAATTCGATAATTTGCTGGTGATAACGTTCAAACCCAACAAAGCTATGATCACCACCAGCCTCAACGGTCTGCTTTGAAGCTGAGAACTTTTCAACCGCCTGGCGGTAATCAAGAACCTCATCTTCTTCTTGTTGTAGCAACCAAAAATGTTCAGGGGTCTGAATTCGACCCACATCGAGAGCTTTCAATTCATCAATGTGCTTTGGTTGCAATTCATAAGTTTCGTGCGTGTATGGGTTTTGTTGTTCACCAAGGTAGTCAATCAACAACTCGTATGGCTTAACCGCCGGGTTCACTACCACCGCTCGAAAGCCAAATTTATCATTAAGCCAAGTTGAAAGGTATCCTCCCAACGAGCTACCAACCAAACCAATATTAAAGTCATCTTTATATTTCGAGACAATATTCAGTAAACATTGTGCCGCTTCAGCCGGAAAACATGGTAATTGCGGCACAACCACCTTGATATCAGGTCGATGCAGCTCACAATACTCTTTCATTTGATTTGCTTTCACAGACAGAGGAGAGCTGTTAAATCCATGAATATACAAAAGCAGAGAAGGTTTCATAGCGTCATAAGTTTAAGTAAGTGAATATTTTGAAAAGTTAACAAGCTTAGTAACCTGTTGAGTTAAAATCCGGTAAGAACAAGCCATTTGCTAAGCGTTTAACCTCAGTAACAATTGTTCCATCTTCATATAGCTCGATCTCTCGCCAACCCGGCGATTGACGATCCAAAGCAAAGTTTTGAGAGTTAGGCTTAAACTGCACGCAAGTTGATGGCGTAGCCATCACTCTCACGTTGTTGTGCAACTTATCCATATCTTGATGAATATGGCCACATAAAACCGCACGCACATTATTGTACTTTTCAATGATCTGCCAGAAGTTGTCTGCATCTTTTAAGCTGTGCTGATCAAGCCACGCACTACCAACTAATAAAGGATGATGATGTAACAAGACCAAGGTATAACGCTCAGAATATTGCTCTAGTTTTTCATCAAGTAGTTGCAACTGCTGATCGCTTAAACGCCCATGAGGAACACCAGAGACTTGAGAGTCCAACAAAACTATCTGCCAGTGTTCTCCGAGTAACACATGTTCAGATTGCTTAATCTGTGTAGACGGCAGAATCGCTCCCATATTGGGCTTGTAGTCATGGTTTCCCGGTAACCACAAACATGGCTTTTCAAGTGGTTCAATTCCCTTCTCAAAACGTTGATACGATTCCTCGCTGTGATCTTGGGATATATCTCCGGTTGCCAACACAACATCAAAAATAGAACCACTTTCCACAATAGCATCAACAACTGCATGAAAACTGTCTTGAGTATTCACGCTCAATAAACTCCCGTCATCCGGAGCAAACAGATGGGTATCTGTGATTTGCAACAGCTTAATACTGCTTTTGTCTGTTAAGCTTGACGATAACTTCAAAATATAAAACCTGACTAGATATTTAATGGCGTTCGACTAATTCCGTTTCTTAGGCAAAATGACAACCAATCCCCTAAGAAGCGATTTAGTTGTGCCTTTTCGTCTCTTTGGACCATTTGGGTATTTGGGTAGTCATAACGCGCTTTAACTCTTTTCAAATGCTCACTGCTACATACTTCAGCCACTCTCGCATCGTGGTAAAGCCTGACAGACATCTTTGGCAATGGAAATACTGGCACGTCATCGCTTTGACAAATATCGACCAAAGTTGTGTACTTTGTGACTTCGCCCACTTCTATTTGATAAGACATGCTTGCGGCTTGATAACAACGTACATCACCAACACTTGGACTCGATGGGAGCAAAGCGTTTAATTTTGCATAATTTGTTTCGTACACACGCATCAATTCCGCTAAATCGACGTGATACGTTTTTTTTACTGCTACTTCTGCCATTGTGATTGTAATCGTTGGTAATTTAACTTAAGCCATTGCAAAGCTATTATTGAGGCCCCATTCTCAAATTTCCCTTCAACAACCCATTGATAAGCTTGTTGTCTCGAAATCACTTGAACGCGAATGTCCTCTCCTTCATAGTCTAAACCATGAACACCATGCGCTTTAGAAGCATCCACTTCACCAATGTAAACCTCTAACTTTTCAGAACACCCACCCGAAGACGGATAATAAGAGGTAATTTTTTCCACTTGTCCTGTGTAGATCCCCGCTTCTTCAATGGCCTCACGCCGAACAACATCTTCAGCACTCTCTCCATCATCAATAATGCCTGCAATGATCTCGAGCTGCCATGGGTGTTCATGCTCTAATGCTCCTACCCGAATTTGCTCAATGATAACAACTTGGTCAGTATTAGGATCATAAGGTAGCATTGCTGCAGCATGACCACGCTCAAACATCTCTCTTTCGATCGATGGGCTCCATCCCCCTTTAAACAATCGATGCTTAAAACGGTACTTCACCATCTTGAAAAAACCTTTAAACAGTGTCTCTTTTGAGATTATCTCTAAATCTTTACTCGTAAAGCTTGCTTGTGGCTGGTCAGACTGTTGCATTGGGCACCTCTCTGAGTGAATCATATAGTTTACTCAGAGATCACAAAAACCACCAAGGACGTGGCTCAACTTTTTATGTAATTATTATATATTTTGTTAAACGGCGACTCATTTGTAAGGCTTGAGTGAGGCGCTCACTGTAAAATTTTGCAAAGTTCTGAGTGAATTAACACCAAATTGAGTTAAACTCTTTCGAAGTCAATCCTTATCATCTTATTCTGGCAGGAACTTGAATCCATGAAAAAACTGCTTCCTCTATTTATTAGTGCCGCTCTTGGTAGCTTAAGTACATCAGCTTTAGCTGACACACTGGGTGAAGTTTATACTCAGGCGAAAGACAATGATCCGACGCTTCTTAGCGCAGCGGCGCAGCGTGATGCAGCCTTTGAAGCGGTAACTTCTACGCGCAGTACCCTTCTTCCTCAAATTAACCTGTCAGCAAGTTACGACTTTAATCGAGGTGAACGAGAGGACTTCCAATATGGCTTTGGCCGTAAAACAGATCAGGACACAAATAAATTTGATATTGGTGTGATGTTTTCTCAAGAGATTTATAAGCGCTCAAGCTGGATAAGCTTAGATACCGCAGAAAAACACGCCCGCCAAGCTGATGCAGCTTATGCTGCCGTGCAACAGTCTTTGATCTTACGTACTGCTCAGGCATATTTTGAAGTACTTCGAGCACAAGATAACTTAGTCTTCGTTCGCGCAGAAAAAGCAGCCGTTGCACGTCAACTAGAGCAAACTAAGCAACGCTTTGAAGTAGGTCTATCCGCCATTACCGATGTTCATGATGCCCAAGCCCAGTACGATATCGTATTAGCCGATGAAGTCATTGCTAAAAACAAGCTCACTAATAGTTACGAGAGCTTACGTGAAATAACAGGACAAGAGCACTCGGAGCTAAACGCTCTGGATACTAAACGTTTTTCTGCAAGCAAAACCAAAGAAGCCATTGAAGCATTGGTTGAAGACGCTCAACAGAAAAACCTAACACTCCTAAGTGCGCGTATCAAACAAGATATTGCTCGTGATAATATCTCACTAGCCAGCTCTGGCCACCTACCATACCTTACATTAGATGGTGGTTATGTATATGAAGACTTGCAAGATCAACATCACTCTTCAGGTGATGTTAACGCAACTAACTTCAATGTTGGCGTAAACTTAGTCGTCCCTATTTATAGCGGTGGTAAAACGACTTCATTAACGAAACAGGCTGAATACGAATACGTAGCTGCAAGCCAAGATCTTGAAAAGACATACCGCAGCGTTGTCAAAGATGTTCGTGCGTACAACAACAACATTAGTGCCTCTATCGGTGCACTTCGTGCTTACGAACAAACTGTTGTATCTGCAAGATCTGCGCTCGAAGCAACAGAAGCCGGTTTTGATGTAGGTACACGTACTATCGTTGATGTATTGGACTCAACTCGCCGTCTTTACGATGCAAACAAGAGCCTATCCAATGCCCGTTACGACTATATTTTAAGTGTTCTTCAGCTACGTCAGGCTGTGGGTAGCCTTAACGAGCAAGATATCCTCGATATCGATACTGGTCTGAAAGCGGGTTAAACCTTCTAATTTCATATCAAACAAAAAAGCTTGCTCCTTATGAGCAAGCTTTTTTATCTCTGCTAGAAACAATATCGATTTAGTGTACTTGTTCAATCGTTATATTTTTCTCAATAAGCCACTGCTCTGCTACAGAGCCATCAAATGAGACCGCAATATCAAGTGGTTGAGCTTCATCGACACTTAACTGCCATGTAAACGCAATCTCCCAACGGTTTTCATTGTGGTTTCTTAGTTCGAGAAGTTCATTATCGACAATCCAAACATCTTCCCCTTGCCGAATGACGACACTTTTAACATCCAACTCTGCAGGTAATAATTGAGGTGATTCTATATATAGCGCGCCATGCAAGACTCTTTTCTGCTCTTCACCAATTATCGGCATATTATCGACCCAAAGGTGGCTATTTAACGTCATGGTCACCCCAGAAACACTAATTTGATTTTCTTGTTCCCACATGGGTACTGAACTTGTGCACCCCATTAACAAAATACTACCGAGAGCAATAGACACCATATTTTTCATTCAATTCACCTTTGAGCTAGCCACTCTTTCAATATTATTATGTCGTTTTGATATTCATTTTTAATTTCTTCAACCCAATCGTTGATATTCTTCCACCATGCAGGGCGATCCGGTGATTGTGCTTTCTGTGCGACACTTTGAATTCGCTTTAAACCAATGGAACCCGCAGCACCTTTAATTTTGTGGGCTTCGGATACAATTCCTTCTTGGTGTTTAGCCGTCATATTTGAGTCCAATACTTCAATATACTCAGGCATCATATCTTCAAACATCGTGATGCTCTCCAGAACGGGCTTAGCGCCAACAATCCCCACATACGACTCCAGCATGTCGATATCCAGCAAACGAGCATACACATCTGAGCGGTCTTCACTTTCTTCAACAGACTCTTGTGTGAGTAATTTGCTTTGCTCTTTGGTAGAAAACTTAGTAATAACTTCCTGAATAGCCATAACAGACAAAGGCTTACTGATGGCATCATCCATTCCTTTTTCTAGGTATTCAGTTTTGTTCTTAAGGACATTTGCGGTCAAGGCCACAAGAGGAGGCAATTGTTCATATTGAGCGCGATAATACGCTGCAACATCAAACCCAGTCATATCTGGAAGCTGGATGTCTAAAAGCACTAAATCATACAATTTAGGATCAAACTGAGCTTTCGCTTCCTCGCCTGTCATTGCAACAGACACCGAATGGCCCAAACTTTCAAGCAGTGAACGAGCGACGGTAATGTTTAACTCAATATCTTCTACCATAAAAATATTTAAGCTTGGTTGCTCGGTTACTAAGGTTTGATTAAGCTGAGTAGCTTGAGCTGTTGGAACACTGATGGTCACGGTAAATGTACTACCAAAGCCTTCTTCACTGCTGACCGTGATATCGCCATTCATCATTTTTATTAGTTGTTTTGAGACAGCAAGACCAATCCCGGTCCCCACGGCATGTAAGTTATCTTTGCCAGATTTTACTTGATAATACATGGCAAAAATCTTATCTAATTCTGACTCAGGAATGCCAATACCCGTATCTTCCACTTCCATTGTGATATGGGCCATATCACCTTCGACTTCGGCACTCACGGTCATTACAACGCCCCCCTCCTTAGTAAATTTCATAGCATTACTAATTAGGTTCCATAGCACCTGACGCAGGCGAGTTGCATCCACTTCAATTGCACTTGGCAGCACACTTAACCTTTCAAGATCAAATCGAAGCCCTTTTTGTTCCGCCATTAATGCAGAGATACTCTCCATCTCTGCTACAAATTCCTCAAAGTTCAACGGTTCAGGTAAAAGCTCTAGTTTACGACGATCAAATTTATCCATATCAATGATATCGTTGAAAATATTACCCAACGTAATTGCACTGACATTAATGGTCTGCATATGTTTGCGTTGTTCAGTGGTCATTTGCGTATCGAGCAACATCCGACTCAAACCTACAATGCCATTGAGTGGCGTACGAAGCTCGTGGCTAATCGTAGAAATAAACGTCGTCTTATCTCTACTGGCTTTTTCGAGTGATTCTTCATGGCGTTTGCGTTCAGTAATATCACGACCGAAACCAACCAACCCGAGATGGCGGCCTTCTTTGCTATAAAATGGCACTTTTCGCAGTTCAAAGTAACTTTTACGACTATCAGGGTACTCAAGCCACTGTTCGTAAGTCAGTGCTTTATTGTCAGAAAATACACGCTGATCGGTATCGACGATCTGCTGAGCGACTTCTTTGCTGTAGACATCCCAAGGTGTTAACCCAACCAATTGGCTCTCTTTTTTACCAGTCAATTCTTCCATCGCACGGTTACAGCCGGAGAAAACACCATCCGCATTACGGTAGTAAATCAGATCGGGAGAAGCATCGATGAATGATCGTAATAACGCAGTACGTTCAGCGAGCTCTAATTGAGTTCGTTCGCGCTGATAAACCTCATTTTCAAGGTCTTTCATTGCTTCTTCACGTGCTTCTTCTGCTTTTATACGCTCTTCAATTTCTTGATTCAGTTTAGAAATGTTTTGTTGAAGTTTATGGTTTAGTTCTTGATCCCGAGAGCGCATATCTTTGAGCTTTGAGACCAGTTTGGAAAGGCGTTGTCGTGATTCCTCTAATTGATCAACAACAACCGAGAGAAAATAAACAGCCCAGGGAGTAATGATCAAACCAAAAAATACCGAGCGAACAATGTCAATATCGTCAACGTGGCCACTTAGCACCAACGTAATACCGACCTGCACAACAACCGCTAAAGCCACCAGAGCTAAAGCTAATAAAATAGAAAAACGCAGAATACCCAGCTTTACGAGTAAATCTACATAATACTGTGCGAGATTTTTTATCGGTTTCATCAAAAACTCCGTGCGATAACCTAGTAGAAATTCTACCTGTTTTGATCACCACACGTAACCATCCACACTGTCAAGACGCGGCTAATTATCTGATGTGTGATGCACGCAAGTTTGATTTCGCCCATTTGCTTTAGCTTGATAAAGCGCGCTATCAGCAAGGGCAACGATAGATTCCATATTGTCGATAGGCTTAGGTGCATAGCTTACGATACCAATACTAACCGTCAGTAGGCTCGAAACATCGGAAGCCAAATGCTCTATTGCTAGGTTCTCTATTTCCAAGTGGATTCGCTTAGCCACCAATAATGCACCTTCTGACGTTGTATTGGGCAGCAAAAAGGCGAACTCCTCTCCCCCATAACGAGCAACGCAGTCTGTCGACCGAGACAATACTTTCTTAAAGACATTTGCGACTTTGATAAGTGCATCATCACCTTTCTGGTGTCCGTACCGATCGTTGTATCCTTTGAAGAAGTCGATATCACATAGCATAACCGTCAATGGTGTTTTTTCTCGTACATGCAAATGCCATAGCATCGCCAGTTGCTCATCAAATTTACGTCGATTAGCTATTTGAGTCAGACCATCGATAAAACTTAACCTTGCCAGCTCTTGGTTCGCTTCCTCAAGCTTTTGCTCTGCTAGATAGCGCTCTGTTACATCACGAGCCATGATCAATACACCATTAGTGCCCGATGCTGGGTCACGGAAAGGCGACTTCACGACGTCATACCAAACAAAGCCGCCATCACTCGCTTTCACGCGGTCGATATAACGTAACGACTTACCTTCATGAAGCACCTTGCTATCTGTTTCAGACAGACGTTGATACATTTCTCCTGAGACAACATCCCGAAGACGCTTACCAATAAGCTCATTCACATCAGCAATCCCAAGTGCTTTGACAAATGGCTCATTACACGCTTGATAGACTAAGTTCTCATTAAAGATGCCGATAGAATCAGGGCTAGATTCTAGGATATTTTGAAGAATAGTATCCCTCTGCGCTAAAGCTACTTCGGTATCTTTGCGCTTTTCCATCTCATCACGCAGATTTTGCTGCATTTGATGCCAATCAGTCACATCATGACTGATGCCAAGCGTCCCAAGTTTCTCGCCCTCGGCAGACATAAGTATACTTTGATAGGTTTCGAGTAAGCAGCTGCGCCCATCCGGAGTTGTTGTCCAGCGCCGATTACTAACACGACCTTTCATGACACCTTTAATTTCAGCGCTCCCTTCTTCTTCTCGTTCACGCCAAAAACGATCAAATGCTCGGTTAGTTGAAATCAACTCACCTTGGTTATTTTTGATATAAATCAGCTCAGAAAGGTTATCGAAAGCACTTTGAGCAATAGATAAAGTCTGTAATTCTTGCTTATTAAATTCTGATGTTTGGCAGGTTTTAATATAGATAAGCCATGCTGGCTTTCCTCTATGCAGTGTCTTTCGGCCAGAAAGCTCAATTCCCAAACTGCTGTTTTCTGTCACCATCCAGTTCTGCATATAACCTGAAAATGAATGACCTGAGAAATTAGCTAATATCGAAGAAAAAAAGCCCTCAGGCACTGAAGCAGGAAGTAGATAAGCTTTACCGACTTGCCTTATTCCCAGTAGCTGCATTGCGTAGCCACTTACCAGAAAAACCTTCCCTGACTCGCTATCTACAAGCATCAATGCGGTCGGTGAATCAAGAATAAAACGATTTAATTGTTGTTGGTAACGGGCATAAACCCAGATGACAATGAGAGAACATAAGACAAAAAAAGCCACATCAAAACTGTGTGCAACAAAAGATTCCCACACTTTGAATACGAACGACTCCATCAGCTATCTCTTATTGCTCGTTTGACTTGTCTATAAACAGACTACAAAAGATATCAGTTTCTTGCAGTTTAATCTGCTTTTAACTCAGGTTTCTGGTAGACAAATACTTGCTCAGTTAACGAGCCTTGAGCTCCGTCACGATCTAATGCTCGACCAATTTCTGTCATTGCAAGCCAACGGTTTTCACACCAAATAGGTGATAGTAGCGTCGGACGACGTGCGGAAGAAGAAACCCGATGAAACACAATATCCGCCGGAGTCATACGGATCATCTCACTCGCAATCGCAACATACTCTTCAAGTTCAGGCGCATCTAACTTCCCTGCACGCCACGCTTTAGCCATCGTACTGCCTTCAACAATATGTAAACCATGCAGCTTGATACCATCCGTGCCAACCGCTAAGACTTTGCGCAGTGTTTCGATATTGTCATCATGAGTTTCTTTCGGTAAGCCCACGATTAAATGAGTACATACTTTGATTCCTAGAGCACGAGCACGCTTGGTGATCTCGGCGTAGCACTCAAAATCATGACCGCGATTGATACGTTTTAATGTTCCGTTATTGGCAGTTTGAAGACCCAGTTCTAACCAGATCTCATAGCCTTGCTTCACGTAGTCCGATAACAAGTCTAATACGGCATCAGGTACACAATCAGGACGAGTGCCCACACAAAGGCCCACAATATCCGCAGCCTTAAGTGCTTCTTCATACATGTTCTTAAGTACCTGAACTTCTGCGTAGGTACTGGTGTAAGCTTGAAAGTAGGCCAGATATTTCTTCGCTCGATGGATCTCGCCTGCACGATCTTTCAATTGCTCGTTAATACTCTTAACTTGAGCCTCTTCGTCCGCAAAAGAAGCCACATTACAAAAAGTGCATCCGCCACGCCCAATGGTGCCATCTCGGTTTGGGCAACTAAAACCACCATGAAGTGTTAACTTATGGACTTTCTCTCCATAGCGACGTTGTAGATCTTGTCCAAGGGTATTAACTAGCTCATGAAGTTGCATAAAAGCTCACCACGTCAAATAAAAACAAATCTCACTACGATTGATGTAACAAAATTACCAATCTGCAAGAGAAAACCAGTCAATCTACTCCTTTCGCTTATTCCACGACCTAACAAATATCAATAAACATTCAAAAACCATAAAGAAAAACCATCAATGTTGCGTAATTGTTAATTGCAAATGCATTTTTAGGCGGAAAAAATGGGCAACAAGCACCAGTTTTTGATTGCATTTTGAGCCAACAAAATTGTAGGATACTTACAGATTTTGTTTAAATTTGTGATTTTAATTACACATTTAACGTATAAAAGTCGGCGATATCCACCCTTCATCAATATAAACCACTAAATAGTGGCACTAATAAAATGGATATCACTAAGGATTGTTTTTCTCACAAAACTTTTCCTGTGAGAGACGGAAAGGACTCAAAGCTGATCAATCCCTGATCAGTTGCGATTCATAACTATAAAGGACAAGACGCGTAACGAACTTCCCGAGCGGCATAGATCTGTCTGGAAAATTGCGTCTACTTGAACTGGAAGGATGTATCTATGGTAGATAGAGAGCAAAGTTCACAAGGTTTATACACTCCTGAACTGGAGCATGACGCTTGTGGTATCGGTTTTGTTGCTCACCTAAAAAACCGTAAATCTCATGAAGTAGTGACTCAAGCATTGGATATGCTTGCCCGTATGGAACACCGAGGTGGTCAAGGTTGTGACCCATGCAGTGGTGATGGTGCGGGTATCTTGCTTCAAAAACCCCATGAATTTCTGCTAGAAGAAGCCGTAAAACTAGGCATTAAGCTGCCTTCGTTTGAAAAGTACGGTGTGGGTGTCGTTCTTTTCCCGAAAGACGAATACAAACGCGAGCAGTGCCGTGACATTCTTGAGCGTAATGCACAACGTTTAGATCTTGAGATCATCGGCTACCGTGTATTGCCAACCGACAATTCGATGATTGGTGCAGACCCACTAAGCACAGAGCCTCAGTTTGAGCATGTGTTTATCTCTGGTGGCCCTGGCATCACACCTGAAGAGCTAGAACGCAAACTGTACGTACTTCGTAACTACACAGTGCGAGTTTGCCTAGAAAGCGTTTCAAACATTGGTGACGACTTCTACATTAACTCAATGTCATACAAGACATTGGTGTACAAAGGTCAGTTAACGACCGAGCAAGTACCTCAGTACTTCCTTGATCTGCAAAACCCAACCATGGTGACCGCACTGGCACTGGTACACTCTCGTTTCTCTACCAACACCTTCCCGAAATGGCGTCTTGCACAGCCTTTCCGTTACATTGCCCACAACGGTGAAATCAATACAGTTCGCGGTAACTTGAACTGGATGAAAGCCCGTGAGGCAATCATAGAATCAGACCTGTTTACTCAGGCTGAAATCGACATGCTTCTTCCAATCTGTCAGGAAGGCAGCTCGGATTCATCTAACTTTGACATGGCACTTGAGCTCCTAGTTCTTTCTGGTCGCAGCCTTCCACACGCATTGATGATGATGATCCCGGAAGCATGGCAAGAAAACAAAAATATGGATCCTAAACGTCGCGCGTTCTATCAATATCACGCGAACATCATGGAACCATGGGATGGCCCTGCTTCAGTATGTTTTACTGACGGTGTTCAAGTTGGTGCGACACTTGACCGTAACGGTCTGCGCCCTTCACGCTACACAGTGACCAAAGACAACTTCTTAGTAATGGCATCAGAATCTGGTGTTGTGGATATTGAGCCAGAGAACGTTGAGTTCCGTGGCCGTCTACAACCAGGTCGTATCTTCGTTGCAGACCTAGAGCAAGGTCGTATCATCTCTGATGAAGAAGTGAAAGACACCATCGCAACAGCGCAGCCTTACGAGAAATGGGTAGAAGAAAACCTACTGAGCTTGAAGAAACTGCCAGATGCGAGCAACCAGTTCAGCCAACCTTCTCCTGAGCGTTTGTTGCACCGTCAACAAGCTTTCGGCGTGAGTACTGAAGAAGTGAACGAAATCATCGTTCCAATGGCGAATGACGCAAAAGAGCCATTGTCAGCCATGGGTGCCGACTGGCCTCTTGCGGTTCTATCTCATCAGTCTCAGCATCTTTCAAACTACTTCAAGCAGCTGTTTGCACAGGTAACTAACCCACCGATCGACCCGATCCGTGAGCGTATGGTTATGTCGCTGAACACTTACTTGGGTAAAGACCAAAACCTTCTGACTGAAACACCACTTCACTGTCAGAAAGTAGAATTGGAATCGCCTGTCCTGGCGAACTCTGAGCTTGAAAAACTGCGTGCTATCGATAACGAGCACCTACAAGCGAAGACGCTGGATATCGTGTTCCAAGCCAATGAAGATCAAGGCAAGCTTGAACGTGCACTAAAACGTATCTGCCAATACGCAGAAGACGCAGTTATCGATGGTTACTCAATCATCCTACTCACTGACCGTGCAGTGAACTCAAACCACGCGGCGATCCCAGCAATGCTGGCAGTTGGTGCAGTGCACCACCACTTGATCCGCAAAGGTCTACGTGCGAAGTGTGACATCGTGGTTGAAACCGGTGATGCGCGTGAAACGCACCACTTTGCAACGCTACTAGGTTACGGTGCGAATGCGGTTAACCCTTACCTAGTGATTGAAACCATCATTGAACTTCAACGTACGAAGAAGTTGGATCCAGAAGCGAACCCTCGCGATCTGTTCAACAACTACCGTAAAGCGATTAATGGCGGCCTTCTGAAGATCTTCTCGAAGATGGGTATTTCTACGCTACAGTCGTACCACGGCGCACAAATCTTCGAAGCGTTGGGCATCCACAAATCAGTGGTCGACAAGTACTTCACAGGTACGGTTTCTCGTATCCAAGGTCTAACCCTTGATGATATCGCCAAAGAAGTACTTATCCGTCACCGCATCGGTTACCCACAACGCGAAATCCCAATTCAAATGCTGGATGTAGGCGGTGTTTACCAATGGAAACAGCGTGGTGAGAAACACCTATTCAACCCAGAAACTATTTCTCTACTGCAAGAGTCTACGCGCAACAAGAACTACGATCAGTTCAAGCAATACGCGACAGCAGTAGATAAGCAAGGTGACAACGCGGTAACCCTGCGCAGCCAACTTGAGTTCATTAAGAACCCAGCAGGTTCTATATCTATCGACGACGTCGAGCCAATTGAAAGCATCGTGAAACGCTTCGCGACAGGTGCAATGTCATTCGGTTCTATTTCTTACGAAGCACACTCCACACTGGCAGTTGCGATGAACCGCCTTGGCGCGAAATCGAACTCCGGTGAAGGTGGTGAAGACCCAATGCGTTTCGAGCGCAAAGACAACGGCGATTGGGAGCGCTCTGCGATCAAGCAGGTGGCTTCAGGTCGTTTCGGCGTTACTTCTTACTACCTAACCAACGCTGATGAGCTACAAATCAAAATGGCTCAAGGTGCGAAGCCAGGTGAAGGTGGTCAGCTACCAGGCGATAAAGTAGATGATTGGATCGGTGCAACACGTCACTCTACTCCGGGCGTTGGCCTTATCTCGCCACCGCCACACCACGATATCTACTCAATCGAAGATTTGGCTCAGCTGATCTACGACTTGAAGAATGCGAACCGCGCAGGTCGTGTAAACGTGAAACTAGTATCGGAAGCTGGCGTAGGTACGATCGCTTCTGGTGTAGCGAAAGCGAAAGCGGACGTTGTACTAATCGCAGGTTTCGACGGCGGTACTGGTGCATCCCCAATGTCTTCAATCCGTCATACCGGCCTTCCTTGGGAACTTGGCTTGGCAGAAACGCACCAAACGCTACTGAAGAACGGTCTGCGTAACCGTATCGTGGTTCAAGCGGATGGTCAGATGAAGACACCTCGCGACCTTGCAGTGGCAACACTACTTGGTGCTGAAGAATGGGGCGTGGCAACCGCAGCATTGGTGGTTGAAGGTTGTATCATGATGCGTAAGTGTCATAAGAATACCTGTCCTGTTGGTATCGCGACTCAAAACAAGACGCTTCGTGAGCGCTTTGATGGTCGCGTAGAAGACGTCGTAACCTTCTTCCAATACATGGCACAAGGTCTGCGTGAAATCATGGCTGAACTTGGCTTCCGCACTATCGATGAGATGGTCGGTCAAGGTCAGAAACTGAAGATTCGCCAAGACGTTTCTCACTGGAAATACAAGAACCTAGATCTGTCTCCTGTTCTTCACGTTGAGCAACCACGTGAAGCTGATGGTGTATTCAACCAAGCTCAGCAGAACCACAACCTAGAAGAAGTACTAGACCGTAAGCTGATTCAAGCAGCGATTCCTGCACTCGAGAAAGGCGAAGCGGTAAATGCCGAGTTCCCTATCGTCAACACGGACCGCTCTGCAGGTACCATGTTGTCGAACGAAATCTCGAAAGTGTATAAAGATGCCGGTCTACCTCAGCCAATGAACGTGAAGTTCAAAGGTTCCGCGGGTCAATCATTCGGTGCATTCCTAGCTAAGGGCGTGAAGTTCGAAGTAGAAGGCGATGCGAACGACTACTGGGGTAAAGGCTTATCTGGCGGTACCTTGGTACTTTACCCAGACGCAAAATCAAGCATTGTCGCGGAAGACAACATCGTGGTTGGTAACGTGTGTTTCTACGGTGCAACTTCGGGTGAGTCTTTCATTCGCGGTATGGCTGGCGAACGTTTCTGTGTTCGTAACTCAGGCGCAAAAGTAGTAGTAGAAGGCGTCGGTGATCACGGTTGTGAATACATGACTGGTGGTGCTGCAATTATCCTTGGCTCAACAGGTCGTAACTTTGCTGCAGGTATGAGCGGCGGTGTGGCTTACGTATGGGATAAATCAGGTGACTTTGAGTCAAAACTGAACCCAGAATTAGTAGACCTAGATCCAATCGAGCAAGAAGACAGAGATCTATTACTCGACATGCTAACTAAGCATGTTCAATTCACAGGAAGTGAAGTCGCTCAGTCTTTCCTAGACAACTTTGAAGCTAGCCTAGCCTCTATGGTTAAGGTAATGCCGCGTGACTACAAAGCGGTTCTTCAAAAACGCAAAGCTGAAGCACAGTCTCAAGGAAACGAAACTCAAGTGGAGGCCGTATAATGGGTAAGCCTACTGGATTTTTAGAGCATGGTCGTGAACTACCACAGAAGATCGACCCAGCTGAACGCATCAAGAACAACAAAGAGTTCGTTCTGAACGAGGAGTTTGGTGACAAGATCAATACTCAGGCTTCTCGTTGTATGGATTGTGGTGTGCCGTTTTGTCATAACGGCTGCCCTATCGGTAACATCATCCCAGAGTTTAACGATGCGGTTTATCGTGATAGCTGGGAAGAAGCATGGAACATTCTAAGCTCAACCAATAACTTCCCAGAGTTCACTGGTCGTGTTTGCCCTGCTCCATGTGAAAGTGCTTGTGTACTTGGCATCAACCAAGACCCAATCACTATCTGTAATATCGAGAAAACCATCGTAGAAACGGCGTATCGTGAAGGGTACGCCAAACCAAAAACACCACGTTCTCGCACAGGCAAAACCGTTGCGATCATTGGTTCGGGCCCTGCTGGCCTTGCGGCTGCTGAGCAGCTAAACAGCGCCGGTCATACTGTGACGGTATTCGAGCGTGACGAGAAAGTAGGCGGTCTGCTGCGTTTTGGTATCCCAGATTTCAAACTGGGTATGGACGTGATTGATCGTAAGATCAACCTGATGGCAGAAGCGGGTATTGAATTCAAAGTTAACCAACATGTTGGTGTTAATGTGAATGCCCAGCAGCTACGTCAAGAATTCGATGTGGTTCTACTGACTGGTGGTTCAACTGTTCCTCGTGATTTGCCAGTTCCGGGTCGTGAACTAAAAGGCGTTCACTTCGCAATGGAATTCCTAGGTCAAAACAACCGCCGTGCCAACGACATGGATCTTAAGGGTGAAGAACTTCACGCCGCGGGTAAACATGTTGTGGTGATCGGTGGTGGTGATACGGGTTCTGACTGTGTAGGTACATCAAACCGCCACGGTGCAGCAAGCATCACTCAGGTTGAAATCATGCCGATTCCACCAGAGAAACGCCCTGCCAATATGCCATGGCCACAGTACCCGATGATCTTGCGTACTTCGACGTCTCATGAAGAAGGCGTTGATCGTCACTGGAACATCCTAACCAAAGAGTTCATCGGCAATGACAAAGGTGAAGTTACAGGCCTTCGTTTAGCTGATATCGTTTGGCAAGATGCGAAACCAGGCGAGCGCCCAAGCTTCAAAGAAGTTGAAGGTAGCGAGCGTGTGATCCCATGTGATATGGCATTCCTAGCGATGGGCTTCCTGCACCCAGAACCAACAGGTGTACTTGCTCAATTGGATATCGCACTGGATGATCGCGGTAACGTAGCAACTCAAGGTTTTGCTACTAACCAAGAAGGCGTATTTGCAGCTGGTGATATGCGAACAGGCCAATCTTTGGTGGTTCGTTGTATCAATGAAGGCCGCGAATGTGCCCGTGCTATCGATGATTACCTAATGGGTGGCACAAACCTAGAAGCAAAAGCAAATTCATTGATGCTTTCTGCTTAATTGAATATCGCTGAAGGCTGACGAGCCAAGCTCTTTAACCCTCAGTGATAAAATACATAAACATTCCTTCCGAATTTTATCTCTTGGCCAGCACATTGTGCTGGCCTTTTTTTTATTTCTCAACCAATTCATGTTACATAAATGTAATCACACAAAAGCTAACCAACTGAATTTAAAATGTAATTACAGCTCATTAAGTGGTAAATCGCATATTGACGTGATTTTCCACCACAAACTTGACGTAATTCATAATAAGCTATACGTTGTGAAGTCGATGAAAAATAAAACGACTAAAATTGTTAATATTTTAAGAAAGCTTTATTGCATAAAAAACCAAGATAAAGCAATTATGACGCATAGTTAGTCATCATTATCAACTTGAGCAGTGTTGATATATCTGTCGGGATGACAGATAAGCAAAGGGAGAATTGCAATGGCTCTTTATGATCCAAGTCTTGAGAAAGACAACTGTGGATTTGGCTTAATCGCGCACATGGAAGGCGAGCAAAGTCACAAGCTGGTACGTACAGCAATTTCTGCACTTGATCGCATGACCCATCGTGGTGGCATCGCCGCCGATGGAAAAACCGGTGATGGTTGTGGTCTTCTTCTACAAAAGCCCGATTCTTATTTACGCCTTATCGCCGAAGAAAATGGCTTCAACCTTGGCAAGCAATACGCCGTTGGGATGATTTTCTTCAACCAAGATCCGGTGAAAGCTCAACTCGCCAAAGACATCATCAACAAAGAGCTCGCACAAGAGACTCTGACGGTGGCAGGGTGGCGTGAAGTACCAACCAATTCAGAAGTACTCGGCCCAATCGCCGCCGATTCACTTCCAGACATTCAACAAGTCTTTATCTCTGCTCCGGCAGGTTGGCGCGAGCGTGACATTGAGCGTCGTCTCTACATCGCACGTCGTCGCATCGAGAAACAAATCACTGAAGATCCAGATTTCTACATCTGTAGCTTGTCGACACAAGTTTTGGTGTACAAAGGCTTGTGCATGCCTGCGGACTTACCGCGCTTCTACCTTGATCTTGCTGATTTACGCATGGAATCTGCTATCTGCCTGTTCCACCAGCGTTTTTCAACAAATACTCAGCCTCGTTGGCCTCTGGCTCAACCGTTCCGTTACCTTGCTCATAATGGTGAGATCAATACCATTGAAGGTAACCGCCAATGGGCACGAGCGCGAGCTTACAAGTTCTCGTCACCACTGCTGCCAGACCTACAAACCGCAGCACCGTTTGTGAACGAGACAGGTTCAGATTCTTCCAGCTTAGATAATATGTTGGATCTATTCCTTTCTGGCGGTATGGATATCTTCCGTGCCATGCGCATGCTTGTGCCACCAGCATGGCAAAACCACCCAGACATGGACCCGGATCTGCGAGCGTTTTACGACTTCAACTCCAAGCACATGGAGCCGTGGGATGGTCCGGCAGGTATAGTACTGTCCGACGGCCGTTACGCTGCCTGCAACCTAGACCGTAATGGTTTGCGCCCAGCACGTTATGTGATTACTAAAGACAAATTTATCACCCTGGCATCAGAGGTAGGGATTTGGGATTACGCTCCCGATGAAGTTGCCGAAAAAGGCCGTGTTGGTCCGGGTGAACTGCTGGTTGTCGATACTCGTAAAGGGAAGCTCTGGCAGTCTAGCGAGATCGATAACGATCTGAAATCTCGTCACCCTTACCGCGAGTGGATGGAAAACAACGTTCGAAAACTCACACCTTTTGCTCAGCTACCTGAAGATCAAGTTGGCGAGCGCAGCTTTGATGAAGACTTGCTTAAGACTTATCAAAAGCAATTCGCCATGAGCAATGAAGAAGTCGATCAAGTACTGCGTGTCCTTGGTGATATGGGACAAGAAGCGGTCGGCTCCATGGGTGATGACACCCCGATGGCCGTCTTATCCTCTAAAGAGCGCTTGGTAACTGATTACTTCCGCCAAAAGTTTGCTCAGGTAACCAACCCGCCAATCGATCCATTGCGTGAAAAACACGTAATGTCACTGGCGACCAGTATTGGTCAGGAGATGAACGTCTTCTGTGAAACCGATGGCCACGCCTATCGAGTGACCTTCGATTCGCCGGTATTACTTTACTCAGACATGCAGCAGTTACTCGAGCTTGGTGACGATCACTACCGTAATACCATTCTCGATATCAACTACGATCCACAACAGAAAGATCTTAAACAAGCCATTGATGATCTGTGTGAGCAAGCCGAACACGTGGTGCGTGAAGGCACTGTGCTAGTGGTGCTTTCGGATCGTGCTTTAGTCAAAGGCAAACTGCCAATTCCTGCAGCAATGGCGGTCGGAGCGGTTCAAACTCGCCTGATCGATGCGAACTTACGTTGTGATGCCAACATTGTGGTTGAGACTGCAACAGCTCGTGACCCACACCAATTTGCTGTCTTGCTTGGCTTTGGCGCCACTGCAGTTTACCCATACCTAGCTTATGAAGCGCTAGGTAAACTGATTGATGATAAAGCGCTAGAAAAAGACTATCGCGATGTGATGCAAAATTACCAATACGGCATCAACAAAGGTCTGTACAAGATCATGTCGAAAATGGGGATTTCTACCATCGCCTCTTACCGCTGCTCGCAACTGTTTGAAGCAGTAGGCTTGAGCCAAGAAGTGGTCGATTTGTGCTTTAAAGGTGTTACAACTCGTATTGAAGGCGCGAACTTCGACGACTTCCAACAAGATTTGTACAACCTTTCTCGTAAAGCTTGGGCGAAACGTAAAGCCATCGAGCATGGCGGCTTATTGAAATACGTCCACGGTGGTGAATATCACGCCTACAACCCAGACGTGGTTGGCACACTGCAAACTGCGGTGAAATCAGGCGAAAGTAATGATTATCAGAGCTTTGCTAAGCAGGTGAACCAACGCCCTGTTGCCATGCTACGAGACTTAATGTCGCTGAAAAAATCAGACTCACCGCTACCTTTAGAGCAAATTGAGCCTAGCACTGAGCTCTTCAAACGCTTTGATTCTGCGGCGATGTCCATTGGCGCACTTAGCCCAGAAGCGCACGAAGCACTTGCAACAGCGATGAACCGCCTTGGCGGTTACTCTAACTCGGGTGAAGGCGGTGAAGATCCACGTCGCTTCGGTACAGAGCGTAACTCGCGTATCAAACAGATTGCTTCAGGTCGATTTGGTGTTACGCCTCACTACCTAACCAATGCAGACGTGCTGCAGATCAAGGTCGCACAGGGTGCGAAGCCGGGTGAAGGTGGTCAGTTACCAGGACACAAAGTCACCGCAGAAATCGCAAAACTGCGTTATTCGGTACAGGGGGTGACTCTGATCTCCCCTCCTCCGCACCACGATATTTATTCAATTGAAGATTTAGCCCAGCTGATCTTCGACCTAAAACAAGTCAATCCAAACGCGCTGGTTTCGGTGAAGTTAGTTTCTGAACCAGGCGTCGGCACCATCGCAACAGGTGTCGCGAAAGCTTACGCAGATCTCATTACCATTTCAGGTTACGACGGTGGTACCGCAGCAAGCCCACTAACCTCAGTGAAATACGCAGGTAGCCCTTGGGAACTGGGACTGGCAGAGACACAACAAGCACTGGTTGCTAATGGTCTACGCCATAAGATCCGTCTGCAAGTAGATGGCGGTTTAAAAACGGGGCTAGACGTGGTGAAAGCAGCGATTCTCGGTGCGGAAAGCTTCGGTTTTGGTACTGCGCCAATGGTGGCAATGGGTTGTAAGTTCCTACGTATTTGTCATCTCAACAACTGTGCCACAGGGGTTGCAACTCAAGACGAGACATTGCGTAAAGAGTACTTCAAAGGCTTGCCGGAAATGGTGATGAACTACTTCATCGGTCTGGCGGACGAAGTACGCGGATTACTTGCTGAACTTGGCGTTGAAAAACTGACTGACTTGATTGGTCGTACCGATTTGTTGGAAACCGTTGAAGGCCTGACAGCAAAACAAACCAAGCTGGATTTGTCGAATATCCTTGAGGCTCCAGTCTCTCCAGAAGGACACCTTCTTTACTGGACACAACCAAATACACCATTTGATAAAGCAGAGCTAAACAACAAGATCATCGAAGACGCACTGCAGGCAGTTGAGAAACGTCAATCTGCTAGCTTCTTCTACAACGTGATCAACACCGACCGTTCTGTGGGTGCTCGCCTATCAGGTGAAATCGCTCAGCGCTACGGCAACCAAGGCATGGCGGCGACGCCAATCAAACTGCACTTGGATGGCACTGCTGGTCAGTCATTTGGCGTTTGGAACGCGGGTGGCATAGAGCTTTACCTCACTGGTGATGCCAACGACTACGTAGGTAAAGGCATGGCTGGCGGTAAGGTGGTTATCAAACCTCACCTTGGCACTGCATTTAAGTGTAATGAAGCGACCATCATTGGTAACACCTGTCTGTACGGTGCGACCGGCGGTAAGCTGTTTGCGGCGGGTAAAGCCGGTGAGCGTTTCGGCGTACGTAACTCAGGTACGATTGCCGTCATTGAAGGTGCTGGCGATAACGCTTGTGAGTACATGACTGGCGGTATTGTTGCCATTCTTGGCGCAACAGGCGTGAACTTTGGCGCAGGTATGACTGGCGGTTTTGCTTACGTATTGGATGAGAACCAAGACTTCCAAGGTCGCGTGAACAACGAATCGGTTGAAGCGATATCTCTGTCAGATCTCTATATCCACCAAGAGCACTTACGTGGTCTGATTGCCGAACATCTCGAAGAAACCGGCTCTAGCCACGCAGAAGATATCTTGGCGAACTTTGATGAATGGATTCCAAAGTTCTACTTGGTGAAACCACAAGCGGCGGACTTGCGCACGTTACTTGGTCACCAGAGTCGCAGTGCCGCAGAACTGCGCGTTCAAGCCCAGTAATCATGGAGGATGTTTGAATCATGAGTCAGAACGTTTATCAATTTATCGATGTTCAACGCGTAGATCCTGCGAAGAAGCCTATCAAAGTTCGTAAGATCGAGTTCGTTGAAATCTATGAACCATTTACCAAACAACAAGCGACTGCGCAGGCGGATCGCTGCTTGGATTGTGGTAACCCATATTGTGAATGGAAGTGCCCAGTCCACAACTACATCCCGCAATGGCTAAAGTTAGCCAATGAAGGTCGTATCCTTGAAGCCGTTGAATTGTCACACCAAACTAACAGCTTGCCTGAAGTTTGTGGTCGAGTTTGTCCGCAAGATCGCCTGTGTGAGGGCTCTTGTACTCTCAATGATGACTTTGGCGCTGTCACCATAGGTAACGTTGAAAAATACATTACCGACAAAGCCTTCGAAATGGGCTGGAAGCCTGATATGTCCAAGGTCGAGTGGACCGATAAAAAGGTTGCCATCATTGGTGCAGGCCCAGCAGGCTTGGCTGCCGCTGATATCCTAGTCCGCAATGGCGTGAAACCTGTCGTATTTGACCGCTATCCTGAAATTGGAGGCCTACTGACCTTCGGTATCCCTTCATTCAAACTTGAAAAAGGCGTGATGGAAAATCGTCGACGCGTCTTCACCGAGATGGGCGTTGAGTTCCAGATGAATGTCGAAGTAGGTAAAGATGTGCAGATGCAAGAGCTACTTGATGAGTACGATGCCGTCTTTTTGGGTGTTGGTACTTACAAGTACATGCGTGCGGGACTAGAAAATGAAGGTGCGCCGGGCGTTTACGATGCTCTTCCATTCTTGATTTCAAATACGTACAAGGTCATGGGCTTGGAGCACGACAAACCATTTATCGACATGGCAAAGCAACGCGTCGTCGTACTCGGTGGTGGTGATACCGCGATGGACTGTGTTCGTACCTCTATCCGCCAAGGCGCTTCAAACGTTGTATGTGCTTACCGTCGTGATGAAGCCAATATGCCTGGTTCTCGCCGCGAGGTGAAAAACGCCAAGGAAGAAGGTGTGAAGTTCATGTTCAACCTTCAGCCTTTAGGAATTGAAGTCGATGCGTCAGGCAAAGTATCGGGAGTCAAAGTGGTGAAAACTGCCCTTGGTGAGCCTGATGACGCAGGTCGTCGCCGTCCAGAGCCCGTCGAAGGCAGCGAGCACGTTCTACCAGCAGACGTCGTGATCATGGCGTTTGGTTTCCAACCACACAAAATGGATTGGTTAGCACCGTTTGATGTCGACTTGGATCAGTGGGGTCGTATCAAAGCCCCTGCGAAACAAGAGTTCCAATTCCAAACCAGCAACGAAAAGATCTTCGCGGGTGGCGATGCGGTACGAGGCTCAGATCTGGTCGTGACCGCTATTGATGAAGGTCGAAAAGCGGCAGAAGGCATTCTCGATTATTTAGAAATTTAATCTTCCTTAATGTCACAAAAGGGATCCTATTATTGGATCCTTTTTCTTTTGTATCCATATAATGAGAATCAAAATAATAAGGATACGAACGATGAAAAAAGCCGCTCTCCTTTCTATCGCTTTGCTCGGCTTAGCCGCTTGTAGCCAAGGAGTCACAACCATGGTGGATCGCTCCCAATCACCTTGTGGTGACAAACCAAACTGCGTTTCCACCCAAGACACACGTGAAGAATACAACCTAACGCCATTCACCCTAACCGAATCCGCGAACATCGATGCCGTTGAGCAAGCCGCGCTTGAACTGCCAGGCGCGAAAACAGCGGTGAAAGAAGGTAATTACCTGCGTATCGAGTGCACATCGAAAATCATGCGCTTTGTGGACGATTTAGAACTCAAGATCGAAGGCGACCAGCTCATTGTTCGCTCAGAATCTCGCGTTGGCTATTCAGATCTTGGTGTTAATCGAAAGCGAGCGGTTGAGCTTCGAGAGCTATTGAAAATAAACAACCTTATAGAGTGATAACGGATAGACATAAAAAAACCGAAGCTAAGACTTCGGTTTTTATTTATGAATGGTAAATCACTCAGCCTCATTACGAAACACAACCAAGCGTTTCGGAGCAACCTTCCCGTCATCATTCACTTCTGCAACTCCAATGAAAAGCTTCTCTTCACCAGATGTCATACGCAGTGGCGTTCCTTCAGGGGCTCCAAATACTTGTACTGGCATTCCGTGCTGAACTAAATTGCTCAGCTCTGCATTGAGATTAACTTCCGGTAAATCTTCAACGGCTGTGTCCATTGGCAGCAATAGAGGGTCAAGCAATTCTCGTGGAGGAATCTCTTCGCACTGTGCTTGTTCAAGCAAGTCGTTAAGCTGCTCAAGCGTGACCATTTTCTCATACGGGTAGTTTGCAACCGCAGTACGACGCAGCATAGTGACATGAGCACCACAACCAAGCATCTCACCAAGATCGTCGACGATCGTTCGAATATAAGTACCTTTCGAGCAATGGACTTCCATCTCAACTTCATCGCTTTCAAAACGATGCAGAATAATTTCGTATACCGTGATCTTGCGAGATTCACGCGGAACATCGATACCTTGCCGCGCATATTCATACAAAGGCTTTCCTTGGTATTTTAACGCAGAGAACATTGATGGTATTTGATCAGATTCGCCACGAAACTTATCAATACACGCTTCTAGCTGCTCAAGAACCACGTTAACTGGGCGAGTTTCAACGACTTCACCATCAGAATCTGATGTATTAGTACGTTCACCCAATTTAGCGATAACACGGTAGCGCTTATCTGAATCTAATAGAAATTGAGAAAATTTAGTTGCTTCACCAAGACAAATTGGCAGCATACCTGTCGCTAGGGGATCCAGTGCACCGGTATGACCTGCTTTTTCTGCAAAATAAATACGTTTTACTTTTTGCAGCGCATCATTAGATGAAATGCCTGTAGGCTTATCCAAAAGGACAACACCATTAATTGGACGACCTTTACGACGACGAGCCATTACTCGTCCCCTGCCTGATCATCTTCGCGGCCAGAGTTTTTCTGCTTGCGCTTATCTTCATTTACCACTTCAGAAACCAGATTCGACATACGCATACCTTCAACTAATGTATTGTCGTAGTAGAAACGTACTTCTGGTGTAAGGCGCAAACGAATACGCTTACCTAGCATCATGCGAATATGCGCTTCATGCTCGCGCAGTGCTGCTAAACAAGATTCTGGAGTTTGCTCACCCACGCATAAAAATGTCACAAAAACTTTTGCATAAGCAAGGTCACGAGACACTTCTACATCCGAAATAGTCACCATCCCTAAACGAGAGTCTCGAACTTCACGCTGTAGGATCATCGCAAGTTCTTTTTGCAGCTGTTGGGCAACACGCTGCGTGCGGCTAAATTCTTTTGACATATCTTTTCTCACAAATAGAAAGAATGGGGGGATGGTTTAAACCAGCCCCCCATGGTGTATTCAACAACCAATTACCACTTATCTGTATCAGATTTCGTAAGTAATTTTAGTCAATTAATCAAGAGTACGTTTGATTTCAACGATTTCGAATACTTCAATTTGGTCACCAACGCGAACATCATTGTAGTTCTTAACGCCGATACCACATTCGTAGCCACTCTTAACTTCTTGAACGTCATCTTTAAAGCGACGTAGTGATTCTAGCTCACCTTCGTAAATAACAACGTTATCACGTAGTACACGGATTGGGTTGTTACGCTTAATCAGACCTTCAGTAACCATACAACCAGCGATAGCACCAAGTTTAGGCGACTTAAATACATCACGAACTTCAGCAAGACCAATGATTTCTTGCTTGAATTCAGGTGCAAGCATACCGCCCATCGCTTGTTTCACTTCGTCGATCAATTGGTAGATGATTGAGTAGTAACGTAGATCAACGCTTGCAGCTTCAACAGCACGACGAGCTGATGCATCAGCACGTACGTTAAAGCCAAGGATGATTGCGTTTGAAGCTTCTGCAAGTACTGCATCAGTTTCTGTAATACCACCAACACCAGAACCAACGATGTTAACTTTCACTTCGTCAGTAGACAGTTTCAGTAGTGAGTCTGCAATCGCTTCCACAGAACCTTGTACGTCAGCTTTCAGAACAACGTTTAGTTCAGCAACTTCACCAGCTGTCATGTTCGAGAACATGTTCTCTAGCTTAGATTTCTGCTGACGAGCAAGTTTCACTTCACGGAACTTACCAGCACGGTAGTTTGCTACTTCACGCGCTTTACGCTCATCACGTACTACTGTTGCTTCATCACCCGAAGATGGTACACCTGAAAGACCTAGGATCTCTACAGGGATAGATGGACCAGCTTCTGTAATTTCTTGACCTAGTTCGTCACGCATTGCACGAACACGACCGTATTCTTGACCACAAAGAACGATGTCACCTTTGTTTAGCGTACCTGATTGAACAAGTACTGTTGCAACAGGACCACGACCTTTATCTAGGCGAGATTCAACTACAACACCAGATGCCATACCTTCTTTAACCGCTGTAAGTTCAAGAACTTCAGACTGAAGAAGAATCGCTTCTAGAAGACCATCGATATTTGTACCCTGTTTTGCAGAGATGTGAACGAACATGTTCTCACCGCCCCATTCTTCAGGGATAACGTCGTATTGAGCTAGCTCATTCTTAACGTTGTCTGGGTTAGCATCTTCTTTATCGATTTTGTTTACCGCAACGATCAAAGGAACTTCTGCCGCTTTCGCGTGCTGAATCGCTTCGACTGTCTGTGGCATTACACCATCATCAGCAGCAACAACAAGAACAACGATATCCGTCGCTTGAGCACCACGAGCACGCATTGCAGTAAATGCTGCGTGTCCAGGAGTATCAAGGAAAGTAATCATACCGTTATCAGTTTCTACGTGATAAGCACCGATATGTTGCGTAATACCGCCAGCTTCACCCGAAGCAACGTGAGTACGACGAATGTAGTCAAGTGTTGACGTTTTACCGTGGTCAACGTGACCCATGATAGTTACAACAGGAGCACGTGGTGCTGCTTCTTCGTTGCTATCACGATCGTTAAGTACTGCTTCTTCAAGTTCATTTTCTTTACGAAGAATAACCTTGTGGCCCATTTCTTCAGCGATTAGCTGAGCTGTTTCTTGATCGATAACTTGGTTGATAGTCGCCATTGCGCCCATCTTCATCATCGCTTTGATAACTTCCGTTGCTTTAACCGACATTTTGTTTGCCAGCTCAGAAACAACGATTGTTTCACCAATCACAACATCAGATTTTGCAACGGTTGCCGTTTTATCAAAACCATGCTGCATTGAAGCAGGTTTTGCTGGCTTAGCCAGTTTACCTTTACGGCCACCTTTACCACGCTGGTTACGACCACCGCGAGCTTGCTCATCTGTTTTTGAAGCAGCTTTCTTCTTCTTGCGACGACCACCGCCTTCTTCACGACGGTCTGCTTCATCTTCGGCTTCACGCGCGTAACGTGAAGTCGTTACATGGTAATCTGTATCTTCCATATCACCCTTTTTCTCTTCTGCAGCAGACCAACGCTCTTTATTCTTCTCAGCCATTTCGCGAGCTTCTTCAAGCTTGCGCTGACTTTCCTCTTCAGCCTTACGCTTAGCTTCTTCTTCCTGACGACGTTTAAGCTCGTCGGCCTCTTTTCGCGCTGCTTCTTGCTTTAACTTCTCTTCAGCATCACGTTCTGTATTTTTACTAACATCACGTTTTGCTTTCTCTTGTGCTTCACGCTTCGCTTTTTCTTCAGCTTCACGCTTCGCTTTTTCTTCAGCTTCACGCTTCACTTTTTCTTCAGCTTCACGTTTTGCTGCTTCTTCAGCTTCACGCTTTGCTGCTTCTTCAGCTTCACGTTTTGCCGCTTCTTCAGCTTCACGTTTTGCTGCTTCTTCAGCTTCACGTTTTGCTTCATCTTCAATTGTGCTGCGCTTTACGTAAGTACGTTTCTTGCGCACCTCAACCTGAACATTCTTACTTTTACCGCCACCAGCATTTACGCTTAGTGTGCTGCGGGTTTTACGCTGCAATGTCAATCGAGTAGGAGCAGCGTCACCTGTAGTGTCACCATGCTCTTTTTTCAAATGAGTCAGCAATTTTTGCTTCTCTTCATCTGATACAACGTCTGATCCCGACTTCTTCATTCCAGCATCAGCAAGTTGCTCTAATAAGCGGTCTACTGGTGTACCGATTTCTTCACTCAGTGCTTTAACAGTAATTTGTGTCATGCCGCTTTCTCCCTTGCTGAAATTTATGCTTCTTCGCCGAACCAACAAATATTACGAGCAGCCATGATAAGCTCACCTGCACGCTCGTCTGTTAGTCCTTCAATACCTTCTAGATCATCAATACCTTGGTCAGCAAGATCTTCTAGTGTTGCAACACCTTTTGCTGCCAATTTAAATGCCATTTCGCGCTCAAGACCTTCAAGACCTAATAGGTCTTCAGCTGGCTCAAGACCTTCAAAAGATTCTTCTTGTGCTAGAGCTAATGTTGTTAGTGCATCTTTTGCACGATTACGTAACTCTTCAACCAAGTCTTCATCAAGGCCTTCTACTTCGAGAAGCTCATTAACTGGTACATAAGCAACTTCTTCTAGCGTAGAGAAACCTTCTTCAACAAGAAGCTGAGCGAAGTCTTCTTCAATATCTAGATATTTCATGAAGTTTTCAATTGAAGCCAGAGATTCTTCAGCATGCTTCTTCTGAAGATCTGCAACTGTCATTACGTTTAGCTCCCAGCCAGTTAACTGAGATGCTAAACGTACGTTTTGGCCATTACGACCAATTGCTTGTGCCAAGTTATCTGCTTCAACAGCAATATCCATAGCATGAGCATCTTCATCAACAATGATAGAGGCAACATCTGCTGGCGCCATCGCGTTGATAACAAATTGTGCTGGATTATCATCCCAAAGAACAATATCGATACGCTCGCCACCTAGCTCACCAGAAACAGCTTGAACACGTGCACCACGCATACCAACGCATGCGCCTACAGGGTCGATACGTTTGTCATTCGTTTTAACAGCAATTTTTGCACGAGAACCTGGGTCACGAGCTGCACCTTTAAGCTCGATAATTTCTTCCGCAATTTCAGGCACTTCAACACGGAAAAGCTCAGCAAGCATTTCAGGTTTAGAACGAGTAATAAATAGCTGGAAGCCACGAGCTTCTGGAGCTACGCGGTATAATAGACCACGAACACGGTCACCTGGACGGAAGTTTTCACGTGGTAGTTGGTCATCACGAAGGATCACAGCTTCAGCGTTATTACCAAGATCAAGCACAACAGTATCGCGGTTCACTTTTTTGACAACACCAGTAACCAGTTCACCTTCGTTATCAATAAATTGTTCTACGATTTGCGCACGTTCCGCTTCACGTACTTTTTGAACAATCACTTGTTTCGCTGTTTGTGTCGTAATACGGTCAAACGTTACTGAATCAATTTCGTCTTCGATGTAATCACCAAGCTCAATTGACTCATCATCGTAGCGAGCAGCTTCGAATGAGATTTCTTTTGTTGGGTTTTCAACTTCTTCAACAACCAACCAACGACGAAAAGTTTCAAATTCACCTGTTTTACGATCGATTGCTACACGTACATCAATTTCGATTTCGTGTTTTTTCTTTGTAGAAGTAGCAAGAGCAATTTCCAGGGCTTCAAAGATGCGCTCACGAGGTACCGCTTTTTCGTTCGATACCGCCTCTGCTACCGCTAAAATTTCTTTACTCATTTTAAATAGCCTCTAAGACTCAAATTAAAATTTAGGGATCAGGTTAGCTTTTGAAATGTTGCTAAGTGCGAACTCTTCGTTATTACCTTCAACGGTAATTGAGATCGTTTCGCCATCAACAGAATGGATAACACCTTTCCATTTTCGACGGTTACCAACAGCCATTTTCAAAACGATGCTTACCTCGTGACCAATAAATTGTTCGTAGTGTGCTGCTTTGAAAAGTGGTCTTTCTAAACCAGGTGAAGACACTTCTAGGTTGTAAGCCACTGTGATTGGATCTTCAACATCCATAACTGCACTAACTTGATGGCTCACTTCAGCGCAATCGTCTACCGTAATGCCGTTTTCATGGTCAATATAGATACGTAATGTTGAGTGTTCGCCTGCGCGAATAAATTCTAATCCAACTAACTCATAACCTGATGCTGCTACAGGAGCTTCAAGCAATTCAGTAAGTTGTCTTTCTAAACCAGTCATTTAAACCACTCCAGAAACAAAAAAAGGGCTCAGAGCCCAATTTAAATACCAAGCAAAATCTGAATCTCTATACAAAAATTCAGATAATAAAAAACCCCGAAAGTCGGGGTTTTTTATTGCTGGACCCTGATATGTTAGATGATATCAATGCCATCTAACCCGCAGTGTCAACACTGCGCAAACTTGTCCGAATCCTAAAGGATTGGTTGCGGGGGCCGGATTTGAACCGACGACCTTCGGGTTATGAGCCCGACGAGCTACCAAGCTGCTCCACCCCGCGTCCGACTTGTCGAGCATTATACGCTCTCCAAGGTGTTTTACAAGTTTGTAAATCAATGGTGCCGAGAGAGGGACTCGAACCCTCACACCAAAGGCACTAGCACCTCATGCTAGCGTGTCTACCAATTTCACCATCTCGGCAAGCTAAATCTCTTCAGCTTATTGAGGAATTTCATCACCCGTAGGGGCTGGAACTTCACTCGCTGCTTCATCGGCTTGTTGGATAACCTGACCTTGAGTAGGATCAACCCACTGAGATTCAGTTTTATGTGTAGACATATTGCCTAGCACCAAGCTGACGACAAAAAATACTGTTGCAAAAATTGCAGTCATTCGGGTTAGGAAGTTACCTGAGCCGCTCGCACCAAACACTGTGTTTGAAGCACCAGCACCGAATGAGGCTCCCATATCTGCGCCTTTACCTTGTTGAATCAACACCAGGCCGATTACACCAAGCGCTGCCAACAGGTAAATCACAAGTAGAACTGTAAACATTTTTCCACCTATGTTCCAAATTGTTGAGCCAGCGCCATTTTAATAATCTATTAAGATTTTAAAACAAGGCTAGCGACCTCCTTACTGAAGGCCGAGCAATACTAGCGAAAGCAGTACTCTCTGACAAGTGGAATTTAGAAAAAAAAGCACAAGTTACACTTCAAATGGTCAAAAAAAGGGCAAAGCGTACTTTTTTATCTTAATCCCTCCACAGACACACGCTGAAGAGGGATTAAAAACAAACTATAAGAAAAGGCTAACAGCTTGATTTAACAGCATCAGCGATTTTTAACGCTGAATTTTGTACTAGTTGTGCATCTTCACCTTCAACCATTACTCGGATCAATGGTTCAGTTCCTGATTTGCGCAACAATACACGTCCTTTATCGCCTAATTCAGCTTCAACTTGTGCAATAGCTACTGTTACCGCTTCAGCTTCCATTGGATTACTTCCACCAGAAAAGCGCACATTTTCTAAAACTTGCGGGTATAGCGTCATGCCTTTCGATAGCTCATGCAATGATGTTTTACTGCCGACAACAGAAGCAAGGACTTGAAGTGCTGCGACAATTGCATCACCTGTGGTTACCTTATCCAATAAAATAACGTGGCCAGAGTTTTCAGCACCGATTGTCCAGTTATTCTCTAATAACTTTTCCATCACATAGCGGTCACCAACAGCGGCGCGTACAAACGGGATGCCTAATTCTTTTAGGCCATTTTCCATACCTAAGTTGGTCATCAGTGTACCAACAACACCACCTTTCAACTCACCACGACGTTGGGCATCACGTGCGATGATATACGCAATTTGGTCCCCATCGACTTTATTTCCAAGATGATCAACCATAATAATGCGGTCGCCATCACCATCAAAAGCTAAGCCAAGATGTGCTTTTTCTTCAACCACACGTTTTTGTAAAGTACGGACATCTGTAGCGCCAACTTCATCATTGATATTTAAACCATTTGGTTCAATACCCATAGGGATAACTTCTGCACCTAGCTCTTTGAAAACACTTGGTGCGATGTGATAAGTCGCACCATTGGCACAGTCAACCACGACTTTGATCCCCGCAAGACTCAATGCTGATGGGAAGGTACTTTTACAAAATTCAATATAACGGCCAGCAGCATCATTTAAGCGAGATGCCTTACCTAACATTGCAGACTCGACACATTCAATCTCTTTATCCAGCTCAGCTTCTATCGCTAGCTCAATATCATCGGGTAACTTAGTGCCTTCCGAGGAGAAAAATTTGATGCCGTTGTCGTAATAAGGATTGTGAGATGCAGATATAACAATTCCGGCTTCAGCACGGAATGTTTGCGTTAGGTACGCAACCGCTGGTGTTGGCATTGGACCGGTAAAAGTTGCTTTTAGTCCTGCAGCAGCCAAACCCGCCTCAAGAGCAGACTCCAACATATAACCGGATATGCGAGTATCCTTACCAATAATAACCTTCTTTGTGCCCTGTTTCGCCAGCACACGTCCAGCAGCCCAACCAAGCTTAAGTACAAAGTCAGGAGTAATTGGATATTGGCCTACTTTGCCACGAACTCCATCTGTACCAAAATAACGTCTTTTATTAGACATAGTATTTCCTTTAGTTATTGTTTTGACTAACTATTCATTTTCATCTTAGCAACAACTTTTAGTGCGTCGATGGTTTCTTCAAAATCATGTACTCGAATTATTTGAGCACCTTTTTGCGCCGCAATCGTCGCTGTAGCAACACTAGCAGCAATACAGTCCGAAGGGGCCTTATTAAGCAATTTAAAGAGCATCGATTTACGAGACATGCCCGCTAAAATCGGCATATTAAATTGATGAAACTGCTCAAGATGTGCAAGCATCTGATAATTGTGCTCTAAGGTTTTACCGAAGCCAAAGCCCGGGTCAAGAATGAGCTGCTCACGTTTGATCCCTACAGCTTCACACGCAGCAACCCGTTCAGACAAAAACTCTTCAACTTCAGCTAACAAGTCTGTGTACTGCGGATTTGCTTGCATCGTACGAGGCTGTCCTTTCATATGCATTAAACAGACAGGTAATCCAGACTGAGCTGCAACCTCCAAAGCACCAGGCTCTCTTAACGCTCGGACATCATTAATAATATCAACGCCGGCTTCAATTGCCTGACGCATTACTTCAGCTTTACTTGTGTCTACTGAAATCCAAACATCATATTGGCTTCGTATGGCTTTGATGACTGGAATAACCCGCATAAGCTCTTCTTCAAGCGTAACCTCTGGCGCGCCAGGGCGGGTTGATTCACCACCAATGTCAATAATAGCCACACCTGCATCTATCATTGCCTTCACACGATGCAAAGCACTATCTAAGGCGTTAAATTTACCACCATCAGAAAAAGAGTCTGGCGTAATATTGAGAATTCCCATGACTTGGGGACTACTCAAGTCAAGTTGCTTACCATTTGCATAGATCAACATATCGATTTTCTTTTAACTAGAAAGACAAAAACCCCGAGCGAGCTCGGGGTTTTCTCTCAATGAGAGTTATTCTGCGTCTTTTTTATCAGCAGACTCATTTGATGTGGCTTCTTGAGGTGCTGAGGTTTCGTTATTTTCGGGCTCAGCTTTATCCTCTTCAACTTTAACGTCTTCCTTCACTTCTGATTTAGGAGTTCCATTTTGATTGTCTCCCCATCCAGCCGGTTCACGAATATCCGTTTTTCGCTCCATCAAATCATCAATCTGACCTGCGTCGATAGTCTCGTATTTCACTAGCGCATCTTTCATCGCGTGCATGATATCCATGTTTTCTTCTAGGATTTTCTTCGCGCGGTCATAGTTGCGATCGATAATCTTACGGACTTCGTCATCGATTAGCTTCGCAGTATCGTCAGAGACATGCTTAGTCTGGGTTACGCTACGACCAAGGAATACTTCACCTTCATCTTCAGCGTAAAGTAGCGGACCTAGTTTTTCAGAGAAGCCCCACTGAGTCACCATCTTACGTGCTATATCTGTTGCACGTTCGATATCGTTTGACGCACCAGTGGATACTTTATCTGCACCGTAGATAAGTTCTTCTGCTAGACGACCACCATATAGGCTCGAAATCATCGATTCTAGATGTTGACGAGACATACTGACACGGTCTTGCTCTGGTAAGTACATAGTCACACCCAACGCGCGGCCACGTGGAATGATCGAGACTTTGTATACAGGATCATGTTCAGGTACTAAGCGACCAACAATCGCGTGACCTGCTTCATGGTATGCTGTTGATTCTTTGGTTTCTTCAGAAAGCACCATAGAACGACGTTCAGCCCCCATCATGATCTTATCTTTTGCCAGTTCAAACTCAACCATCGAAACATTACGCTTATTACCGCGTGCAGCAAATAGTGCGGCTTCGTTAACTAGGTTGGCAAGATCCGCACCCGAGAAACCAGGTGTACCACGTGCGATTAGAGAAGGCTCTACATCACCCGCTAGCGGTACTTTACGCATATGAACTTTCAAGATCTGCTCACGACCACGCACATCTGGCAGACCTACGACTACTTGGCGGTCAAAACGACCAGGACGTAAAAGTGCAGGGTCAAGTACATCAGGGCGGTTAGTTGCAGCGATGACAATAATACCTTCATTGCCTTCAAAACCATCCATTTCTACTAGCATTTGGTTTAGTGTTTGTTCACGCTCATCATGACCACCTCCAACACCAGCACCACGTTGGCGACCTACGGCGTCAATCTCATCAATAAAAATGATACATGGAGAGGCTTTCTTCGCTTGCTCAAACATATCACGCACACGCGAAGCACCAACACCCACAAACATTTCAACAAAGTCTGAACCAGAAATAGTAAAGAATGGAACTTTTGCTTCACCCGCAATAGCTTTTGCAAGCAGCGTTTTACCAGTACCAGGAGGACCAACCATCAACACACCAGTCGGAATTTTACCGCCTAGCTTTTGGAAACGGCTTGGATCGCGTAGGTAATCCACTAGCTCTTTCACATCTTCTTTAGCTTCATCACAACCCGCTACGTCAGCAAAGGTTGTTTTGATTTGTTCTTCGCTCATCATACGAGCTTTGCTCTTACCAAAAGACATGGCACCTTTACCGCCACCGCCTTGCATTTGGCGCATGAAGAATATCCAAACACCAATCAGTAAGATCATTGGGAACCAAGAAATGAAAATACTGCCAAGTAAACTTTGCTCTTCAGGAGGCGTTCCTTGAACTTTTACATTCTGGTTAATTAAATCGTCTAGAAGCTTCTGATCATACACTGGCATGTAAGTAACATAACGGCCACCACCACCACGTCGAGTGAATGTAATTTCACCTTCTTTGAACGTTGCTTCCTGAATCTGGCCTTGGCCAACTTCCTGTACAAAGGTTGTATAATCAACCGCTCTGCCGTTGCTATCTCCAGGTCCAAAACTCTGGAAAACCGACATCAAAACGACGGCAATCACAAGCCACAGAATTAAATTTTTTGCCATGTCACTCAAGGTGTAAGCCTCTCGATAACTAATTGTAATTAAAGGTAGGGTACTACAGTTTAACACCTGTAGCTATACTGTTAACCTACGCCCCATCAAGGGAAATGGTTAACCTTTGTAACCAGTGGCTACAATGTAAACTTCTCGAGAACGTGCTCTTGAAGAATCTGGTTTTCGAATTTTCACAACTTTAAACATGTCGCGAACATCTTTTACGTATTGATCAAAGCCTTCGCCCTGAAATACTTTGACGACAAAGCTACCATCAGGAGCCAGAACTTGTCGACACATATCTAATGCTAGTTCAACAAGATACATAGCACGAGGTTGATCGACCGATAAATTTCCTGCCATATTTGGTGCCATATCAGACATCACAATATCAACCATATCTGGTTGAATGCGATCTAATAGTGCATCAAGTACTGCTTCTTCACGGAAATCACCTTGGAGAAACGCTACGCCAGCAATTGAGTCCATAGGTAAGATGTCGCATGCAATAACCTGCCCTTCATCGCCTACAATTTTTGCTGCGTATTGTGACCAGCCACCAGGTGCCGCACCTAGATCGACAACGGTCATTCCAGGTTGTAGCAACTTATCTTTGTTCTGAATCTCTTCGATTTTAAATATTGCTCGAGAACGATAGCCTTTTTTCTTCGCTTCGTTTACGTATTTATCATCAAAATGCTCTTTGAGCCAACGGCCAGAACTGGCTGAATGTTTCTGTTTACTCATTCTAATCCTAATAAGGATGAAAAAGGATCTATCGTTGTAATAGGCTTTTTCAATCACTCAATAAATTATAGTCTTCAACGTTAGATGGCGTTAAAATGGTGGTTTTCAACCCTAATAGTAAATAAATTTGGCCGCGTAATGAACCTAAGCACAAAACAAAAGCAGCACTTGAAAGGCCTAGCACACAATTTAAAACCTGTCGTGCTACTCGGCGCTAATGGACTAACCGAGGCCGTTCTTGCAGAAATCGAAATCGCACTCAACCATCATGAGCTAATCAAAGTCAAAGTTGCAGCAGAAGATCGCGAAACAAAAAACCTGATTATCGAAGCCATTGTGCGCGAAACTGAAGCAGAAAAAGTGCAAGTTATCGGTAAAGTATTGGTGTTATACCGCCCTTCCGAAGAACGTAAAATTGAGCTACCTCGCAAATAGTTTTTAGCTCATTATAAAAAAGGTCGCTCACTTGCGACCTTTTTTGTGCCCATATACCAGATTATAGATATTCTACTTTATCAATATCGTAGTCTTTAGCACCACCTGGTGTGACGATAGAAACTTCATCACCTTCCATTTTACCAATCAACCCACGAGCCATTGGGGAACTAACAGAGATGCGTCCCTGTTTAATATCGGCTTCATGATCACCCACGATTTGATACGTTTTTTCTTCATCTGTATCAACATCAATGAGAGTAACCGTTGTACCAAAAATCACTTTGCCTGTATTGTCCATTTTAGTGACATCGATAACTTGGGCTACTGAAAGCTTGTACTCAATATCACGAATCTGGGCTTCACAAATCCCCTGCTCTTCGCGCGCAGCATGGTACTCTGCATTTTCTTTCAGATCACCAAGTTCACGAGCTTCAGCAATCGCTTCAGAAATCTTTGGACGAAGCTTTAGCAGTCTGTCTAACTCTTCACGCAGCTGCTGTTCGCCACGTACAGTCATTGGAACTTTTTCCATTTTATACCTCTAGGCCAAAGTTATCTTTGGACAAAACAAAACTACCCAACCCAGTAGGATTAGGTAGTCGTTTAACGAATCAATTTCATCTAGTGTAAACAAACTCCTCAACTAAATCATCCAAATTTGTTCACCCGCGTCTTATCTCTGTGACTCAGATTGTAGATAGTCAAATTATGCTTTTGAAATTGCGGTCCACTAAACATTTATTCACGTATTTTAGGTAAAAAAAAATAAAATTCACATCTTGATAGAAATTTAACAATAGCAATAAATATCTTTTATAATCATAAGCTTGATAAAAATTCACCCACAATAAAACAGTGTTCATCAGTCTGATTTATATCATTTTACTAACCCATAGTGGAACTTTAGCGTTAAAACATTGCTTACGGATTGCTCGAACTGCAATTTAAGTATTTCATATTACTGACTTAAATCTTACATATGAAACTTGATTGACTTGAGCGATGTGTGGAGTATACCCCCTACGTTGTGAGGTATGACTCGCAAAATAAATGACTATTTATGGACAGTAAATTAGGACTAATAAGATGAACAAGACTCTGATTGCTCTAGCAGTTTCAGCTGCAGCAGTGGCTACTGGCGTTAACGCAGCAGAAATCTACAACCAAGATGGCAACTCTATCGAAATGGGCGGCCGTGCTGAAGCACGTATGTCTCTAAAAGACGGTAAAGCAGAAGACAAATCTCGCGTACGTCTTAACTTCCTAGGTAAAGCTGCAATCAACGATAGCCTATACGGTGTTGGTTTCTACGAAGGTGAGTTCACAACTAGCGAAAATGGCGCAGTAGACAGCAACAACGATCTAAACACTCGTTACGCTTACGCTGGTCTAGGCGGTAACTTTGGTGAAGTTACTTACGGTAAAACAGCTGGTGCTCTAGGTGTAATCACAGACTTCACTGATATCATGGCTTACCACGGTAACTCTGCAGCAGACAAACTAGCTGTAGCTGACCGTACAGACAACATGGTTGCATACGCTGGTCAATTCGAAAACCTAGGCGTTAAAGCAAGCTACCGTTTTGCTGATCAAGAAACTAATGCAAATGGTTTCACTGATAACAAACAAGACGGTTACTCACTATCTGCTATCTATGCAATCGGTGATACTGGTCTTCAGCTAGGTGCTGGCTATGCAGACCAAAACAAGAGCAACGAGTACATGGCTGCGGCATCTTACTCAATTGCAGATTTCTACATCGCTGGTCTATTCACTGACGGTGAAAAGAACTTTGATGATGTTAACCTAGCAAGCTCAAACTTCGCTGGTGTTCAAGATTACACTGGTTACGAAGTTGCAGCAGCTTACACACTAGGCCAAACAGTGTTCACAACTACGTACAACAGTGCAGAAACTGCAAATGACACTTCTGCAAACAACGTAGCGCTTGATGCAACTTACTACTTCAAGCCTAACTTCCGCACTTACATTTCATACAACTTCAACCTACTTGACGAAAGCGACAAGCTAGGTACTGGTACTGTAGGTAAAGTAGCTGCTGAAGACGAACTAGCTCTAGGTCTACGTTACGACTTCTAATACATTCTGTATTAGTCAAAAAGATAAGACGCCTGCTTACTAGCAGGCGTTTTTTTTCCCCGTTATACTTGCATAATTACCACTAAAATTGTGACTTCTAACTTATGAGATACCAGCTACGTTCCACATTACTTGTGACTCTCTCTGCTCTTTCACTACAGGTAAGTGCGACCAGCCCTATTGACAAACTCCCTCAAGGTTCTCGAGTTAACTTGCTGATTCAAGACTTAAATAATCGTAATTTGTCACACAGCACAGGTAATACTGATCAATTTTTCCCACCAGCAAGTACTTTAAAGGTAGTTACTGCTTTAGCTGCGAAACTTGAATTAGGTGATGAATTTCATTACCAAACAGAGCTATCCAAAGTCGGTAATGATTTAGTGATAAAATTCAGTGGTGATCCAACATTAACCACTGATGATTTGGCCAATATGTTAAAAATGGCCAAAGAGAATGGATTAAAAAGTATCTCGGGCGATATTTGGTTAGATAATTCGGCCTTTACTGGGTACGACCGCGCAGTTGGGTGGCCTTGGGATATTCTAGGCGTATGCTACAGTGCACCAGCCAGTGCAATTACATTAGACAAAAATTGCGCTCAAGCCTCGATTTATACCAAGGACAATGGTCAGACTCGCGTCTTTGTTCCGCAGCATTACCCTATTCATGTCACAACATCAGCTCAAACAGTCACTAAAGCAGGTCAAGAAAGTACACAATGTGACCTTGAACTGGTAACCACGCCAGATAATCATTATGAGTTGCAAGGCTGCCTTGTTTCCCGCAGCAAACCTTTGCCGTTGAAATTCGCGATTCAAAACCCAGCTTTGTATGCACAACGTATGATCTATACCCAATTGAATCGACTTGATATCGATCTCCACGGAGAGGTTAAGATTGGCACCCCAGAAGGTCGACGTTATAAAACTTTAGCCATTCACCGTTCTGCCGCTCTGCCTCAACTGCTAGATATCATGTTGAAAAAATCAGATAACCTCATCGCTGATAGCCTAACTCGAACAATTGGCGCACAATTTTATATTCAACCGGGTAGCTTCAAAAATGGCACACAAGCGATCAAACAGGTCATTTTTGCCAATACCGGGATTGATTTAGAGCAAGCGCAAATGGCGGATGGCTCTGGTTTGTCACGTAATAACCGTTTCAATAGCAAAGACATGGCGGCCATTTTGCAGTATATCTGGCAAAACGATAACCGACTTCACCTTATTGAGCACCTCCCCACTTCTGGGCAAAATGGTACGCTTCAGTATCGCAGTAGCATGAGAAAATCCCCCATCAAAGGACAACTCATCGCGAAAAGTGGGTCTTTGTACGGCAGTTACAACATGGCGGGTTACGGCTTAGATCAAACGGGCAAGCCAAGCTCGTTATTTGTCCAATTTGTCACTGATTATCATCCCAAAAAACAGAGCAACGCCAAACCTGTCGCTGCTCCTATTGTCCAATTTGAGACGTTGTTTTATCAAGATGTTATTAAATTCAGTCAAACTATCTCTAAGAAATAGTTAACGACTGAAAAGTAGACCCACATACCCGAAATATCGACAATCGACGCAAGAACTGGGCTCACCAATACGGCTGGGTCCAACTTCATTACACGTGCCAGTATTGGCAAGAGTCCACCGAGTACCGTTGACATCGTAACCTGAATAAATAATGCAACAGCAACTGCCAATGCAACCGTTTCAATATCGAACCCTCCCGCAGAATCAGGGTCGCTAAATAGTAAAATCCGGCCGATGATGACGACGGAAATTGCAAGAGCTAGACACAAAGCTACACGACTTTCTTTCCAAAACACCCTCAACCATTGGCGTTTTTTAAGCTCCCCTGTTGCTAATGATCGTATAACTAGCGTGGCAGCTTGGCTTCCCGTATTACCTCCGGCAGCAGCAATCACTGGCATATAAATCGCGAGTAAAACCAATTGGCTTAACGTATTTTCATAATGAGAAATAATTAAACCGGATACTATGCCAAGCAAAGCAAGTGCAATGATCCAACCGATACGCTGCCTAACATGTTCGAATACTGACGTTGATAAATATCCTTGCGGAGTCTCTACTTCTGAATAAATAAATCCCAACTGATGGGCATAGTGCCTTGCCAAACTATCATGGCCTAACGCTTCCAACTGATAAATCAACTCTTGGACAAACCCAACTGAGCAGTGATTGAGTATTGCAACGGCCTCTTCAATCGGCATCACTGTCAGCAAATGTAACTGTTGTTCTTGTGCATACTGTAAAAATGCATTTCTCGCAGCACTAATTTCTTCATGAGAAAAGTGTGCGCAGTTTTCAATGTATGTATTGCTCATTACCGTCATGGCGAATCTCCCGATTGGCAATAGGTAACGACCATCAACAACGATCTAGCACACCATGTAGCGGCATGATGCCCAAACAGTTGTTTAACTAGATAAAGGAAAAAAATAAGAAGGGAGAAAGCAGGAAAGCGTTTACCCTACCGCAAAGGTAGGATAGAGATTATCAATACCAAAGCGGGTTATTTTTCTCCCTTGCAACTAGGAGGATGGTCGGTATTGTTCATAAAAATCTCCAAAGACACTGCCGATGCGACAGTCGAGGCATCATATCAAAACTGATACAAAGTGGCAGTTGAAATTTATTTATCAATGAGAATTAGTTTGCCTATTCTTTAAAGCACTGCTCATACTTATCACTATCAAAATTAAAATGGCTGGGCGACATGAAAAATATCGAGCGACGTGCTTACATCAAGCGTAAAGGCTATATCTGTATCGGTTGGACATGCGTTATTCTTGGTTTGATTGGAATAACTGTTCCCTTACTTCCAACCGTTCCTTTTATCTTACTGGCACTTTACTGCTTTGGTTCTGCATCTCCTAAATTCCAAAACTGGCTACTTAACCACGCAACACTCGGGCCTATAGCTCAACGTCTAAAAAATAAAGAAGGGTTAACGATCAAGGAGAAAACCCACTCCTTAATTATGATATGGCTCTCCATGGGCAGTGTATTTTACTTCATTGCGTTAGGGACACATTGGCAATACGCCATTGCCGCACTATTACTGTTCGAAACTTGGTTTATCTTACGCTTTAAAACATGCACAAAAAAAGCGCCATAACGGCGCTTTTATCAACAAAAAACGATTTATTGAATCGTGATCCGAGCAAACTTACGTTTACCGACTTGGAACACGTAAGTACCTGATTCCGGTGCAAACTTCGCATCAGAAACCTTTTCACCTTCAATTTTTGCAGCGCCTTGCTTCACCATACGCATCGCTTCAGATGTTGATGCACATAATCCAGCTTCTTTAAGCAAGTTACTTACTGGTAGACCAGCATCAAAAGTGAACTCTGGCATTTCATCTGGGATTTGATTTTTAGCGAAACGGTTAACAAATGCCTGCTCAGCCATGTCAGCATCCGCAGCAGAGTGAAAACGCGCAATGATCTCTTTTGCTAAAAGGACTTTGATATCACGAGGGTTTTTGCCAGACTCAACATCAGCTATAAATTGAGCAATTTCTTCCAAAGGACGGAAAGACAACAGCTCATAGTAGCTCCACATTAAGTCATCTGAAATTGACATGATCTTACCAAACATTTCGCTTGGTGCTTCGCTAATGCCAATATAGTTGTTCGCCGACTTCGACATTTTCTTCTCGCCGTCAAGGCCAACAAGAAGTGGCATCGTCAACACAACCTGAGGTTTCTGGCCATTGGCTTTTTGTAGCTCACGTCCCATCAACAGGTTGAATTTCTGGTCAGTACCACCAAGCTCAACGTCAGTTTCCATCGCAACTGAGTCATAACCTTGTAGGAGTGGGTACATAAACTCATGAATTGCAATTGGCTGACCATTGCTGTAACGCTTTTTAAAGTCGTCACGCTCAAGCATACGTGCAACCGTCTGGTTAGCCGCCAGACGAATCATACCTTCGGCACCAAGTTCTGATAGCCATTCTGAGTTAAATTGGATCTTTGTTCTTGCAGGGTCAAGGATTTTAAACACTTGCTCTTTGTAGGTTTCTGCATTACGCAGTACATCTTCACGAGTCAATGGTGGACGAGTGGTATTCTTACCAGTTGGGTCACCAACCATGCCCGTAAAGTCACCGATCAGAAATGTCACATCATGGCCAAGTTCTTGGAAAGCACGAAGCTTATTTAGGATAACTGTGTGACCTAAGTGGATATCAGGAGCCGTTGGGTCAGCGCCCAACTTGATACGAAGAGGGCGATCCTCTTTTAATTTAGCAATCAACTCTTCTTCTGGAATTAATTCATCAACACCGCGCTTAATCTCGGCCAGTGCAGCTTCAATACTCGCCATTCTTGTTCACTCCCACAGATTTGGCAAAAATTTGATAATTTGCCATCTTACTTGAATAGCGATGCTTTTTGAAACCAGTTAGACTAACTATATACGTAATTTTATTTAAATTTGCAGAACGAACTTAAAATGTTGTCTATTTGGGCTCGACTACCATGGATGCACCGAGCATTAATTGTCTTTTTTAGTGCCATCATCGTCTTCGCACTGTTTTTTCTTCCTGATCCGAAGGATCTCAGTCCTAATGTAAAACGTTTGGAAATCGGGCGCCATTATCCATTAACAATCAACTCTGAAGCGCTTTCTCCAGAAACGACGGTTTCCCCTATCGCACTCTTGCGCTGGGAAAAACACACTGTCGCGTCTGGTGAGAGTGCTGCAAAACTCTTTCAACGCTTAGGACTATCTTCTCGTCTTCTCTATAGCCTTACATCGTCGAATGCAGATATTAAGCGTCAACTGACTCATCTAAAGCCAGGAGACAAACTTGAGTTTGGGTTTGATGAAAACAACAAGTTAGTTCAACTAAAACGACGAATGAGCCCTTACGAAACGTTTATCATCACCAAAGCCGATAAAAACTTTCGCTCTAAAGTCGATAGCAAAGAAGTACATTATCAATACAACTACGCTGAAGCGGATATTAGCTCGAATTTTTGGAACGCAGCCAAGAGTGCAGGGCTATCTGCTAACCAAATTATGGAGTTAGCAGGCATTTTTGGTTGGGATATCGACTTTGCATTAGACATCCGAAAAGGCGATGAATTTAAGTTGTTGTATCAGGAAAAAGTTGTGGAAGGTGAAGTGGTAGGCCGAGGAAAGATCATTGCTGCTATATTCACAAACCAAGGCACTACCTTTAAAGCATTCTTCGATGACAACAGCGGTAACTATTACGATGAAAATGGAAGAGCAATGAAAAAAGCATTCTTGCGCTCTCCACTCGATTTCCGTCGCGTCAGTTCGAATTTCAACCCACGCCGTCTCCATCCAGTCACAGGACGAGTTCGCCCTCACCGCGGTACTGATTATGCGGCACCTGTGGGTACGCCTATTTGGGCTGCTGGTGACGGCATTGTACAAAAATCAAGCTATAACAAATTTAACGGCAATTACGTCTTTATACGTCACAGTAATACTTACGTGACTAAATACCTGCATTTAACTCGTCGGTTGGTCAAAACAGGGCAACGAGTAAAGCAAGGCCAGACTATTGGTACGTTAGGTGGGACAGGCCGGGTTACGGGTCCCCACCTCCATTATGAATTCTTAGTTAATGGTGTACATAAAAATGCTCGAACAGTGAAGCTCCCTCAATCAAAATCATTAACAGGGAAAGCTAAAAGCACATTCTTGGCTAACGCGAAAAAACGCGAAGCTAAGCTAGAGCGATACAGTGAACTGTTATACGCGCGAAACTAGATTTAGTTTTTCAGAAAGCCTGGTCACATAGTGACTAGGCTTTTTTTACGTGCTCGCTTAACAGAACTCTCTTTTGGGGAATAACAAGGCAATATGACAGAGACTCCTAAGTTGCCAGCACATTTAAAACGCAAGCCTTACTAACGCACCCTCACCAAATCGTTTATCCCGTCTATAACCTCTATCACTACTTTGCAATACACCCTTATTGGTCTCGTTACGGTCAGTTGGGATATCAAAATACTTTTACGCCATGTCCAAGCAATGAAGCTGAACTTGAACTAACTCTCCCATAAAAAGAGATGGAACAGAATCAATACCTGCACCAATAGAACCACCTTTCTTAAGCACAACCTAACTTACCTAATTTAACCTTGTTACGCGCATTAAAATAAGCACATTTGAACAATAAACGGATGGGTTAAAAAAGTCGTTTTTGTACTAATTGATGAAGATAAAAATATAAATCGCACAAAAACACTTCATATTGCGATAACAATCACAACAAGACGGCAGATTCAATTTATCTACGTAAATTAACGTTAACTAACGAGAGTGATGGATATCTCAGTAACCAGAAGAAGAAAACAAGGCAATACAGAAAAACACCCACAAAGTAAGTAATTACTAACAAGAGAACTTCAACACCACTCTTAATGCGACCCAGTTCAAACTGGAAAAAACACACAATTTTTAATGACAAACAAAAAAAATGACGTTATTAACGTCACTACAAGACCTTTTAACGTTTTTAACGGAATGTGGAATTGCCTATTTATCAGTAAAGGTGTTTTCTTACTCTGCCTAAGGCCTACAGGCCACTCAAAATTGGATGAGCACCTCCGCTCTGATGATAAGACATTGAGGTAGGCCTTAGTGAGTGTTTATCAATTGATGACATTCGTTATCCATTAGTGAAATGAAAGCAAATAGTAAGGAACAGCTATGCTTGCCAACATTAAAAAAACAGCACTAGCAACAGCAATCATTGCTACAGCAACAACTGGTTTTTCATCAGTAGCTACAGCAGCTGAGCGCAGTGAACTAACGATCCACCCTAAGGAATTTACTACTTTTGTTCGTAACTTTAACCCGTACCTAGGTGCAACAAACTTGCACACTACAACGGATTTTATCTACGAGCCTCTAGTAGTTTTCAACGAAATGCACGGTAATACACCTGTATTCCGTTTAGCAGAAAACTTCAAAATGTCTGACGACCTAATGAGTGTTACTTTCGACATTCGTAAAGGTGTTAAATGGTCAGACGGCCAAGCATTTACTGCTGATGACGTTGTATTCTCTTTCAACCTAGTAAAAGAAAAACCAGAGCTTGACCAAAGTGGTATCAACTCTTGGGTTACTGGCGTTGAAAAACTAAACGATTACCAAGTAAAATTCCGTCTAAGCGAAGCGAACTCAAACGTTCCTTACGAAATTGCTAAAGTACCTGTAGTACCTGAGCACGTATGGAAAGATGTGAAAGATCCAGCAACGTTTACTAACGAAAACCCAGTAGGTACTGGTCCATTCACTGAAATCGACACTTTCACTGCACAGCTATACGTTCAGTGTGCTAACCCTAACTACTGGGATGCAGACAACCTAGACGTTGACTGTCTACGTGTACCTCAAATCGCAAACAATGACCAATTCCTAGGTAAAGTTGTAAATGGTGAAATGGACTGGACTTCTTCGTTCATTCCTGACATTGACCGTACTTACGCAGCAGCAAGCCCTAACCACCAATACTGGTACCCGCCAGCAGGTACTCAAGCATTTGTGGTTAACTTCAAGAGCCCAGATGCAGCTAAGAAAGAAGCCCTAACAAACGTAGACTTCCGTCGTGCATTCTCTATGGCGCTTGACCGTCAGACTATCATCGACATCGCATTTTACGGTGGTGGTACGGTGAATGACTTCGCATCTGGCCTAGGTTACGCATTCGAAGCTTGGTCTGATGAAAAGACTCACAACAAGTACAAGTCTTTCAACACGTACAACGTTGAAGGTGCTAAAGAGCTACTTAAGAAAGCTGGTTTTAAAGACGTAAACAAAGATGGATTCGTTGACACTCCATCAGGCAAGTCTTTCGAGCTTCTAATCCAATCGCCAAATGGTTGGACTGACTTCAACAACACTGTTCAGCTAGCTGTTGAGCAACTTGCAGAAGTTGGTATTAAAGCGAAAGCTCGTACTCCAGACTTCTCTGTGTACAACCAAGCAATGCTTGAGGGTACATACGACGTTGCATACACCAACTACTTCCACGGTGCAGACCCATACACATACTGGAACAGTGCTTACAATTCAGCACTTCAATCTGGTGATGGTATGCCTCGCTTCGCGATGCACTTCTACAAAAACTCTAAGCTAGACGGCCTTCTAAACAGCTTCTACAAAACAGCTGATAAGAACGAACAGCTTGAGATTGCACATGGCATTCAACAGATCATCGCTGCGGATCAGGTAACAATCCCAGTAATGTCTGGTGCATACATGTACCAATACAACACAACTCGCTTCACTGGTTGGTGGAACGAAGAAAATCCTAAGGGCCGTCCAAACATTTGGGCTGGTATCCCTGAGCGTCTACTTCACGTACTGGACCTAAAACCAGTTAAATAAGTAGAAGTTCATTCCTCGCGGCGTACTTCCGTGCGCCGCTATAAATCTCCTCTTGATACTGTTTACAGTGTGGCGCAAGTCGTCAGGGGATTGTTCGCTCTAAATTTGTAATTTCGCTAGGAGCGACCTGAAACCAGAAACAGGGAAAATCTGGGTGAGTAAGGTGTGAGTTATGGGTTATTTTTTAAGACGTTTGTCGTTCTATTTGGTCGCGTTATTAGTTGCGGCGACATTAAACTTTATTATTCCAAGAGCAATGCCGGGAGATCCGGTTACCATGATGTTTGCAAACGCTTCCGTTCAGGTTACCCCTGAGCGTATTGAAGCGATGAAGCAACTATTGGGTTTCGTTGATGGCCCAATTTGGATGCAATATTTTGCTTACATGAAAAACATTCTTAGCTGGGAACTTGGTACTTCTATTCAGTTCTATCCGCTATCTGTAAACTCTCTACTTGGTGGCGCATTTGGTTGGTCACTATTCTTAGCGGGTTCTGCTGTTATTCTTTCGTTCTCTATCGGCTCAATACTCGGTATTTTTGCTGCATGGAAACGAGGCAGCCGTTATGACGCATTCGTAACGCCAGGTATGCTTATCATGCAAGCAGTCCCTCAAGTTGTTATTGCAATGCTTACCCTATTTATCTTTGCAATCGGTCTTAAATGGTTCCCAACGGGCTACGCTTACACGGCAGGTACTACACCAGATTGGACTAGCTGGGCTTTCTATAAAGACGTTGCTTATCACGCAATACTGCCCCTATTCTGTGCTGCTGCTGTTCAAATTGGTGGCTTCCTAGTAAACATGCGTAACAACATGATTAACTTGCTAGCAGAAGATTACATCACCATGGCTAAAGGTAAGGGCCTGAGTGAAAACCGCGTTGTATTTAACTATGCGGCACGTAACGCACTACTTCCTAGTGTCACTGCACTTTCTATGTCTTTAGGTATGGCGATCGGTGGTCAGCTTATCGTTGAAATCATCTTCAACTACCCAGGTCTCGGTACCGTTCTTCTTAACGCAATCAATGCACGTGACTACCAAGTACTTCAAGGTCAACTATTGATCATGACGCTATTCATGCTGTCATTTAACCTGATTGCTGACATGCTTTATGTTGTCCTAGACCCTCGCCTACGTAAGGGAGGCAAATAATCATGAAAGAACTATTTAAACTTATTCTACGTAACTCTATTGCACGCGTTGGTCTAGTTATTGTTAGCTTGTTCTTGTTCATGGCAGTGGCGGCTCCACTCGTCACTAAGCATGCACCAGACAAGCGTACTGGTAACCCACATGAATACCCTTCTTTCGTGGTGAAATCAGCACAATCAAACCCAGATGGCTGGGTAGCGAAGAATCTAGCTGATGATCGCCGCACACTCATCATGTCGAAAAAAGCGGATCACGTCCTTGGTACAACTCGTATGGGCCGCGACGTATGGTCTCAGCTAGCTTATGGTGCTCGCGTTTCACTAGCCGTCGGCTTCGGTGCTGGTATCACTGTATGTTTCCTAGCTACCGTTATCGGTATTTCTGCTGGTTACTTTGGTGGTCGTGTTGATGACGTGTTAACTGCTGCAATGAACATCATGCTGGTTATTCCACAATATCCATTATTGTTTGTTTTAGCCGCTTTCATTGGTGAGGCAGGGCCACTAACCATAGCCATCATCATTGGCTGTACCTCCTGGGCGTGGGGCGCGCGGGTTATCCGTTCACAAACCCTTGCGCTGAGAGAGAAAGAGTTTGTGAAAGCAGCAGAAGTTCTTGGTGAGTCTTCTTTCCGTATTATTTTTGTTGAGATTCTTCCAAACCTAATCCCAATTGTTGGTGCGAGTTTTATCGGTTCGGTTATGTACGCCATCACTATGGAATCCATTATTTCATTCCTAGGTCTGGGCGATCCGAACACCATCAGTTGGGGCATCATGCTTTACAACGTTCAAACCTCTTCTTCTATGTTGATCGGCGCTTGGTGGGAATTGATTGCTCCATGTTTAGCACTAACATTCCTTGTTACTGGCCTTGCTCTACTGAACTTTGCAGTAGATGAAATTGCGAACCCACAGCTTCGTTCTCACAAAGGTATGAAGCGCTGGAAAAAGCTTGCACAGCAAGACAAAAATGAACGTGAGCCAGAACTACCACCTCAAAATGCACTTTGGAGCGGAGATAAATAATTATGACTGCACCACTAATTTCTATCCGCAACCTTTGCGTTGACTACATTACAGATGCGGGCGATGTCCGTGCCTGTAATAACGTAAGTTTTGACCTAGCCCCAGGAGAAGTCTTCGGCTTAGCTGGCGAATCTGGCTGTGGCAAATCGACCGTTGCTTTCTCATTGATGCGCCTACATAAGCCACCTGCATTTATTACCGGAGGTGAGGTGATCTTCAATGGTGAAGACATCTTGAAATACAGTGACGAGCGCATGCAATCGTTCCGATGGAGCGAAATGTCAATGGTATTCCAAAGTGCAATGAACGCACTCAACCCTGTTCTAACCATGGAAGAGCAGTTCTGCGATGTTATTATGCGCCATACCAACATGACGCGTGAACAAGCAAAACGTCGTGCTGAAGGCTTGTTAGAGATAGTCGATATCCACCCTAGCCGATTGAACGACTACCCTCACCAATTCTCTGGGGGTATGCGTCAGCGCCTAGTGATCGCAATTGCACTCGCACTTAACCCTAAAATGATCATTATGGACGAACCAACTACAGCACTTGATGTTGTGGTCCAACGTGAAATCCTACAAAAGATTTATGCGTTAAAAGAAGAGTTTGGCTTCTCGATTCTTTTCATCACTCATGACTTATCGCTTATGGTCGAATTCTCAGACCGTATCGGCATCATGTACTCTGGTGAGCTTATCGAGGTCGCCCCATCGAAAGAAATTTTAACTAGCCCATATCACCCTTACACAAAAGGGTTGGGTAGCTCATTCCCTCCATTGACTGGCCCTAAAACCAAATTGACAGGGATCCCTGGTAATCCACTTAACCTTCTGGAAATTCCTCAAGGTTGTCGCTTCCAAGCTCGTTGTGACCGTGTTCATGAAGCTTGTACCAGAGTCCCAACAAAGCTTCGTGAAATCGAGCCAGGTCGTTTATCTAACTGCCATCTATATGGCGAACCTATTGCCCAAGCAAAAGTGTAAAAGCAATAACGTATAAAATTACTGGAGGCAATTATGAGCAAAGAATATGGAGAACTACTCATCGAGGGTAAAAATGTCGTCAAAGACTTCCCGTTGAATAGTAACTCGTTAAAGCAATCAAGAATGCGTGCAATTAATGACGTATCTTTCAAAATGTACAAAGCTCGCGGGCTTTCTGTGGTAGGTGAATCCGGTTCTGGTAAATCTACAACAGCAAAAATGATTGCAAAAATGTATGCACCAACAGCAGGCACAATTGAATACAAAGGTCGTGATATTTTAGACATCACTTCGAAAAAAGATCTGATGCATTACCGCGAAGGTATTCAAATGGTTTGGCAAGATCCGTTTGGCTCACTAAACCCAACACACAATATTTTCCATCATATTGCGCGTCCACTGATCATTCATAGAAAAGTGGATCCTAGCAATAAGAAGGAGTTGGAAGAACGAGTTTATGATCTGCTAGAACAAGTAGGCCTGATCCCGCCAAAAGAAACCGCTGCGAAGTTCCCCCACCAACTTTCTGGTGGTCAGCGCCAACGTGTAAACCTTGCCCGAAATATTGCCGTTGGCGCTGAAGTGGTACTTGCAGATGAACCAACCTCGATGTTAGACGTCTCTATCCGTGCTGGTGTTCTAAACCTAATGGAAGAGATGAAGTTCGAGAAAAAGATGTCGTTACTTTATATCACTCACGACATCGCAACGGCTCGTTATATCGCGGAAGATCTTGCGGTTATGTATGTCGGCCATATGGTTGAATGGGGTGATACTGAAGAAATCATTCATCACCCACAACACCCGTATACTCAGCTACTTGTTTCAGCCGTACCGGATCCGAGCAAATCCATCCATGAGAAACTGAAAGGAAATAAAGGCGAAATTCCACTGTGGACACCTGAATCCGTTGGCTGTCCTTTTGCAGGTCGCTGTCAGCACGCGACGGAGAAATGTCGTGAACGTTTACCAGGCGTGACTCAGCTTTCAGATAATCACTTCGTACGCTGTTACTTGTACGAATAATCACAAACTAAAGCCAGAAGCCCTGCTTCTGGCTCTCTACCCCTAAAAAGAACAATTAGATTATTTCGGAGTTTTGCATGCTGTTACTCACTAACCATATTGGTTATGACCTTTTTGGCCCCAAACAAGCAGTATTAATGGTACAAGAAAGCCAACCCTCTTGTGACGTAGCTTTATTAGTCTGTGCAAATAGCCATCAAACAGTTGCAACGTTGAAAATGAGTAAAGGGGAGCGTGTTGCAAATTGGCATCAAGGCTATTTTTGTCACATCGACTTTTCTGACATTCAGCAAAGTGGACGCTTCTACCTCAGAGTCAATGAAACTCGTTCAGAAACCTTCGAAATCGCTGAAAACCTATTGATAGACGCCACTCTCTCTGACGTACTGCATTATTTCAAATCACAACGTTGTGGTGGCACTTTCGACAAACAAGACCATCAAGTACCTTTGCTCGGAACACAACAGCTAATTGATGTACATGGTGGTTGGTACGACGCATCTGGCGACGTCAGTAAGTATCTAAGCCATTTATCCTATTCGAACTATCTGAATCCTCAGCAAACACCAATGGTCGTTTGGAATATGCTCAAAGCGTTTGAGCTCACTCAGAAAGAGGCTAGTTTTGCCCGTTTTACCCAGACTCGCTTAATTGAAGAAGCTTTATTTGGTGCTGATTTCCTTGTCCGGATGCAAAACGAACAAGGCTTCTTCTACATGACGGTATTTGATAAATGGTCAAAGGACATCACGCAACGTGAAATTTGTGCGTACACGACACAAGATGGCCATAAATCTGATGATTACCAAGCCGGGTTCCGCCAAGGTGGAGGTATCAGCATTGCCGCACTTGCTGCTGCTGCGAGATTAGATATCGAAGGTGACTTCAGTCGTGCTCAATATCTTGAATGTGCCGAAAAGGGATACTGGCACCTAAAAGAATTTAATACCCAATACCTTAATAATGGCGAAGAGAACATCATTGACGAATACTGCGCACTACTAGCCGCAGTCGAACTATATCGAACCACTTCTCAAGAGCGCTATTTGCATGAAAGCCGCATTTGGGCCCAACGACTAGCACAGCGCCAATGCAGTGATAGTGATATCAAACATTTTTGGAGTGCAAACCAAGATGGAGCTCGCCCTTACTATCACGCAGCCGAAGCCGGATTACCTGTCATTGCCCTTGCGGAATACATCACAATAGAGCCCGAAGCTAAACGACAAGCTGACTGTTTGGTTGTTATCGAAAAAGCATGTCAATTCGAACTAGATATATCCCAACAAGTGGCAAACCCATTTGGTTACCCGCGTCAGTATGTTAAGCCCATCGACAACGAGAAAAGAACCGCTTTCTTTGTCGCGCATAACAATGAGACAGGATATTGGTGGCAAGGGGAAAACGCACGCTTAGGCTCTCTAGCGACTATGGCGTATCTCATTCAACCTTTGCTAAGCGATCCGAAGCTCAAACATGAATTAGCACGTTACGCCCAGAACGCTCTCAACTGGATCTTAGGTCTTAATCCATACGATATGTGTATGCTCGATGGACATGGCCACAACAATCCAGATTACCTTCCCCATCTCGGTTTTTTCAACGCTAAAGGCGGCATTTGTAACGGCATTACTGCTGGCTTTGAAGATGAAGAAGATATCGCCTTTAACCCTCCTGGGCAAAAAGATGACATGTTGCAAAACTGGCGTTGGGGCGAACAATGGATTCCTCACGGAGCCTGGTATCTACTGGCGATTACTAGCCAGTATTCTCACTACTCTTCTCTACAGGCGGAGGCATAATCATGACAAAATTCTATGTAGGTATTGACGGTGGCGGCACCTCTTGCCGCGCCCGCATACGCGACGAACACGGCACTTTCATCGGAGAAGCCAAAAGTGGCAGTGCAAACATTCTTCTAGGCGTTGACGTAGCTATGCGTTCCATTACCAGCGCCATTAAAGATGCGGCACAACAAGGTGGTTTGAGTGACGCGGACTTCAATCGAATGCACGTCGGCTTAGCTCTTGCGGGTGCAGAACAAAAATCCGCCTGGCAAGCATTTATGGCGCAGGCGTACCCTTTTGCCTCTATCACATTAAATACGGATGCTTACGGCGCTTGTATTGGCGCTCATAACGGCGACGATGGAGCGATCATGATCGCTGGCACCGGCTCTTGTGGTATCTACCTTGCGAGTGGCCAGCAACATGTAGTTGGCGGACGTGAATTCCCAATTTCCGATCAAGGTGGCGGCGCGGTGATGGGGCTTCACCTGATCCAGCAAGTTTTACTTGCGCAAGATGAAATCGTTGAAAACACCCCACTTGCTCAACATGTCATGGCACATTTCAATAATGACGTTGATTCAGTTGTTGAATGGTCAAAATCAGCATTGCCCCGTGACTACGGTCAGTTTTCTCCAGCTATTTTCCAGTTTGCTCAACAAGGTGATGCTCTCGCAATACAAATGCTCAAACAAACCGCAGCCGACATTGAAATGTTTCTTATCGCATTAAACCGCAAAGGCGCAACTCGCATTTGCTTAATGGGAAGCATTGCAGAGCGGATTTCTGCGTGGCTATCACCACCCGTTCAAAGTTGGATAGTGAGCCCTCAATTTGACGCAATTGAAGGAGCTTTAATGTTTGCTGGCAAGCCAGAGCATAACCTGTATTAGAGGTGCATTATGAGCTATCGTGTTGATCTCGCTGTTTTATCTGAACAAAAGCAATTTTGTCGCTTTGGATTAACGATCCATAATCTCAGCGATCGAGATTTATTCGACTGGAAACTACAGTTCATTATTGATCGCTTTATTTTGCCAGACAGCTTCACCCATGGTGAGATTACCCAAATCGGTAGCTTTTGTACCGTAGTTCCAGAGACAAGTTGCTTACCCGCCAACCAGCACTATTACTGTGAATTTAGCATTGGTACTGCACCACTACGTTTTTATACGGATGGCTTGAAGGATGCACTACTGCTGTCTAATCACGGTAAAGAGCAACATCCAATATCGGTCACCCCTATAGCCTTGGCTTCCCCATTTCGAGAGCGCGAAACCATTCCTTGCGTAGAAAGCAATGCATTGGCGCTTATTCCAAAGCCAAACCATATGGAACAGTTCAATGGTCAATTTGAGCTTTCTACCGATAGCCAAATAACATTGCAGGCAAAACTTGCTGAAAAAGCAGCGACTTGGCTACAGAAAGAATTGGAACGACTTTTTGCATTTGAGACACCATCCATTGGCCAAAGCCATATTCTCTATCGTACCAACCCAACATTGGACGAAGGTGCTTACCAACTTACCGTTGGTGCATCAGGTATCCGATTAGAGGCTGCTTCAAGTGTTGGCTTTGTGCATGCAAGTGCGACGCTACTCCAACTCATTTCATTTAATGAAGATCGCCATACCCTTAGCATTCCCTATATTAAGATCAGCGATACTCCTCGTTTTCGCTATCGTGGAATGATGCTTGATTGCGCACGCCACTTCCATCCAGTCGAGCGTGTCAAACGCCTAATCAATCAACTGGCGCACTACAAATTCAATCACTTTCACTGGCACCTCACTGACGATGAAGCTTGGCGTCTTGAAATCAAATCACTTCCTCAGTTAACAGAAATCGGTGCAAAACGCGGACAAAATTGCGCGATCGAACCTCAGTTTAGCCATCTTGGCTCAACATTAAGCGGTTTCTACAGCCAAAATGAAGTGCGTGAAGTAATTGCATACGCTGCAGAGCGAGGAATCAGTGTTATCCCTGAAATCGATATCCCGGGCCACTGCCGAGCTGCCATAAAGTCATTGCCAGAGATGCTAGTCGACCCCAATGACAAGTCACAATATCGCAGTATTCAACATTATTCAGACAATGTACTTTCTCCTGCACTTTCTGGGACATACGAATTTCTAGATAAAGTACTGGAAGAAGTTGCACAACTATTTCCTGCCCCTTGGGTACACATCGGCGCGGATGAAGTTCCTGATGGTGTATGGATTCATAGTCCACAGTGTCAAGCGCTCATGGAAAAACATGGTTATCACAGCGCAAAAGAACTCCAAGGGCATTTGCTGCGCTATGCAGAAAGGAAATTGAAATCGCTTGGCAAACGAATGGTCGGTTGGGAAGAAGCACAGCACGGAGATAAGGTCAGCAAAGACACTGTCATTTATTCGTGGTTGAGTGAAGATGCCGCCTTGAACTGCGCCAAGCAAGGTTTCGACGTAATTTTACAACCAGCACAAACAACTTATCTCGATATGGCTCAAGATTACGCTCCTGAAGAACCCGGTGTCGACTGGGCAGCCGTCATCCCATTAGAGAGTGCATATTGCTATGAGCCACTGGCACAAGTACCAGATAGCGATGCACTACGAAAGAGAATTTTAGGAATTCAGTGTGCGCTGTGGTGTGAAATCGTCACCAATCAACAGCGTATGGACTATATGGTATTCCCTCGGTTAACAGCAATGGCAGAAGCATGCTGGAGCCATAAACCACAACGAAACTGGCAAGATTATCTGACTCGGTTAAAAGGGCATTTAGCTTTACTTGACCGACAAGGTATTGAATACCGAAATCCGTGGAAATAACAAAAGGAGCTGACAGCACTTGCTGTTAGTAGTTTTCTCTAGCTTTGAAAATTTAGCTGCGAATTTAGGCAGCTTGGTAAAAAGGAAATTAACAATGAAATACGGCTATTTCGATAATGAGAATCGTGAATACGTCATCACTCGCCCGGATGTACCGGCTCCTTGGACTAACTATTTAGGTACAGAAAAGTTCTGTACGGTTATCTCACACAATGCAGGTGGTTACTCGTTTTACAACTCTCCTGAATATAACCGTGTGACCAAATTCCGTCCTAACGCAACATTCGATCGCCCAGGACACTATGTATACCTTCGTGACGATGAGACGGGTGATTACTGGTCAATTTCATGGCAACCAGTTGCAAAAAGCTTAGACGAAGCAAACTACGAAGTTCGTCACGGCTTGTCTTACTCTAAGTTCAAGTGTGAATACAGCGGCATCTCCGCGACGAAAACACTATTTGTACCTAAGGGTGAAGATGCCGAAGTATGGGACGTAGTGATCAAAAACACTTCAGACAAACCACGTACCATCAGTGCATTCTCATTTGTCGAGTTCTCATTCAGCCACATTCAATCTGATAACCAAAACCATCAGATGTCTCTGTACTCTGCCGGCACAGAATATAAAGATGGTGTGATTGAGTACGACCTGTACTATAACACTAATGATTTTGAAGGCTTCTACTACCTAGCATCAACGTTTGACCCAGATTCATACGACGGTCAGCGTGACAGCTTCTTAGGTCTATACCGTGACGAAGCTAACCCACTAGCCGTTGAGCAAGGTAAGTGCTTTAACACTGCGCAAACTTGCTACAACCACTGTGGTTCTCTGCACAAGCAATTCACTATTCAGCCAGGCGAAGAAGTGCGTTTTGCTTACATCCTAGGTATTGGTAAAGGCAACGGTGAACGCCTACGTGAGAAGTACCAAGATCTTGCTAATGTAGATGCAGCATTTGCTGGTATTAAACAGCACTGGAATGAGCGTTGTGACAAGTTCCAAGTGAAATCACCAAACGAAGGTCTAGACACTATGATCAACGCTTGGACACTTTACCAAGCAGAAACTTGTGTGGTTTGGTCTCGCTTTGCTTCATTCATTGAAGTTGGTGGTCGTACTGGTTTGGGTTACCGCGATACCGCGCAAGATGCGATTTCTGTTCCTCATGCCAACCCTGCAATGACACGTAAACGTATCGTCGACCTACTACGTGGTCAGGTAAAAGCGGGTTACGGTCTACACCTATTCGATCCAGACTGGTTCGATCCAGAAAAAGCAGATGTAGCACCATCGAAGTCTCCAACTGTCGTTCCAACACCATCGGATGACGACAAGATCCATGGCATTGAAGATACTTGTTCTGATGATCACCTATGGCTAGTTCCAACTATCTGTAAATACGTGATGGAAACGGGCGAACATAGCTTCTTCGACGAACTGATCCCTTATGCAGATGGCGGTGACGCATCGGTTTACGATCACATGAAAGCTGCACTAGACTTCTCGGCAGAATACGTTGGTCAAACAGGTATCTGTAAAGGTCTACGCGCTGACTGGAATGACTGTCTAAACCTTGGTGGCGGTGAGTCTTCAATGGTGTCGTTCCTACACTTCTGGGCTCTACAAGAGTTCATCGACCTAGCGAAATTCCTAGGCAAAGAAGAAGATGTGGCGAAATACACTGAAATGGCAGCAAACGTTCGCGAAGCATGTGAAATGCACCTGTGGGACGACGAAGGTGGTTGGTATATCCGTGGCCTAACCAAAGATGGCGATAAGATCGGTACTGCTCAGCAAACTGAAGGCCGTGTACATCTAGAGTCAAACACACTCGCTGTACTATCTGGCGCAGTATCACAAGAGCGCGGTGAAAAGGCGATGGATGCTGTAGACGAGAACCTATTCTCTGAATACGGTCTGCACCTAAACTCACCATCATTTGCAACACCAAACGATGATATCGGCTTCGTTACTCGCGTATACCAAGGTGTGAAGGAAAACGGCGCGATCTTCTCACATCCAAACCCATGGGCTTGGGTAGCTGAAGCTAAACTCGGTCGCGGTGACCGTGCGATGAAATTCTACGACGCACTGAACCCATACAACCAAAATGACATCATCGAAAAACGTATTGCAGAGCCATATTCATACGTTCAGTTCATTATGGGTCGCGATCACCAAGATCATGGTCGTGCAAACCACCCGTGGTTAACAGGTACCTCTGGTTGGGCATATTTCGCAGTCACTAACTTTATCCTAGGTGTACGTACTGGTTTCGATGGCCTAACGATCGATCCATGTATCCCAACAAACTGGCCAGGGTTTGAAGTCACTCGTCAGTGGCTAGGCGCAACATACAACATCAAGGTCGAAAACCCTAGCTCAGTCAGCAAAGGCGTCAAATCAATTACGGTTAACGGCAAAGAAGTGGACGGTATTGTTCCTGTTCAAGCTGAAGGCAGTGTTAATGACGTGATCGTTATTCTTGGTTAATCGCTAGCAATGAGCCTCTAAGGAGGCTCATTCCATTTGAATGAAGGATTATCAATATGATCAAATTTGGTACAGGTGGCTGGCGAGCATTTATCGGCGAAGAGTTCACCAAAGACAACGTCTGTTTAGTTGCCCAAGCAGTGGCAAACATCATCAACAATGAAAAGGTTGCCGACAAAGGCTTCATCATCGGTTATGATCGACGCTTTTTATCAGATAAAGCGGGTCGTTGGTTTGCGGAAGTATTAGCCGCTAACAATGTAGCGGTAAGCTTTATCGACAAATTTGTCCCGACACCGATTGTCATGTTTAAAGCAAAGGAAATGGGCTGTGCTTATTCAGCATGCATTACCGCATCACACAACCCTGCTGATTACAATGGCATTAAAGTCTTCATTGAAGGTGGCCGTGATGCAGATGAAATCATCACACAGAAAATTGAACAGCAAATTGCGACACTAACTGCCCAACAAGTGAAAAGTGTCGACTTTGAGCAAGCCATCGAAGATAAACTGATTCAGGTCATCAACCCGATGAACGAGTTTGTCGATTCCATTATCGATTTCATCGATATCGACGCGATCAAGAAAGCAAATCTTCGTGTGTTAATCGATCCAATGTTTGGTGTGGCTAAAAACGCACTACAAACCGTATTGATCAATGGCCGCTGTGAAGTTGATGTGATCAACGATGGCAAAAACCCTGACTTTGGCGGCTTGATGCCTTCACCAAGTGCTGCAACACTCTACCGCTTAATGCACTTAGTGGAACAAGAAGGTTACGACATTGGTATCGGTACTGATGGTGATGCAGACCGTTTGGGGATCATAGATGAAAAAGGCAACTTTATTCATCCAAATGAAGTGCTGATCCTATTGTATTACTACTTGCTTGAATATAAAGGTTGGAAAGGCTCTGTTGTACGTAACATTGCCACAACACATATCCTCGACAAGATCGCAGAAGATCATGGTGAGAAATGCTTTGAAGTGCCTGTTGGCTTCAAACATATCAGTTCACAAATGGAAGCGGATGATTCACTCATCGGTGGTGAAAGCTCTGGTGGCTTAACCATACGCGGTCATATCAAAGGTAAGGATGGCGTCTTCGCTTCCAGCTTGTTGGTCGAGATGATTTCAGTCACAGGTAAAAAGCTCTCTGAGCTACTTGATGAGATCTATAGCAAATATGGCTATGCCTACACTGCTGAAGGAGATTGTAAGTTTAAAGCCGCTCAAAAAGAGGCGTTATACAACAAGATCTATGTCGAGAAACAACTGCCCGACTTTGAGTATGAAATCGACAAGGTGAGCTATGAAGATGGCGCGAAAGTCTACTTCAAAAATGGCGGATGGGTGATTGCTCGATTCTCAGGAACTGAGCCATTACTGCGTATCTTCGCAGAAATGGCGGACAAAGACACTGCTGAACGTGTTCTTCTACAGGTAAAAGACTTCTTGCAGTTATAGCTTTTACCGCTATCTCAATATGTGACCTATAGGTGAAGAACACTTGCCCGGCTTAATGACAGCCGGGCTTTTTTCATGCTTAAAATGCAAGCACACCCTGCGTTTCTACTTTAACTGCTACAGGTTGACCTATGTTCAGTGGCTCTGAAGAACTTGCGAGTAACTTGTTCCCTGCTGCTTCAATAACATAACGGCAGTGATCACCCATAAACTGTTGTTCTAATACTTGAACACCGCTATCTTCCACAGCACTAAGTTGAACATGTTGAGGCCTTAACAAAAGCTCACAGTGTGCTTCTATATCTATTAGTTTTTGCGCTTTCGCTTCAATTAAGCCAAAGATTGTTTCAAAACTCGATTCAGAAACACGCTTCGCTGCAAGATAGCTTCCTCCACCAAGAAAATCGGCAACAAACTTACTCGATGGTTGATAGTAAAGCTGAGTTGCTGTGCCATATTGCTCAATGACCCCGTTATTCATTACAGCCATTTTATCGGCAAACGCAAATGCTTCTTCACGTGAATGGGTAACAAAGATGGCTGTTACACCCTGCTTTTTGAAGATCTTACGAATCTCAGCGATCAGTTCATGACGAACTTGAGTATCGATGTTTGAAAATGGTTCATCCAGTAGCAGCAAGTCTGGCTTGTACGCCAACGAGCGTGCAATCGCGACGCGTTGTTGTTGTCCACCAGACAATTGGTGCGGATACCGCTCACCAAACTCGTTTAAGTGAACAAGTTCCAGCATTTCTTTAACTTTTTCTGCTTTCTGCTGTTCCGAGAGATCTTTAAGCCCAAATGCAATGTTTTGTGCCACCGTCAAATGAGGAAACAACGCATAATCTTGAAAAATCATGCCTATGTTACGTTTCTCTGGAGGCAACCAATTAGCACCGTCATCAATGGTCATACAATTTAAGATCATCGTGCCTGAAGCAAGCGGCAGTAGACCAGCAATTGCCTTTAACAACGTTGTTTTACCACAACCACTGGCACCAAGTAGACAAACGATCTCCCCATGTTCAACTTCAAGAGATAACGACTCTAATACCGTTTGGGTGTCATACTGGCAAGAGAGGTTATTGATTGATAATGCACAGCTCATCAGTGAGTTTGCTCCAGTGAACGGTTTACAACAATTAGTGGAATAAGGCCAACCAGCACAAGCAGTACCGCAGGCAAAGCAGCTAGCTCTAAATGCTCATCAGAGGCAAAGTTATATACATAGGTAGCTAGGGTTTCAAAGTTAAATGGTCGCAGAAGTAACGCGGCATTAAGCTCTTTCATTGACTCAATAAACACCAATAGACCAGCAATCAGCGCCCCACGACGAATCAAAGGTAGGTGAACTTTCATCAGCATTTGGTTTGATGTGCAACCCATGGTTCGTGATGCCATATCTAATGATGGGGAAACCTTATTCAAGCTGCTTTCAACGCTACCAATCGCAACAGCAGAAAAACGCACGACCATTGCAAAAATAATAGCAAACATGGAGCCAGAGAAAATAAGCCCTGGTCTTTGCCATTCCATATAAACGGCAAAATCATTCACTGCATGATCCATAAATAACACAGGGACCATCACGCCAATCGCCAATACAGTGCCCGGCACAGCATACCCCATGGAAGAAAGACGCATAAACGCTAAATTACGGCGGCTGGCTTTCAAGCGATAACTGAAGTTCACAACCAAAGCGACCAACACACCAATAACAGCGGCAGACAAAGACACATGCAAACTATTAATTGCGTATTGTTGAAACTCTGCCGTCCAACTTTGTGCAAAGTATTTATAGGCGTAGATACAGAGTTGGGCCAGAGGAAAGATAAATGCAATAGCAACTAACCCCCAGCACCAAAGTAATGCGCCCCACTTCTTCCAACCCGCTAGCTCGTAGCGGAAATCTTCTCGGCTACTGTATTGGCTTTGAAATAGCTTTTGCTTACGACGGCTATAACGCTCTGCACTGAGCAACAAAATTACAATAACCAGCATAATGGCTGAAATCTTTGCTGCGGCAGTCAGGCTAGAGTAACCAAGCCAAGTATCATAAACAGCCGTGGTTAACGTGTTCACAGCAAAGTAACTTACCGTACCAAAATCACCTACGGTCTCCATTGCAACCAGCGATAAGCCAACCGCAATCGATGGTCTAACGAGAGGTAGGGAAATGCGCCAAAAACTTTGCCAAGGTGAACACTTAAGCAATCGAGCCGATTGCAGCAGAGAGACATTCTGTTCCATAAATGCCGCTCGACATAGCAAGTAAACATACGGATAGAGCACCAAGGCTAAAACAATGGTGGCTCCCGTTAAGGTACGAATATCAGGGAACCAATACTCACTAGGCCCCCAGCCAGTGATGTTGCGTAATGTCACTTGGATCGGGCCAGCGAAATCGAACCAGTCGGTAAAAATGTACCCAACAATGTAGCCCGGCATGGCGAGCGGAAGGACAAGCGCCCACTGCAAGATACGTTCACTCGGTAGGCGGCACATGGCCATCAACCAAGCGGTGGGAATACCAAAAATCAAAGAAAGCACCATCACACCAGAAACAAGCATGACAGTGTTGTATGCGTAAGTTGGCATGACGGTCGACATCAAATGTGAAAAGAGTTCGTCCGTTTCGCCAATCGCTGTAAAAAAGATCGCTAAGATCGGCAAAACCAGCAGCAAAGCAAGGCTTCCACTACTGGTTTTCCATACGTAATTATTTTCTTTCATTGCCTAATTACAACAAGGCGCTATGAGAACGCAATATCATCATTAACGCATCTCATATCCTTTAAAAAATGGGGATACATTTATACCCCCATAATCAATTAAAGGTCAAATTTCACTTCATCCAGAAGTTTAACCGCAGCTTCGTGGTGAGAAGCAATTTCATCTAATGAAATGGTATCTGCTTTGAAGTCACCCCAAGAAGCCACTAGCTCAGAACGCTTAACGCCTTCTTTAACTGGGTACTCGAAGTTTACTTCTGCGTACATTTGCTGCGCTTTGTCGCCTGTTAAGAACTCCATTAGTTTCAACGCATTTTCTTTGTTTGGAGCGTACTTCGCCATCGCCATACCAGAGATGTTCACGTGAGTACCTTCCGTTTTTTGGTTCGGGAAGTTGATGTAAACAGCATCAGCCCAAGCTTTTTGCTCTTTATCATTAACCATCTTACCTAGGTAGTAGCTGTTCCCTAGTGAAACGTCACACAAGCCTTCTTTAATCGCTTTCACTTGTGCACGGTCATTACCTTGAGGTTTACGTGCTAGGTTTGCTTTTACCCCTTCCAACCAAGCTTTAGTTTCAGCTTCACCGTGGTGTGCAATCATTGAAGACACTAGAGAAACATTGTAAGGGTGCTTACCTGCACGAGTACAAATCTTACCTTTGAACTCAGGCTTTGCTAGATCGGCATAATTGAAATCTTCACCCAACTTACCAACACGGTCACGTGAAGAGTAAACACTACGCGTACGAGTTGTTAGAGCAAACCACTCATTCTGGTTGTCTTGGTACTGAGCTGGTACATTTTCTTCGATGATTTTACTGTCAACCGCTTGAACTAAGCCTTTTTCAGAAAGCTCAGCTAGGCGACTAATATCAACCGTTAAAACCACGTCAGCTGGGCTGTATTCACCCTCTTGAGCCAATTTCTCTGCTAAACCTTTCTTTGCAAATTTAACATTTACTTTGATACCGGTTTCTTTTGTAAACTCGTTAAACATTGGCTCAACCAAGAATGGTTGGCGGTAAGAGTATACGTTCACTTCTTCAGCGGCCATGGCTGTCGGTGCTAGAGTTGCACATGCTAATGCTGAAAGAGTTAGCAGTTTTTTCATGGTTCAATCCTTTAAAAATGTGGGAATGATAACGTTTATCAGTTTCGTTATTATATGTATCATAGATTAGATTACAACGTGTACCAGTTCAAAAAATTGTTTAAAAGGCACTTTTTTGCTCTACCTAAATGTTACAAGCCATTGCAAATACACCTATTTTCCAGAAATAGCACTCACACATTTCATCCATAAGCCTATAGTTGCCTACCTCTGTAAACATAGCACTCATTTCAGTTTCCTCACCTTTTACACCGTTCAAATACCAAAAAGCCCGCGAATTTTCGCGGGCTTTTATCCACATGATTTAGTGGTTATTTGATTGTCACGAACTCAGGGTACGCACCAACACCACAATCGTGCATATCCATACCTTCGAGTTCTTCATCTTCAGAAACGCGAATACCTATCGTCGCTTTTAAAATCGCCCAAACAACCAAGCTGGCACCAAATACCCAAGCAAAGATAACGGCTGCACCAAGAAGCTGAGCCCCGAATGACGCATCGCCATTGCTTAGCGGCACGACCATTAGACCGAAGAAACCACATACACCGTGTACTGAGATTGCCCCCACAGGATCATCAATCTTAAGCTTATCTAGAGCAATGATGCTAAACACGACTAGCGCACCTGATACCGCACCAATAGCAACAGCATATAGTGGTGACGGCGATAGTGGATCAGCAGTGATCGCCACCAAGCCAGCTAATGCACCATTGAGGATCATAGTTAGGTCTGCTTTACCCCAAGTCGTCTTACATACTAGTAGTGCAGCAATTGCGCCCGCTGCTGCTGCTGCATTTGTGTTTAGGAAGATTTGACCAACTGCTGTTGCATTCTCAAAATCAGAAACCATTAACTGAGAGCCGCCATTAAAACCAAACCAGCCGAACCACAAAATAAAGGTACCAAGCGTTGCAAGTGGCATGTTTGAACCAGGGATAGGGTAAATTTCACCATTCTTGCCGTATTTTCCTTTACGGGCACCTAGAAGTAATACACCAGCAAGCGCTGCTGCTGCACCAGCCATATGAACAATGCCAGAGCCAGCAAAGTCACTGAAACCCGCTTCAGATAAGAAACCACCGCCCCACGTCCAGTACCCTTCCATCGGGTAAATAAATGCTGTTAGCACGGCAGAGAAAATAAGGAATGACCAAAGCTTCATGCGCTCTGCAACAGCACCAGAAACCACAGACATCGCTGTTGCCACAAATACTACTTGGAAGAAGAAATCCGACTCTAGTGAGTGATCTGCGCCTTCACCTTGAGTACCGATTAACGCACCAAATGACGGTAGCCAGCCGCCTTCACCGTTATCGACATACATAATGTTGTAACCCACTATCAAGTACATAGTACAAGCAATGGCATACAGACAAATGTTTTTGGTTAAAATTTCAGTGGTATTTTTTGAGCGCACTAACCCTGCTTCTAACATGGCAAAACCAGCGGCCATCCACATAACTAACGCACCTGAAATGAGGAAGAAAAAAGTGTCTAGTGCGTAGCGTAATTCGGTTACTGTCGTCGTTAATTCCATAATCAATACTCCAATCCTTTGCAATTTGTTACAGAGCTTCTGCGTCCATTTCACCAGTACGAATACGCACAGCCTGGCCTAAGTCATAAACGAAAATTTTTCCATCACCGATTTTTCCGGTATGCGCTGCTTTGGTAATGGCTTCGATCACTCGCTCTACATTCTCTCCCTGAGTGGCAATTTCCAGTTTTACTTTCGGTAAAAAATCAACTTGATACTCCGCACCACGATACAATTCTGTATGGCCTTTCTGACGCCCAAAACCTTTCACTTCTGATACTGTCATCCCTTCAATTCCGACATCAGCCAATGCTTCACGCACATCGTCTAATTTAAATGGTTTTATAATTGCGTTAATCAGTTTCATCGCTTCCTCTCTTAACTATCATCCTTGTTATCAACAATAATCCAAGGTGCATGCCAACTATTTAACTCATTGTTTTAAAACAATATAAATATTACCATCAAGTTAAAAACAAAAAAGGCGCACCATCTTGGTGCGCCTTTTTCACAATCTTAAAGCAAAGCCGTTACACTTCACCAATACCGTGCATTTATTTGGTGGTTAAAAACTCTTTCCACTGTTCAATTAATAATTCAAAGTCTTCCAGCCCACAACTCGCGGTACTTTCGCTGTCATAAAAGTCAAATTCACTATCTGCTTCTATCTCACTACCATGCGCCAACACATTTTCTTGCACAGTAACCTCATCACCCTGAATGCTTAAGCTGATCTCAGTGCCTAATAGTTGATGCTCTTGGTGAGGTGCTAGCCTTGCTTTGTCAGTCAGTTGCTCAACTTGGCCGATCTTATCCCAATCTTTACCGATCTCTTCTTGTAGCCATCGACCAACGATCTCATGACCCATGCTCGATTTTACATAGTATTCGCCCATCAACGTATTGCGGATAAATTCAAATTCCATCAGACACCTCAAAATTTGGAGGCACGAGTATAGCGATCTACGTGCAAAAAAAAAGCACCTACTTTTAAGTAGGTGCTTATCTCTTCGTTTGTCAAACACAAAGAAATTTATGCAGGCTCTTGGAAGATAACCTCATCCGCTTTCTTAGTGTACTGATCCATTTTATGGAAGTTCAAGTAACGGTATGTGTCTGCAGCTGTCGCATCAATTTGCTTCGCATACTCAAGATACTCAGCCTTGGTTGGGATCTTACCAAGAATGGCGCCTACTGCAGCCAATTCTGCCGAAGACAGATAAACATTTGCACCAGTACCTAAACGGTTCGGGAAGTTACGTGTCGAAGTCGAGATTACTGTCGCTTTATCTGCCACACGTGCTTGGTTACCCATACAGAGTGAGCACCCCGGCGTTTCGATACGAACACCAGCACGACCGTAAATACCGTAATAACCTTCTTCCGTTAACTGATCACGGTCCATCTTGGTTGGTGGCGCAACCCATAGACGAGTATCTAATTGACCACCAAATTGCTCCAACAGCTTACCTGCTGCGCGGAAGTGGCCGATATTGGTCATACAAGAGCCGATGAACACTTCATTAATATTGGTACCTTGAACTTCAGATAGAAGACGCGCGTCATCTGGATCGTTTGGTGCACATAGAATTGGTTGATCAATCTCAGCCAAGTCAATCTCAATCACGTGTGCATATTCTGCATCTGCATCCGCTTCCATCAATTCAGGATTCGCCAACCACTCTTCCATTGCGGTAATGCGACGCTCAATCGTACGACGGTCACCGTAACCTTCTGAGATCATCCATTTCAGCATGGTGATATTCGAGTTGAGGTACTCCTCGATAGAGGCTTGGGACAACTTAACCGTACAACCTGCCGCTGAACGCTCTGCTGAAGCATCTGATAGTTCGAATGCCTGCTCAACTGTTAGGTGCTCAACGCCTTCGATTTCTAGTACGCGACCAGAGAATTCGTTGATCTTACCGGCTTTCTCAACCGTTAACAGACCTTGTTGGATTGCGTAGTAAGGAATTGCATGCACAAGATCACGAAGCGTAATACCCGGCTGCATTTCACCTTTAAAGCGCACCAAGATAGACTCTGGCATGTCCAGTGGCATTACGCCTGTCGCAGCGGCAAACGCAACCAAGCCAGAACCTGCTGGGAATGAAATACCTAGAGGGAAACGAGTATGCGAGTCACCACCTGTACCTACAGTATCAGGTAGAAGCATACGGTTTAGCCATGAGTGGATAACGCCATCACCTGGACGAAGCGAAACACCGCCGCGGTTCATGATGAAATCAGGTAGTGTGTGGTGCGTGTTTACATCGACTGGTTTTGGATACGCTGAAGTGTGACAGAATGACTGCATCACAAGGTCTGCAGAGAAGCCAAGACACGCAAGGTCTTTTAACTCATCACGCGTCATTGGACCGGTAGTATCTTGAGAGCCAACCGTTGTCATCTTAGGCTCGCAGTATTGACCAGCGCGAACACCTTCTACACCACAAGCTTTACCCACCATCTTCTGAGCTAGGGTGTAACCTTTATCTGAAGCTGAAGGATCGATTGGTTTCGCGAACAAATCGGTTTCTTCTAGGCCTAGAGATGTACGAGCACGACTGGTTAACCCGCGACCAATAATCAGTGGAATACGGCCACCAGCACGGACTTCATCAAGCAATACTTTGCTCAGTTCAAAGCTTGAGATTTCCGCACCATCTTTGCGAACCACACCTTCATATGGGTAGATATCAATCACATCACCCATGTTCATCTCTTGAACGTTTAGTTCGATTGGCAAAGCACCTGAGTCTTCCATCGTGTTGTAGAAGATTGGCGCAATTTTACCACCTAAACAAATACCACCAGTACGCTTGTTTGGTACGTATGGGATGTCATCACCCATAAACCAAAGCACAGAGTTAGTCGCAGATTTACGTGAAGAACCGGTACCAACAACATCACCCACGTATGCGAGTGGAATGCCGTCTTTTTGTAGCTCTTCAATTTGCTTAATAGGACCAACACTGCCCTGCTCATCAGGGTTGATACCGTCACGCTCCATTTTCAACATGGCTTTTGCGTGTACTGGGATATCAGGACGAGACCAAGCATCCGGTGCAGGAGATAAGTCATCGGTATTGGTTTCACCAGTGACTTTGAATACTTTAACGGTAATTTTTTCCGCTACTTTTTCTTTAGAGGTAAACCACTCTGCATTTGCCCAAGATTGCAGGACTTGCTGAGCAAACTCATTACCCGCTTTGGCTTTCTCTTCAACGTCGTAGAAAGCATCAAACATCAGTAACGTGTGAGATAGCGCTTTAACCGCAATTGGAGCGAGAGCTGCATCATCGAGTAGTGAAATCAGTGGCTCAATGTTGTAACCGCCCTGCATAGTACCAAGCAGTTCTGCTGCTTTTTCCTTGCTTACTAACGGTGATTCAACTTCACCTTTAGTGATTGCGGTTAGGAACCCCGCTTTTACATATGCGGCTTCATCTACACCTGGTGGAATGCGATTTTCGAGTAGGTCAAGAATGAACGCTTCTTCACCTTGTGGGGGATTTTTAAGAAGTTCCACAAGGCCTGCAACTTGCTCGGCATCTAGTGGTTTAGGTACAACTCCTTCAGCAGCACGCTCTTCGACGTGTTTACGATAGGCTTCAAGCACGACTTATTCCTCTCATTGCGGTTCCTCCCTCTTATTGCTATTGATTCAAAAAATAAGGGAGTGAACATCCTTGGAAACTTGGCTCTCCATGCCATATTTTTCATTCAGTTCTGAGTGAGAAACAGCGCCAGAGAGGCCAAACTGTGGGCGGTAGAATAGCAAATTTAACGTAAAATTAAAATCTCATCATTTTGACCAACATAGCAAGTTAAGACTAAAGTCCTATGATTTTTACCCTTTTATTGCCATGTTTGGCTATTTGAACGTTGTACCTATGATCAAATAAACCGAGTCAAAATTCTGTTCTGTTCTTCCGTATCCAAACATAATTGGACCAACTGGCGAATCAACACCAGCGAAGACTGACCCCGCGACATATAAAGGCGCATCGTGCAGTTTCAAGTCCGGATCAGACCACACACCACCATACTCTATCGAGCCTCCAAGATAAAAAGGTGATGTGAAAAGTCCAAAATCATTGTCAAACCAGCGATATCGATACACTAAGCTACCAAATACCTTGTTTTGACCAATTAAGCTATTGCGTGGAATGCCTGATAAATTCAGGAATCCACCAATCTCCTTCGGTTCGATTGGAATCGAGGAGTTTTTACTTTTTACCATACCTATGTCGATATTTGCGACCAAAGTATGGCGCTCAAAGGTATGTGCACCGATAAATTTGCCATCAAACTCATACGCGGTGTCCTTGATTCGCTGATCAGACACTAACTCCGACTCACCAAGGCTTCTGTCGTGTGAAATTAAATATTCAAGGTCAAAATAGACACCACTACGCGGTAGGCTGTAGTTATCAAGCGTGTCGATTCGATAATTTGCAAACACACCCGTGCGGCTAAAACTGACATCCCCCAAAGAAGGTAAGCTGGATAATTCTGCTTCTCCATCCGTGTATCTCGCCCCGACCTTAAACTCACGCCACAAGGTATCTTGATAGCCAATCGCTAGCTCTGTTTTCCATTCTGTGTAGGAAACTGGCAAATAATCCGTTGTGGATTCTAATGTCGTATCTGCAAAGCCACTAAGTGGCCCATTTCGCTTTTCGTTGCTATAGCTAACGCCAAATGTCGTGAACGCTTTTTGACTAGAGAAAAAAGGACTATAAAGTTCAGCTTCGATTAACTTATCCGTCCCCATTTCAATATTTGTCGTCAATTCTGCACCATGGGAATTCAAATCAGTAAAGTTAGTCGAAACACCGATGGAGTACTGACTGTCTGTATCAAAGTCATCTTCCAAGAAGAATCGGAAGTTTACGTAATTCGGCCCCCACGATTTTTCTTTTACATCGATGATAAGAAGATCTTCACCATTTTGCTGATCATAACGATAGGTGATCAGTTCAAAACGATCCAACGCGTACAAACTTTGAATGCTCGCTTCAACCTCTTTTGTGGTGTAAGTATTGCCACTTTGAAGATTCAAACGATTCTGTATTAGGGTATCGGTATAGTGGGTCCGATTATTGATCACCACCTGATCAACCTTGATTTCATCACCGTAGCGCAGGTTACGGCGCGCATTCTGTTTTTGGTCGATATAACGCTGATAATTTGCAGTCGAAAGAGATAAGGTTTTCAACGCCTCTTTCTGCGTCATCACAGTTTCATACCCGCGGCTGTATGCATCAGGCATTTTATTAAACTCAGTGGTTTCCATGTCCCCCACATCGGGACGAAGGAAATAATCGCGCTCAGTCAGTGTTTCGGCTTGTCGATTGGTTGTGCTGCGAACCAGATAGTTGGAGAGTTGATCAGCAACGGTCAGGAAGGTGGTAAAATCTTCTTCTTGTTTATAGTCAGTGCTGATGTCCACCGCAATAATGATGTCAGCCCCCATATCGCGAGCCACATCAATCGGCATATTGTTTGTTACACCGCCATCCACCAGCAGACGGCCATCAAGCTCATAAGGAGGCAGCGCTCCCGGCACCGACATGCTTGCCATCATTGCGTCAACCAGATAGCCACTATCAATGATCACAGGCTCCAGTTTTACGATATCCGTTGCGACAGAACGGTAAGGAACAGCAAGTTGATCAAAAGATTGGAATGGTGGCAAATTTCCAGCAGTTTCGCGCAATATTTTCAGCATCCCCTGACCTTGCACAAAACCGCGTGCAGCGCGCACGGAACCCCAACGTAACCCGAGGTCCGTCGTCAATTGGTATCTATCTTCGTATTCTTTATCACGTACTCGGCGTTGGCTACGATCAACTCGATCACGATACCCGCTGTTCCAATCCACACTGTAGATAAAACTTTCGATTTCATCAGCACTCATGCCTGAGGCATACAAGCCACCAACGTATGCTCCCATGCTGGTCCCGGTAACAATATCGACTGGAATTTTCATCTCTTCGAGCGCTTTCAGCACTCCAATATGAGCGGCCCCTTTGGCACCGCCCCCCGCGAGGACAACCGCTACTTTAGGACGTGCTTTCGTCGTATCGGCACTAAACAGTTCTTGTGATGATGCCGTGCTGGCGAACATAATCAACAACAAAAAAGACACTAACTGACGCACGTCCTGCTTCCTTACTTCTAAAGCTTTAGATTACCAACTGAATATATTTTTTAACCATTGAGCAGGCTTGTTTTCACACTGCTTTTTAAACTGTTGGTTTGGGTCCCACACGGGAAGTTTGAAATTATTATCACAATCTAAGCGTAATTGCCCCTGCCCACTTCTCTGAAAACCAAGCGTAGTCACACCTTTTGGCCATGGTAATGTCAGTTTCTCGGGAATTCGGTGTTGCAAGTATTCGGCATAAACACGCAGTGCACCACTGGCACCCGTTAATTTTGTTGGTTTGTTGTCATCACGACCAAGCCAAATCGTTGTCACTTCGCGCCCATCGACGCCGACAAACCAGCTGTCTCGCGTATCATTACTGGTGCCCGTTTTTCCAGCTAAAGCTGCCCAAGAGAATTTACTATTAAGGAATCGACCAGTTCCTTCTAAAACGCCGCGCTTCATAGCATAAGTGGTTAACCAAGCCGCTTGTTGATCAACGGTCTGAGACACTCTTGGAATCGATTCATATAGCACATTGCCATCTAAGTCGATCACCGACCTTAGTGCTGACAGTTGCGCCTTTTTCCCCGAGTTAGTCAGCGTCTGATACATCTGTGCAACCTGAAATGGCGTTAAAGTAAATGATCCTAAGAACATCGAAGGCACTGGACGAATTTCATTGCGATCAACCCCCAAACGCTCAAATGTATCCATGACTTGAGGAATCCCCATTTTCATGCCGAGCTGTACTGTGGGTACGTTTAATGATTTCGCTAATGCAATATATAACGGCACATTGCCACGGAACTTGCGATCATAATTACGTGGTTTCCATACATTGCCATGGCTACCTTTCAACGTTATCGGCTTATCTTGTAGTGTCGTCGCTAAGTTGTAATGCGCAGGATCTTGCAGAGCCGTTAAGTACACTGCGGGTTTTGCCAGTGAACCAATTTGACGACTGGCATTCAATGCACGGTTAAATCCGTCATAACCCGTTCGTTTTCCACCTACCATCGCACGGATTTCACCAGTATGACGATCCACGGCTATCGCAGCGCCCTCTAACGATTTTCCTGCTACACTAGCTAGCTGTGGGATCTTACGAGCAATCGCCTGTTCAAGTTGATGCTGAGAAACTGGGTCAAGCGAGGTAAACACACGTAATCCAGTATCAGAATGAAACGCATCACCCACTTTTTCATTCAACTCAATTTTTAACTGTTGGAAATAGGCTGGCTGACGACTGGCAATGCGTGGATTATCTTGAATATCCAGAGGTCGATTCGCCGCTTCTTCATACTCACTCGCCGTTAACGTATTTTGCTGCATCATTAGGCGCAGCACTAGGTCACGTCGCACTTTTGCACGCTCAGGATAACGCACAGGGTTGTAATACGAAGGTCCTTTCACCATACCGACCAAAAGCGCTAACTGATCGATTCTCAGCTCTTGGATCGGCTGACCAAAATAAAGTCGTGAAGCCAGACCAAAACCATGAATTGCTTCGCCGCGACTTTGCCCGAGGTACACTTCATTCAGGTACCCTTCCAAAATGCGATCTTTGCTGTATCGGTAGTCTATGATCAACGCAATATAGGCTTCTCGCAGCTTACGCCACAACGTTCTATCACTGGAAAGGAAGATGTTTTTGGCTAACTGCTGGGTCAGCGTACTGCCCCCTTGGACCGTTCGACCCGCTTTAATATTCGCAACAAGTGCACGAGCGATCGCTAACGGCGACACGCCATCATGCTGATAGAAGTTGCGATCTTCGGTCACCAGCAATGCATCAACCATCACCTCAGGAAACTGATCTCGCCTTAAGAATAAACGCTGCTCATCATTCTTTTTCTCAAGCATTCCAAGCATTTTGGGCTCAACTCGCAGATAGCCCAAATCGCCACGTTGCTCTAAAGATTGGATGCGCTGAAGTCCAGAAGCATCAAAATGCAACATCACATGTCGATCTGGCTCAGGGCCATCAGAGAATTCAAATGGACGACGGATCAGTTCAATACGACTGGAAGAAGAAGAATACTCACCGGGATAACGTGGCTGGCCGACCTTGCGGTAGTTCAAAACGTCCAGTTCATTACGCACCTCTTTGAGACTGATGTTGTCTCCCGGCGCGAGATTTAAGATTCGGGCATAGACCACCGTTGGCAAATCAAATAACTGGCCATCAAATCGTTGCTTCACCACACTATCGAGGTAAATCCCAACGAAAATGAGAATGGCAACAACCGCCAAACCAAGCTTCCAGCAAATTCCCCATAAGATTTTGAGCCAGGATTTTTTACCTTTTTGCGGCTGTTTGCTGCTTTTTCTACGTGGTTTAGTCGTCGTTTTCTTCGACGCCGATTTTGGCGTACTCGATGCTTTTTTCTTGGTCATTGATTTAATTGTCGTTTGGTTTTGGTGGTCGCGACATGGTTGGCTGGATCGTCAGGCCAGACATGTTTGGGATAGCGTCCTTTCATTTCTTTCTGAACTTCTTTATAGGCACCCTGCCAGAAACTGGCGAGATCACGAGTAACCTGCAAAGGGCGTTGCGCTGGAGACAGAAGCTCCAGCACTACTTTTTGCCGTCCTTTTGCGATAACTGGCGACGATCGTTCGCCAAAAATCTCCTGCATTCGAACAGATAGTACGGGAGACTCGCCTTGTTGATAGCGGATCTGTTTTTTTGAACCCGTGGGTAACGTGTAATAACTTGGTAACCATTCATCCAACTGCTGATTTAATGGCCACCCGAGACGTGCTAACAATGCTTCGCAAAGATCCAACTGCTGCATTGCTTTCACAGAACTCACACCGACCATGTATGGCAATAGCCATTCATCAATCGTATCGAGTAAGCTTTGCTCGTCCATCGCGGGCCAAGCTTCTTCATTTAACCAATCACTGCCACAACGAATGCGCTCCAATAAGCTAAGCGCAGCTGTATTCCAATGTAATACAGCGAGTCCTTTACGACGAACATAGTTAAGTAAAGCTTCGGTCATTTTTTCCCCGCTTGGTGCAGGTAGTGCCGTTCGCTGAATCAGTAAGTGCGCGATCTGAACACGCTTTTCTGCAATTAATCGGCCTTTTTTATCATCCCAGTCAACCGTTTCCATTTCTGAGAATAATTCTGGAAGTCTTTGTTCTAGTTCAACAATGTCGAGTCTTGCAGCAAGATAAATTGTACTGGCATCCGTTTGGCTACGCATAAGCTCAGCACATACTAAATAAGGCTCATCCACCAAAACATCATCATGTTTTAACATCGCACCATGACCATTGGCCAATAAGTACCGTCCAGGTTGATGATGCCTTTGCCCGGCAATGCGGTCCGGGAAAGCCAAACACAGAATAGGACCCAGCAAAGTTTCTTCGATACTTTCAAGCGAAAAATGGCACTGAAACTTAGCGGCTAATGCTTGAATTCGTTGCAAAACAAACTTGTTGCGGCTGTGATTACCTTGTTTTAAGCGATGCAACACAACTGAAAAATCCGTCTGATTTTTCTCCGGCTCTTCAAGCAATGCAGCCACAGCAATCGCAGTGTTCAACCAAGAATGATGCCGAGATTTTACTAGCATTGCAGCCAACCTCGGCTCGATCCCCAACGCATGTGCTTGCTGACCTAACGATGTGAGCTGATATTGCTCATCCATTAAGCCAAGCATTCGAAATAAGTCACGAGCCTGATTTAATGCAGCGTAAGGCGGCAAATCTAACCATTGTAACTCTGCGGCATCTTTGCATCCCCATTGTGCTAACTCCAGCGCAAGGTTAGATAGATCGGAGCGAATGACTTCCGGTTGAGGAACCAAAGGCTGTTGATTCAACTGGCTCTCACTATAGATGCGAATACATATGCCCGCTTCCAGTCGCCCAGCACGCCCCGCTCGTTGCACCGCAGAAGATTGCGCAATGCGCGTTTCTTCTAAGCGAGTGATACCACTTTTCAAATCAAATTTAGCCACTCGTTCAAGCCCTGAATCGACCACAATACGAATGCCTTCGATGGTTAGGGATGTTTCCGCAATATTGGTTGCCAAAACCACTTTGCGCCTACCAGGCATCGCCGGCGCTATCGCTTTTTGTTGATCCTTGATGCTAAGTTGCCCATACAACGGGCAGATATCGACAGTATCATCCACCACTTGTAATTGCTCGGCTAGCCGTTTAATCGCACCAACGCCGGGCAAAAATACCAGCATAGACCCTGTTTCAGAGTGGAGTAGATTAACAACTTGTTTCGCCAAGGCAGGGAGCAAGTTTTCATTCGGCCGTAATGGACAATAACGCTGCTCAACCGGAAATGAGCGGCCTTGAGATTCAATATAAATAGCGTCTGGCAACAATCCGATGAGCGCACTGTGATCCAGCGTGGCTGACATCACCACCAGTTTCAGATCTTCTCGCAATGCTTGTTGTACTTCCAGCACGAAAGCCAAAGCGGTATCGGCATGTAAACTGCGCTCATGAAATTCATCAAAAATCACCAAACCCACACCATGAAGTTCGGGATCCGTTTGCAACATGCGGGTCATGATCCCTTCGGTCACTATTTCCAATTTCGTCTGTGATGAAACTCGATTGTCACCTCTAACTCGGTAACCGACCGTCTCGCCGACGGACTCACCAAGTTGCTCAGCTAAATAACGAGCAATATTGCGAGCAGCGAGTCGACGCGGCTCCAACATCAAAATCTTTCCGGTGATACGATTTTGGCGCAACAGTTGCAGCGGGAAGAAAGTCGACTTACCCGCTCCGGGAGCGGCTTTTAAAATAAGTTGATCATGACTGGCTAAGCCTGCCAGCAGATCTGGCATCACGGCTTCAATAGGCAACTGTGACAAGAGAGTGACCTTATGGTGTAATGGAAGCCACCATTGTACATAAAAACAGTAGATAAATGCACTTTGATCCACCACTCGACCAAGCCACACTAATCCAACGTTATAAACGTTTTCTTGCAGATATTACTTTGCCAGACGGCAGTGAACGCACCATTCATTGTGCAAATACTGGGGCGATGACCGGATGCGCTCAACCGGGCAGCACCGTGTGGTATTCCACCTCAGATAACCTCAAACGCAAGTATCCAAACAGTTGGGAGCTAACAGAAACACCATCAGGGCACCGAATTTGCATTAATACGGCAAGAGCCAATCAATTGGCTGTCGAAGCGATTCGAGACGGCGTGATAGATGAACTTCAAGGTTATGATGAACTTCAAACTGAAGTGAAATATGGCAATGAAAATAGTCGGATTGATATCTTGCTCAAATCAGAATCTAAACCAAAATGCTATATAGAAGTAAAAAGCGTCACCTTATTCGATGAAAATCATCAAGGACAGGGCTACTTTCCAGATGCAGTCACGACACGAGGCCAAAAGCACCTGAGAGAGCTCACAGAAATGGCGAGAAATGGAAGCAGAGCAGTACTTTTGTTCGCTGTTTTACATTCAGGTATTGAAAAAGTTTCTCCTGCACACCATATAGACGCCAAATATTCACAATTACTGAAAGAAGCGCAACAAGAAGGGGTGGAAGTCCTGTGCTACAAAGCAGAGCTTTCCAATACCGAGATGAAACTGGTTAATGCTGTCTCATTTTGCAATTAGTACTAAAAAATGATGCCGCCTTCACATTGACAATAAGTTTACTCTTGAGTATTTGCCTCAATAACTTCTTTTTGCTATAGATACCCGCCTTAAAATTAACTGCTCTAGCAGTTGACTAGGTGTTAGTAGGAGATGCTGCATGCCAGAATCAAAGAAAAAAGCGCTAGGCATCCTAGCCATTGCAGGTGTAGAGCCATATCAAGAAAAAGCAGGTGAAGAATACATGTCACCTGAGCAAATGGCTCATTTTACAAAAATTTTGACAGCTTGGCGTGACCAGCTTAGGGAAGAGGTGGAACGTACTGTTCACCATATGCAAGATGAAGCAGCTAACTTCCCTGATCCAGTTGACCGAGCTTCACAAGAAGAAGAGTTCAGCTTAGAACTGCGCAACCGCGATCGTGAACGTCGTCTAATCAAGAAAATCGAAAAGACACTAAACAAAATTGAAGAAGACGATTTCGGCTTTTGTGAATCTTGTGGTATCGAAATTGGTATCCGTCGTCTTGAAGCACGTCCAACAGCCGATCTTTGTATCGACTGTAAAACACTTGCAGAGATGAAAGAAAAACAGATGCAAGGCTAAGCCTTAAAGCGTTATATAATGAAGGGAGCCTAGGCTCCCTTTTTAATTTCTCTTTTGCTTTATTCAGGTCCATTCTATTCGCTTATGAGTTACATCGGTCGTTTTGCACCTTCTCCTTCAGGCCCACTTCACTTTGGCTCACTGATCGCAGCTCTAGGTAGCTACTTTCAAGCAAAGTCACAACAAGGAAAGTGGTTAGTTCGCATTGAAGATCTTGATCCACCGAGGGAAATGCCAGGGGCCGCCGATTTGATCCTAAAAACACTAGAAGCGTATCAACTCTTTTGGGATGGTAAAGTGGTATACCAAAGCCAGCGCCATCACCTATATCAACAGCAAATTGAGACGTGGTTAGAGACTGGCGCTGCCTATTATTGTCAGTGTACCCGAAAACAAATCAAACAATCCGGTGGCTTTTATCAAGGGACATGCCGTGATTTGAAACTGAACAATCCAAAAGATTGTGCCGTGCGCCTCACCATGCAGCATCCAGTGTATCAATTTGCAGATCTGCGCCATGGCAATATCACAATCCCTAATGCATTGGCAGATGAAGATTTTATTATTAAGCGTCGTGATGGCTTGTATGCGTATAATCTAGCTGTTGTACTGGATGACATTGCCCAAGGGGTCACTGAGGTCGTCCGTGGCGCAGATTTAATTGAACCTACAGGGCGACAAATCAGCTTGTATCAAACACTTGAGCAAGCACAGGTTCGATATCTGCATTTACCCTTGGCTTTAGATGAACATGGGCATAAATTGTCCAAACAGAATCACGCTAAAGCGATTGATAACCAAAATCCTAAACCCGCACTGCTTGATGCAATGCGCTTTTTAGGGTTTCAATGTGATGCCCACTTAGAACAAGCTACAGTGGCTGAAATCATCGCTTGGGGCGTCGAAAATTGGCATTTATCTCAGCTGCCTGACTCGATCGAGATCACACCAAGATTCTCAAACCGCGCTGTGTAAGCTATTATTAGCCGCAAATTCGCCCTTAGGGTGACAAATTTAAACTGAAGCAAAATTGGAATTAACAGTTATACACCAATAAATTGGAGTGGTTTATCCGCCACTCAATCAACGGGTATATTGCCAGATGCACATGAATAAAAACGACTATACACCAAGCGAATCCGCTGGATATGCAGATCTTGCCCTCAATATTATTACTCGCGAAGAGCATAATATTTCCCGTAAGCAGATCAGTGACAATGCACTCAAGGTGCTATACCGACTTCATAGTGCCGGCTTCGATGCATTTCTAGTTGGTGGTGGCGTTCGAGATCTCCTCCTTGAGCACCATCCAAAAGATTTTGATATCGCAACCAACGCAACACCTGAGCAGATTCGACATTTATTTAAGAACTGTCGTCTTATCGGCCGCCGATTCCGCCTCGCACATATTATGTTTGGCCGTGACATCATCGAAGTTGCAACTTTCCGAGGTCATCATCAAGAGCCAAGTAAGAACGTGTCACAGCAATCGAAAGAAGGCATGTTGCTGCGTGATAACGTGTACGGAAGTATTGATGAAGATGCAGAACGTCGAGACTTTACCGTCAACGCGATGTACTACAACATTGCCAACTACGCGATTCATGATTACGCGGGAGGTATCGAAGATCTCGAAGATAAACTGATCCGTTTAATCGGCGATCCTGAAACGCGCTACCGTGAAGATCCTGTTCGCATGCTTCGCGCTGTACGATTTGCTGTAAAATTAGATTTCGATATCGAAGAGGAAACCGCTGCTCCGATTGAAGAGTTGGCCGGGTTACTTAGAGATATTCCAGCAGCTCGCTTATACGAAGAATCACTCAAGATGCTGCAATCAGGTCACGGATTAGAAACCTACCATCTAATGCGTGAATACAACCTATTCCAGCAACTGTTCCCGAGCGTGTCCCATTACTTCACGGCTGAATATGCTTCCAAAACAGAGCAAATGCTGGATCTAGTGCTGGACTCAACCGACATTCGCGTAGAAGAAGGGAAACGAATTAACCCAGCTTTCATGTTTGCAGCAATGCTATGGTACCCGCTTCAAGCTGTCGCAGAGAAACTGATGAAAGAGCGTAACTTCTCTTACTATGATGCCGTCATGGAGGCCAGCAACATTGTGCTGGATGAGCAAGTTAAAACCATTGCGATCCCTCGCCGTCATACTGCAACCATTCGCGAAATTTGGCAGTTACAACTTCGTATGCCTCGCCGCAACGGAAAACGCGCATTCCGTCTTATGGAGCTCAATAAGTTCCGTGCTGGTTTCGACTTCTTAGAAATGCGCGGTGAAATCGAAGGTGAAGAAACAGCGAAACTGGCAAAATGGTGGGAAACCTTCCAAAACGCAGGTCGCAATATGCGCCAAGCCATGGTAGCTGATCTCGATAGCAGTGATGACACAAAACCACGCCAGCGTCGCCGCAAGACCTTTCGTAAGAAAAAATCGAAGGCAAAATCATGATCACTGCATACATAGCAGTCGGCAGTAATTTGTCTGATCCAGTCACGCAGGCAAACAGTGCCATTGACGCGTTAAAAACCCTACCGAAGTCAACACTCCTTCAGGCTTCGATGCTGTATAGTAGCAGCCCTATGGGACCGCAAGATCAGCCCGATTACATCAACGCTGTTGTGGCAATTGAAACTGAATTAACGCCTCTTGAGCTGCTCAATTGCACTCAAACAATTGAACAAGAGCAAGGGCGTGTCCGTAAAGATGAACGCTGGGGCCCAAGAACCTTAGATCTCGATATCATCCTTTATGGCAATGAGGTGATGGATTCCGAGCGGTTAACCATTCCCCACTACGGAATGAAAGAAAGAGAGTTTGTTCTCTACCCACTCGCTGAAATCGCACCAAGTTTAACGCTCCCTGATGGGACTGAGTTATCTGAGCTACTGAAACAAGTAGACAGAAATGGCCTCAGAATTTGGCAATCGTAGCCAACTCCTAGTAAGGAAAAACGATGAAAAAAATTACCATTAACGACCTAATGAAGTGGAAACAAGAAGGTCGTAAATTTGCTACTTCCACCGCTTATGATGCGAGCTTTGCTCAGTTATTTGAAAGTCAGGAAATGCCTGTTCTTCTAGTTGGGGATTCCCTTGGAATGGTACTGCAAGGAAAGCCAGATACCCTCCCCGTGACTGTTGAAGATATCGCTTATCATACTCGCTGTGTTCGCGCAGGCAGCCCAAACTCATTGCTCATGGCCGACATGCCATTTATGAGTTATGCAACGCCTGAACAAGCCTGTGAGAATGCTGCAAAGCTAATGCAGGCTGGTGCAAACATGGTAAAAATTGAGGGGGGTGACTGGTTAGTTGAGACCGTAAAAATGCTCGCTGAACGTGCGGTGCCCGTTTGTGCTCATTTAGGGCTAACCCCACAATCTGTCAATATTTTCGGTGGATATAAGGTTCAAGGCCGAGATCAAGAAAAAGCCGATCGCATGGTGAAAGATGCCCTAGCCCTTCAAGAAGCAGGAGCGCAAATTGTATTACTTGAGTGTGTACCGGCAAGCTTAGCTGCGCGCATCACTGAGGTTCTAGATGTGCCTGTGATTGGTATTGGTGCTGGTAACGTGACTGATGGCCAGATCCTTGTCATGCACGATATGTTTGGTATTTCTGCTAACTACATGCCTAAATTCTCGAAAAACTTTTTGGCAGAAACTGGTGATATGCGACAAGCTGTTGCGAAATACATCGAAGATGTACAAAGCGGAGCCTTCCCAGACGACGCTCATACCATTGCCTAGAGGATTAACAGATGGAAACTTTTGCTGAAATTTCCGCCTTGCGTGAACAAATCAAACTTCACAAGCGAGAAGGCCGTAAAGTTGCTTTTGTTCCGACAATGGGTAATTTGCATGAAGGCCACTTAACTCTGGTTCGTAAAGCGCGAGAACACGCAGACGTCGTCGTGGTAAGCATTTTCGTCAACCCAATGCAATTTGAGCGTGCTGATGATCTCAACAATTACCCACGCACACTTGAAGACGATCTAGCTAAACTTGGTGCTGAGAATGTCGATTTGGTCTTTACACCGACTCCAGAAATCATCTACCCAGAAGGCCTAGATAAACAAACGTTTGTCGAAGTACCTGGGTTATCAACCATTCTGGAAGGGGCTTCTCGCCCAGGTCACTTCCGTGGCGTCGCAACAATTGTCAGCAAGCTATTCAATATTGTACAACCTGACGTTGCTTGCTTTGGTGAAAAAGACTTCCAGCAGCTTGCAGTTATTCGCAAGATGGTGGATGACCTCGCCATGGATATCGAAATCATTGGTGTCGCTACCGTACGCGAAATGGATGGCCTAGCGATGAGCTCACGTAATGGCCTACTGACCATTGATGAACGCCAACGTGCGCCGGTACTCGCGCGTACAATGCGCTGGATCAGCAGCGCTATGCGCGGTGGGCGCGACGACTACGATTCCATTGTTGAAGACGCAAATGATCAATTGCGTGCAGCAGGTTTGCAGCCTGATGAAATCTTCATCCGTGATGCACGCACACTACAAGCGATTACAGCTGAAACTACACAGGCCGTTATTCTTATGTCAGCTTTCTTAGGAAAAGCACGTTTGATTGATAATCAAACGGTAGAAATGTCCGCTGAAGTGAAAGAAGAAGACTCCGCGGCTGAAACGGAATAACATCAGAAAACAAAAAGGGTTGATGATTACATCAACCCTTTTTTTGTTGCCGACAATATTTGTAGTTACGAACGCAGCCCAATACCACGAGTCACCAAGTAGTGTGCAACCGCATACAAGGCCACAATAAATACACTCAAAACAGAAAATGACGTGATGATGCCAACATCAGAAACACCAAGAAACCCATAACGGAAGGCATTTACCATATAAACAATCGGATTTATTTTTGATACCCCTTGCCAAAACTCCGGCAATAAACTGATCGAATAGAAGACGCCACCTAGGTATGTCAAAGGCGTTAACACAAAAGTCGGAATGATTGAGATATCATCAAACGTCTTGGCAAAAACTGCGTTAATCAACCCTCCAAGCGCAAACACAATGGAAGTCATAAATACCGTTGCAATGATGATCCCCCAATGATCCACCTGCAAATCAACAAAAAATAGCGATACGCAGGTCACGATAGTGCCGACCAATAAGCCGCGAACGACCCCACCCATGACAAACCCTGCGATGATCACGTAATTTGGCACAGGAGCCACTAACAGCTCTTCAATATTCCGTTGAAACTTAGCGCTAAAGAATGACGATGCCACGTTCGAATACGAATTGGTGATCACTGACATCATAATCAAACCCGGAACGATATATTCCATATAACTAAAGCCATTCATCTCACCGATTCTGGAGCCAATCAAGCTACCGAAAATGATGAAATACAACGTCATGGTGATCGCTGGCGGAACTAGAGTTTGCACCCAGATCCTCGTAAAACGGTTGATCTCTTTAGCCAGCAAGCTGCGAAAAGCCGTCCAATACAACTGATACATGTTATTCGCCCCCTTCTCTCACGATGCTGACAAACAGCTCTTCTAATCGATTGGCTTTATTTCGCATCGACAATACCTTTACTCCTTGCTCGGTTAACTGAGTAAAAATGCCGTTCAACCCTTGAGTCTTCTCTATTTCAATTTCCAAAGAACCGACACTAAACTGCTGTTTAATCACTCCTTCCAGCTTCGGCTCTGGTGCACCTTCCTCAAGATCGAGGATGAAGGTTTCAACCTGCAACTTATTCAGCAAGCTCTTCATGGTGGTGTTCTCTATCAGCTCACCTTTGTTGATGATACCGATATTGCGACACAGCATTTCTGCTTCTTCAAGGTAATGAGTGGTGAGAATGATGGTGATGCCTTGCTTGGAGTTAATTTCCTTGAGGAACTCCCACATAGAGCGGCGCAGTTCAATATCAACCCCCGCAGTTGGTTCATCGAGAATGAGCAGTTGGGGCTCATGCATGAGCGCACGTGCAATCATTAAACGACGCTTCATGCCACCTGACAGATTTCGTGCACGTTCATTGCGTTTTTCCCAAAGATCGAGTTTAGATAGATACTTTTCTGCTCTTTCTTCCGCTAATGATTTGGAGACGCCGTAATAGCCCGCTTGCTGCATGACGATCTGCTTTACTGTCTCAAACTGGTTAAAGTTAAACTCTTGTGGAACGAGCCCTAAATTCTGCTTCGCTAATTCCAAGTCGGTATCGATATCGAAACCAAACACTTTTACCTTACCAGAGGTCTTATTAACTAAAGAAGAAATCACCCCGATGGTGGTTGATTTACCTGCCCCATTAGGTCCGAGTAAGGCATAAAAATCGCCTTTCTCAACATTCAGGCTAATGCCTTTCAATGCTTCAAATCCACCCGCATACGTTTTGCGAAGCTGTTCTATTTCCAATGCATACATTGCGTCACATTACCATTTTGGTTGTTTTGCTAACTCTATCATCCAAGGGAATTCAATAACTTGGATTGAGGATACTCGTATCGCAATACCCTTTGAGCCCACAGAAAAGCCAAGATATATTGTCAATATCAATACGAGAGATGATTTGGATTAGTTTATCGTCGAATAACGATGAACACAATCAAACCTTTCGGCTTTTTTCGAAATATTGATAAAAAAATACGCCGCAGGACTGATTTCCTACGGCGTACAATAAAGGAAATAATGCTATTTTCTAACTAAACGACGTTCAACTCATGCTCATCATCACCCATATGGCGAACAACGGCCTTCAAAGCTTCATAACGGAATGAGTAAGTATTTTCATCCGGAACCAAATCCAATACATGAAACTTTTCCAGTTGCTGGCGTGTTTGCTCATTTGGACACAACAAATAGACACGACAATTGGCATCCAATGCATCTTTAATTGCGTTTTCAAGTGCTAAACCAACAGTCACATCGATCATTGGTACATCCGTCAAATCAAGAACCATGGCTTCATAGTCCGCGATACTGCTGTGTTGGCGTGAAATGGCTTTCGATACACTGAAAATCATCGGTCCAGACAGGTAGAAAAATAGTACCTTACCATCCGCCCGATCCAACAAAGCACGCTCACTGTCCGTTAAAGGCACGTCGTCTTCATCTGCATCACTAATCGCTTTCACTTGTCTTGCTTGCTCTCGACTCAAACGTTCAATGATAATGATATTGGAGATAAATACCCCCAAGCCAACTGCCACAATCAAGTCCACAAATACTGTCAGCAACATAACGCCATACATTACTGCCATACCTGGGAAACTGACTTTGTGCGCGCGTTGGATAAAGCTCCAGTCAAGAATATTGAAACCCACATAAACAGCAATACCAGCTAATACAGCCATAGGGATAGGTTCAGTCAAACCACTTGCAACCAAGACCACCAGCGCAAGAATCAACGCCCGAATCACACCAGACAACGGTGAACGTGCGCCAACTTGGATATTCGTTACCGTGCCCATGGTCGCACCAGCACCCGGTAAAGCACCAAACAGACCGGAAATCATGTTGGCTAAACCTTGGCCGCGCAGCTCTTTGTCGGAATCATGCTCTTTACGGGTGAGCGAGTCACCAATTACCGCAGTTAATAAGGTATCAATACACCCAAGCGTGCCCAATACCAAAGCATCAATCACCATTTCAGTGAACATTGCCGGATCAATATGAGGGATCACAAGTGAAGGCAAGCCAGCTGGAATTTCACCAATACGGCGAATATCTTCAGCATCAAATAGAATAACCGACAGTAATGTCACGGCTACCAGCGCGACTAACTGTGCTGGGACATACTTGCGATATTGTTTGGGGAAAAAGAATAAGATACCTAACGTCAATAGGCCTAAAAACAGTTCACTAAACTTCAGGTTTGATATTGTATCCGGTAGTGCAGACAAAGTGCCTAACACACCACCTGAAGGGGCTGGGTGACCAAGCAAAGGAGATAACTGCAAGATTATGAGGATAACCCCAATTCCCGACATAAAGCCGGAAATCACACTATATGGCATCAAAGTGACGTATTTTCCAAGCTTAAGCGTCCCTAATAAAACCTGAAAAGCCCCCGCCATCATAACCACAGTAAAAGTCATCGCCATACCCGTCTCTGGGTACTTCGCCATCATGCTGGTTAACACCGCTGTCATGATCACCGTCATTGGACCGGTGGGCTCGGAAATTAGGGTATTGGAGCCACCAAATAGCGAAGCAAATAAGCCCACCATAATCGCACCCCAAAGGCCAGCTTCCGCTCCTGCCCCAGATGCCACACCAAACGCTAAGGCTAAAGGCAAAGAGATAATGGCAGTCGTTACACCACCAAATGCATCCCCTTTTAGGTTGATGTCTTCAAAACGACGTCCAAACAACATACTGCTCCCTGCTGTTAAACAATTAAACCGTACAACTTTAACAAATGTTATGCATCATCGATAAGGTTTAATCTTATCGCTTTTTGCTTACTTATAACCATTCGTTAGTATATCGGCTAAGTTTATGATTTTTTGGTGCAAGAACACGTCAGATGAGTGCAACATCGGTCACTTTTTCCGGGATAGAAATTGTAACATTGTGTATAGTGGTGCAAGTTTTCTTTAATCATTGGTCCGTAAGATGCCGGAAATTAAACAGCTTTTTGATAACAATTCGAAGTGGTCTGAATCACTCAAAGCAGAGAGCCCAGAATATTTCAGTAAATTAGAAGAAGGCCAGAGTCCTGGCTTTTTATGGATTGGTTGCTCAGACAGCCGCGTTCCCGCCGAAAGACTAACTGGACTCTATTCTGGAGAGTTATTTGTTCACCGAAATGTAGCCAATCAAGTCATCCATACCGACTTAAATTGCTTATCAGTCGTTCAGTACGCAGTTGATGTCCTCAAAGTGAAGCATGTCATTGTCTGTGGTCATTATGGCTGTGGTGGCGTCAATGCCGCGATTGATAACCCGCAATTAGGTCTTATCAATAACTGGTTGCTTCATATACGCGATCTCTACTTTAAACATCGTAGTTACTTAGACGAAATGCCAGAGGCTGATCGCGCAGACAAACTCGGAGAAATCAATGTCGCCGAGCAAGTCTATAACTTAGGTAATTCAACCATCATGCAAAACGCATGGGAACGTGGGCAGGAAGTCGAGATCCACGGTGTCGTATATGGAATTGGTGATGGTAAATTGCAGTATCTTGGCGTACGGTCCAACTCAAGAGAGACGGTAGAAACCTCTTATCAAAAAGCAATGGATTCCATTTTAAATCCTGAACGCACACTACTCTGTCGCTAGACGCGATATAAACAAAAACGCCCGCTAACACAGCGGGCGTTTTATTAAAGCACTCAGTTTATTCTTGCGGCACAACCTTACCAATGTATGGTAAGTGACGATATTTTTGCGCGTAATCAATACCGACACCAACAACAAACTCATCAGGAATTTCGAAACCGATCCACTTCACATCAACCTCAACCTCACGGCGAGATGGCTTATCAAGTAAAGTACAAATTTCAATAGACTTAGGTTCACGAAGGCTCAGGATTTCTTTAACTTTATTCAAAGTATTACCGGTATCGATAATATCTTCGACCAATAGAACGTCTTTTCCTTTAATGTCATCATCCAGATCTTTAAGGATGCGAACATCGCGAGAACTTTCCATTGTGTTGCCATAGCTCGATGCCGTCATGAAATCAACGCAGTGAGTAATATCGATTGCACGTGCCAAATCAGCCATAAATACAAATGATCCGCGTAGTAAGCCAACCATGACCAGATCTTCGCTACCTTTATAGTGCTCAGTAATCTGTTTACCTAGCTCTTGTACTCGTTTGCTGACCTCTTGCTCAGAAATCATTACTTCTACTGTATGTTTCATACCAATCTCGTTTTTACTAGGGACAATAGCTGACTATAGCTCAGCTATGACGTAATCGTTTAGGTCGGCATTCTATCATTCCTGTAGCAATGAAAAAACCACACAGCCGTTCGCATTTTTTTCAACATCGAACAGCAATCAAGCAATTACTTATTAACAAAAGTGATTATAAATTAATCGGAAACCGTTGACCTGACGAATATGCACCATTACACTCATATAGCTTTAAGCACAATAATAAAATACTAAATAGGGCATAAGCCCACTATAACAACTCAATTGGCAAGGATTAATCTATTATGGACACAATAGCTAAAAGACCGCGAACCCGTCTTTCTCCACAAAAACGTAAGCAACAACTGATGGAAATTTCATTAGAAGTGTTTGCTCGTAGAGGAATTGGGCGTGGTGGTCACGCCGATATTGCTGAAATCGCTCAGGTTTCAGTTGCAACGGTATTTAACTACTTCCCAACTCGAGAAGACTTAGTTGACGACGTTCTCAATTATGTAGTTCGTCAATTCTCTAACTTCTTATCAGACAACATTGACCTCGACTTACCTGCTCGTGAGAATTTACAAAATCTCACTTCAGCGATGGTTGAGCTTGTCGTCAATGACTGCCACTGGCTAAAAGTATGGTTTGAATGGAGTGCATCAACACGTGATGAAGTTTGGCCGTTATTTGTAACGACTAACCGTACCAACCAACTTCTAGTACAAAATATGTTTGTCAAAGCAATAGAACGTGGTGAAGTATGTGATGAGCACGATCCTGCAGATCTTGCGACGCTTTTCCACGGTATCTGCTACTCATTGTTTGTTCAATCAAACCGAGTACATAACCAAAAAGCGATTGAGAAACTCACTCAAAGCTACCTAGATATGCTTTGCATTTACAAGCATGATCAGTAAAAGATCTTGTTGATCTAAAGCCAGCATTTCGCTGGCTTTTTAATCAGATATAAAAAAACCGCTGCAATGCAGCGGTTTTAATTTATCTATCGATGAAAAATTACTTTTTCTTCTTCGCTTTTGCATTTGGTAGGTCAGTGATTGTACCTTCAAATACTTCTGCCGCTAAGCCCACTGATTCATGTAACGTTGGGTGAGCATGGATAGTCAGTGCGATGTCTTCTGCATCACAACCCATCTCGATTGCAAGGCCGATTTCACCAAGCAGTTCACCACCGTTAGTACCAACGATAGCACCACCAATAACACGGTGAGTCTCTTTATCAAAGATAAGCTTAGTCATACCGTCTGCACAGTCAGATGCGATTGCACGACCTGACGCAGCCCATGGGAATGTCGCTACTTCGTAGTTGATGCCTTCCGCTTTTGCTTCTTTCTCAGTTTTACCAACCCATGCCACTTCTGGTTCAGTGTAAGCAATTGAAGGAATTACTTTCGGATCGAAGTAGTGCTTCTTACCCGCAATGACTTCTGCAGCAACGTGACCTTCATGCACACCTTTGTGAGCAAGCATTGGTTGACCAACGATATCGCCGATAGCAAAGATATGAGGCACGTTAGTGCGCATCTGCTTATCAACGTTGATGAAGCCGCGCTCGTCGATTTCTAGACCCGCTTTCTCACCGTCGATAAGCTGGCCGTTAGGCACACGACCGATAGCAACAAGAACAGCATCGTAGCGCTCAGCTTCTGCTGGTGCTTTCTTGCCTTCCATTGAAACGTAGATACCGTCTTCTTTCGCTTCAACTGCCGTTACTTTGGTTTCTAGCATTAGGTTGAACTTGTTCTTGATACGCTTAGTGTACACTTTCACGATATCTTTATCCGCAGCTGGGATAACTTGGTCGAACATTTCAACAACGTCGATTTGAGAACCTAGCGAGTGATAAACCGTACCCATTTCTAGGCCGATGATACCACCACCCATGATCAGAAGTTTTCCAGGAACTTCTTTCAGCTCTAGCGCGTCTGTTGAGTCCCAGATACGTGGATCTTCATGAGGAATAAATGGCAGCTTGATTGGACGAGAGCCCGCAGCAACGATCGCGTTGTCAAAGTTAACAACTGTTTTGCCTTCTTCGCCTTCCACTTCAATCGTGTTAGGACCAGTGAATTTACCAAAACCATTAACCACGTTCACTTTACGCATCTTCGCCATACCGCCAAGACCGCCAGTCAATTGGTTAATAACTTTCTCTTTCCACTTACGGATTTTATCGATATCAGTTTGAGGTTCGCCGAATACGATGCCGTGTTCTGCTAACGCTTTTGCTTCTTCGATAACTTTAGATACGTGTAGAAGTGCTTTTGATGGGATACAACCCACATTTAGACACACACCACCAAGAGTGCTGTAACGCTCGATAAGAACAGTGTCCAGACCTAAGTCTGCACAACGGAATGCAGCGGAGTAACCAGCAGGACCGGCACCAAGTACTACTACCTGGGCTTTAATTTCTTTGCTCATTTTGACCTCTTGTAGTCATTATCCCTAACAGGCTGAGTAGGTATTGATTCGATTTGTTTTACGTGTGGTTTGTTTTAAACATTATTTTCAGACCGCCAACAGTTTACAGAGATGTTAATGGTGTGAAAAGTAAATCAATTTAGCCTGTGAGCTAGACGACAATTCGCTTGAGAATCCCTCAACTCTTGTAAGGGATAGCTGGCAAATCATCGCTATTTTATTAACAGAGGCGGCTCAGTTGCCGCCTCTAAAATCATCTAAATCCGAATTAAAGAACTAGACGACGAATGTCTGATAGCGCACCATTTAGGAAAGTAATAAAGCGCGCACCTTCAGCACCATCGATCACACGGTGGTCGTATGATAGAGAAAGTGGAAGCTGTAGGCGAGGTTCGAATTCTTTACCGTTCCATACAGGTTTCATTTCAGACTTAGACACACCAAGGATACCAACTTCTGGCGCGTTTACGATTGGCGTAAATGCTGTGCCACCGATACCACCAAGGCTTGAGATTGTGAAACAACCACCTTGCATGTCAGCCGCAGTTAGCTTACCAGCACGTGCTTTCTTAGAAACAGCCATTAGCTCTTCAGATAGCTCGTAGATGCCTTTCTTGTTCACGTCTTTAAATACAGGAACAACTAGGCCGTTAGGCGTATCTACTGCGATACCGATGTTCACGTATTTCTTCAGAATGATGCTTTCGCCATCTTCAGATAGAGAAGAATTGAACGCAGGGAACGCTTCAAGCGCTTTAGCCGCTGCTTTCATGATGAACACAAGTGGCGTGATCTTCATGCCAGTGTCTTTCTTCGCTTCAATAGCGTTCTGCTCTTTACGGAATGCTTCTAGCTCAGTGATGTCAGCGTTGTCCCACTGTGTAACGTGAGGGATCATTACCCAGTTACGGTGTAGGTTAGCACCTGAGATCTTCTTGATCTTAGAAAGCTTCTGAACTTCAGTCTCACCAAACTTGCTGAAGTCAACTTTTGGCCAAGGTAGTAGACCAAGAGCAGCACCGTCGCTTTTGCCAGATGCTACAGCACCAGACTCAAGACGCTTAAGTGCATCTTTAACGTAAGCTTGAACGTCTTCTTTTAGGATACGGCTCTTACGACCAGTACCTTTAACCTTAGATAGGTTAACGCCAAATTCACGAGCAAGACGACGAACAACCGGAGACGCGTGTGCGTAATCGTTGTTTTCTTGGAAATCGTTCGCTGCAGGTGCCGCCGCTGGAGCTTCAGCTTTTGGTGCAGGTGCAGCTGGAGCAGGTGCTGCCGCTTGAGCTGGAGCCGCTGCAGGAGCAGGTGCTGCGCCTTCAACAACGAAAGTCATGATTAGAGAGCCAGTCGTTACTTTGTCGCCTTCAGCAATCTTGATCTCTTTAACTGTACCTGCAAATGGTGCTGGTACTTCCATAGAAGCTTTGTCGCCTTCAACAGTGATTAGAGATTGCTCTTCTTCTACTGTATCGCCAACTTTAACCATGATCTCAGTAACTTCTACTTCGTCACCGCCGATATCTGGAACGTTAACTTCTTTTTCTGCTGATGCCGCAGGAGCTGCTGCTGGAGCCGCTTCAACTGCAGGAGCAGCTGCTACTGGCGCACCAGAACCTGCTACTTCGAATACCATCACAAGAGATCCAGTTGTTACTGAATCACCTTCAGCAATCTTGATCTCTTTAACCGTACCTGCAAATGGTGCTGGTACTTCCATAGAAGCTTTGTCGCCTTCTACAGTTAGAAGTGATTGCTCTTCTTCTACTGCATCGCCAACTTTAACCATGATTTCAGTAACTTCGACTTCGTCACCACCGATATCAGGAACGTGAACTTCTTTAAGCTCTGCCGCTGCTGCTGGAGCTGGAGCCGCTGCTGGAGCTGCTTCTGCCGCAGGAGCAGGTGCAGCGTCAGCTGCACCCTCGGCTTCGAAAATCATGATAAGAGAACCAGTCGTAACAGAATCACCTTCTGCTACTTTGATTTCTTTAACAATACCTGCTTGAGACGCTGGAACTTCCATAGAAGCTTTGTCGCCTTCAACAGTGATCAGAGACTGTTCTTCTTCAACCTTGTCGCCAACGCTTACAAGAATCTCAGTAACTTCAACCTCATCCGCACCGATGTCAGGTACATTAATTTCGATTGCCATTGCTTATTTACCTTCTAGTTAAGCGCTGTATTAAGCGTAAAGTGGGTTTGTTTTTTCAGTGTCGATGTTGAACTTAGCAATTGCTTCAGCAACAACAGACTTCTCAACATCACCACGTTTCGCTAGTTCAGTTAGTGCTGCAACGACCACGTAGCCTGCATTAACTTCGAAGTGACGACGTAGGTTCTCACGGCTGTCTGAGCGACCGAAGCCGTCAGTACCAAGAACTTTGTAAGACTCAGTTGGCATGAATGCACGTACTTGCTCAGCGTAGTTCTTCATGTAATCCGTCGCAGCGATTGCTGGTTCGTTACCAAGAACAGTAGTGATGTAAGGCACTTTCGCTTCAGCTTCTGGGTGAAGCATGTTGTAACGCTCTGCATTTTGACCATCACGAGTTAGCTCGTTGAATGAAGTTACAGAGAACACGTCAGATGCTACGCCGTACTCTTCGCTTAGGATAGTCGCTGCTTTACGTACTTCGTTCATGATAGTACCAGAGCTCATTAGCTGAACTTTACCCTTAGCACCTTCGTGAGACTCAAGCTTGTAGATACCTTTACGGATGCCTTCTTCAGCACCTTCTGGCATTGCTGGCATTGCGTAGTTTTCATTCATTACTGTTAGGTAGTAGTAAATGTTTTCTTGCTCAGGACCGTACATACGACGGATACCATCTTGCATGATTACTGCTAGCTCGTAAGCGAATGTTGGGTCGTAAGAGATACAGTTCGGGATAGTGTTCGCTTGAATGTGCGAGTGACCATCTTCGTGCTGTAGACCTTCACCGTTCAGTGTTGTACGACCAGCTGTAGCACCGAGTAGGAAGCCACGAGCTTGTTGGTCACCTGCTAGCCATGCCATGTCACCAATACGTTGGAAACCGAACATTGAGTAGTAGATGTAGAACGGGATCATTGGCAGATCGTTTGTGCTGTAAGAAGTAGCAGCAGCAACCCAAGATGCCATTGAACCTAGTTCGTTGATACCTTCTTGAAGAACTTGGCCTGATGTTGCTTCTTTGTAGTAAGAAACGATGCCTTTATCTTCAGGTGTGTATTCTTGACCGTCTGGGTTGTAGATACCCACTTGACGGAATAGACCTTCCATACCGAACGTACGCGCTTCATCACAGATGATAGGAACGATGTTCTTACCGATGTTCTTGTCTTTAAGCAGGATGTTCAACGTACGTACGTAAGCCATAGTCGTTGAGATTTCACGCTTCTGAGCACCAAGTAGAGGAGCAAACTCTTCTAGCTCAGGTACTTTGAACTCTTGTGTGAACTTAGGTAGACGCTGTGGCGTGTAACCTTTCAGAGCTTTACGACGAGCATGTAGGTATTCGTACTCAGCAGAACCTTCTTCCAGTTTTAGGTAAGGCAGTTCAGCTACTTTCTCATCAGAAAGAATGTCTTGCAGACCTAGACGATCACGTAGGTATTGTACGTGAGTCATGTCCATCTTCTTAACACCGTGAGCGATGTTCTTACCTTCAGCCGCTTCACCCATGCCGTAACCTTTAACAGTCTTAGCTAGGATTACTGTTGGCTTGCCGTTTGTTTCTTTTGCATTGTTAAATGCAGCAAACAGCTTAGAAGAATCGTGACCACCACGCTTCAATTCGAAGATTTGGTCGTCAGTCATGTCTGCAACTAGTGCAGCAGTCTCAGGGTACTTACCAAAGAAGTGCTCACGTACGTATGCGCCATCTTTAGATTTGAATGTTTGGTAGTCGCCATCGATCGTTTCGTTCATAAGCTGTAGTAGCTTACCAGTCGTATCTTTAGCTAGTAGCGCATCCCAGTTGTTACCCCAGATAACTTTAACTACGTTCCAACCTGCACCTTTGAATAGACCTTCAAGTTCTTGAATGATCTTGCCGTTACCCATTACAGGGCCATCTAGACGCTGAAGGTTACAGTTGATTAGGAAACATAGGTTGTCTAGTTTCTCACGCGCAGCGAAAGAAATTGCACCACGTGATTCTGGCTCATCCATCTCACCGTCGCCTAGGAAAGCGTAGACACGTTGAGCAGATGTATCTTTAAGGCCACGGCCGTTTAGGTACTTAAGGAAACGTGCTTGGTAAATAGCAGAGATAGGACCAAGACCCATAGATACTGTTGGGAACTGCCAGAACTCAGGCATCAGTTTAGGGTGTGGGTATGAAGGAACACCTTTACCGTCTACTTCTTGACGGAAGTTATCTAGCTGCTCTTCAGTTAGACGACCTTCAACGAATGCACGAGAGTAGATACCCGGTGAGATGTGACCTTGGTAGTAAACTAGATCGCCACCGTCCGTCTCGTTTGGAGCACGGAAGAAGTGGTTGAAACAAACTTCGTAGAACGCTGCTGCTGACTGGTAAGAAGCCATGTGACCACCTAGGTCTAGGTCTTTCTTAGAAGCACGCAATACGATCATGATTGCGTTCCAGCGAATAATCGAACGAATACGACGCTCAAGAGTTACGTCACCAGGGTAAGCTGGTTCTTGTGCAGCTGGAATCGTGTTGATGTAGTTTGTGTTGATGCCAGTTGGCATATCAACGCCGTCTAGACGTGCTTTTTCTAGAACGGTTTCTAGTAGAAACTGTGCACGTTCTACACCTTCTTCACGAACAACGGATTCAAGGGCTTGTAGCCAATCTTGAGTTTCCAGTGCATCTACGTCATGCTTCATGTCAGACATGGCGATCTATCCTTCTGTTGGTTGGATCTAGTTACTTAAGTAACGCTTCTTTATGAATCGTTACCTTGCTGAATTCGACGCAAAGAACGCTCTCGTCGAGACTCTTCACGAGTCAAATCCAACAATGTTTCTTCAATATAAGCCAAATGTGAATGACACATTTCACGCGCCTGTTCAGGCTGACCAGAAACGATCGCTTCAACAATATTGGCTCGGTGTTTACTTACTTTCTCGACCACTTCATCGCGGCGATGTAAGAGCTTTAAATTCTGTAAGATATTTTGCTCTAGCAGTGGCGCCAAGCTTCGAACAATGTGAAGAAGAACCACGTTATGTGCCGCTTCCGTCAAAGCGATCAGAAACTGCATGACCGCAGTAGCTTCACCTTCAATGTTCTTATTTTCTTGAGCGCTACTGATTGTTTTCAAGCACGCTTGAATACGAGCAAAATCTTCGTCGGTACCACGTAAAGCAGCAAAATACGCAGAAATACCTTCCATCGCATGACGCGTTTCCAGTAGATCCAGCTGAGTTTCCGAGTGGCTAGACAATAAATTTAGCAGAGGATCAGAAAAGCTTGTCCAGATGTTCTCACTAACAAACGTCCCCCCACCTTGTCGGCGAGTAAGAAGTTTTTTTGCTTCCAAGCGTTGAATAGCTTCACGAATCGAAGGGCGAGAAACATCGAACTGCTTTGCCAGTTCGCGCTCTGGTGGCAACTGCTGCCCCGGAGACAATGTTCCTTCCACAATCAACCGTTCTAATTCTTGCTCGATAACATCTGAGAGCTTTGGCTGACGAATCCTTTGATAAGCCATAATTTATTGTTCTTTTACTCTTTGCTGGCAATTGGTAATACCAATTTTAAGATGGGGCTGAAATTAACATAATTAAAACGTCAGTGTCCAGCCAAAAATTGACCCAAATCATAGAATGAGCCACAGCTCAACACTTTGATAACAATAGTTGATTAAAACAGCAAAGTAATTGGTATTACCAATTACAAAATATAAACAGACAAGAGATTATCGGGCCAGATATCACATTAATTAGCATTTTTTAAAGAAAAATGACGAATTACTTATCGATGTGGATAGGAGAAGATGGCAAGGTGAAAATTTTGTGACAGGCAAAAGAAAACCGACTGCAAAAGAGTCGGCTTTATTGAACTCATTGATATCTCTCTGTTGAGTCTCAGTTTTGTAAGCAACACTGGCTTAAGCAATACGCATCTGTATCCAGCTAGCGAGCTTCTATATGCTCAATCATTAACTGCAATGACTGATTACCACGAAACTCATTAATATCGAGTTTGTAAGCAAGGCGTACAGTTTTGACTGAAGCATCCGGCCAGCGGCGTAAATCAATATTAAAGGCAATGCCATCAATCATAATGTTTGTTGGATGACCTTTGAAAAGTGGCTCCAACATCAACTTAAGATGCTTTTCCCCCACCAATTTCTGATGCAACACTTTGAATTCACCATCAAAAACAGGCTCTGGAAATGCTTGCCCCCATGGGCCACCAGCACGAAGCATTTCTGCAACCGTCATCGAAAACTCTTCTGGTTTTAGCTCACCATCAGAAAGAATGACGCCTTTCAATAACGCTTCATCAAGATCTTGTTTCACCGCTTGGTTAAATAGCTGTGTAAAACGCTCAAAATCTTTCTCTAAGATCGTCAAACCCGCTGCCATCGCATGACCACCAAATTTAATGATCAAGCCGGGGTTTTGCGTATCTATACGATCTAACGTATCGCGCATATGCAAACCAGGGATCGAGCGGCATGACCCTTTAATTGAACCTTCACCACCATCAGCAAATGCAATCACAGGACGATGAAATTTATCCTTAATGCGGGAAGCTAAGATACCGATGACGCCTTGATGCCAATCACGTTGAAACAACACCAATCCATGCGGCATATCGTTCTCACCAAACTGCAGACGCTCACAAATCGCCATCGCCTCTTGCTTCATGCCTTCTTCAATCTCTTTACGAGTTTGATTTAAACCGTCCAGTTCACTCGCCATTCTTCGCGCAGCATGAATGTTGTTACTCATCAAAAGTTCAACACCAAAAGACATATCATCCAAACGGCCAGCGGCATTGATCCTTGGACCTAACGCGAATCCGAAATCAGAGGCAACTAAGCGGCGAGCATCGCGCTTTGCTACTTCAATCAAAGCCTGAATGCCCGGACGAGCCTTACCCGCGCGAATACGCTGCAGCCCTTGGTGTACCAAAATGCGATTATTTTCATCCAGAGGCACTACATCAGCAACGGTACCCAAAGCAACTAAGTCAATCAGTTCCATCAATTTAGGCTCCGGCATGCCTTGCTCGGCAAACCAACCTATTTTGCGCATATGAACGCAGAGTGCCATCATCAAGTAAAAAGCAACACCAACACCAGCCAAGGCTTTAGAAGGAAAGTCACAACTGTGCAGATTTGGATTTACCATGGCATCCACTTGTGGCAGTTCATGCCCAGGAAGGTGATGATCCGTCACCAGAACGGTTAGCCCTTGCTCTTTTGCATAACGAACCCCTTCAATTGAAGAGACACCATTATCCACCGTCATGATCACTTCTGCGCCAATCTCAATCGCTTGATCGACCACTTCTGGGCTTAGGCCATATCCATCTTCGAATCGGTTTGGTACCAAATAATCCACATTATTAGAACCAAGCATACGTAAGGCAAGCACAGACAAAGCAGAGCTGGTTGCACCATCGGCATCAAAGTCGCCAACCACAATAATGCGTTTGTTTTGCTGTAAAGCATCAAACAGCAACGTCACCGCAGCGTCTATACCCCCAAGCTTTTGATAGGAATGCAGCGCCTTAGCCGCCTTTTCGAGCTGCTCGACATTATTGATACCGCGGTTGATGTAAATGCGTTTGAGTAACGGAGGGATACTATCTGGAAGCGTAGTTAAATCGGCTTCTGGGCGACGTTGAATTTCAATCATAATCATTAAAAAAGGGCCTTCAATGAGGCCCATGATGAGAATTTATTGGATGGATTGCAAACGTTCTAGCAATTTCTCAGGAGGTAGGTAACCACCGACCATCTCGCCATTAGGGAGGAAAATTGCTGGCGTTCCACTAATACCAAGCTCTTTACCTAGCTGATAGTGCTGCTTAATAGTGCTCTGGCATTGCGCAAAGTTCTCACCTTTCTCCGGCATAACACGGTTAATTTTCGCATCATGCATTGCAGATTTTGGCTCCGATGAACACCAAATTGCAGCCATTTGATCCGCAACAGGGCTTACGCCACCTTGGCGTGGAAATGCAAGGTAACGAATTGTAATACCTAGATCATTGTATTCTTTCATTTCGCTATGCAAGCGCACGCAATAGCCACATGTAATGTCAGTAAATACCGTGACCACATATTTCTCATTCTCTGCTTTGAACTCAATCATGCTGTCTTGCAGTTTAGCAAGCTTCTCAACATTAAGTGGCGCCTGACGTTTAGCCACTACATCAACATATTGACCATCATCAGCCAAGCTAAAGAGTGTACCCGCAATGAAGAACTTACCATCAGGTGACGCGTATAGTGGGCCGCCGGAAGTTTGTACTTCAACTAATCCTTCGATCTCTGAAGGGATCACATCCTCGACGTTTAAGCGTAATTTGCTAAAACGCTCAATCAGCTCTTCTTTATTAAATTCGCTTGCCTGCGTTGCGACTGGTGCTGCTGTCGCCTTAACTTGTTCTTGGTTCGTATCGTCAGCATTACAAGCGGCGACAAAAAGTGGTAATGCCAATATGGGTAGTCGGCGTAGTACGCTCATTAATTTCTTCCTTATCAAGCCCTTGGATGGTGCTCACTATGAATTTGTTTAAGCCTTTCGGTGGCTACATGAGTATAAATTTGTGTTGTCGATAAGTCACTATGCCCCAATAGCATCTGCACCACACGTAAGTCCGCCCCATAATTTAATAAATGGGTGGCAAAAGCATGCCTCAATACGTGAGGAGAAAGCTGTTCACTATCGATCCCCGCCAAAACGGCATAATGCTTTATACGATGCCAAAAAGTCTGCCGCGTCATTTGACGAGCCCGTTTACTCGGAAACACCACATCAGATGTTTGCTCACCAAGCAATATTGACCGCCCTTCATGCAGAAAAGTTTCAATCCATTCAATGGCATTTTCTCCCATTGGGACCAAACGCTCTTTTCCGCCTTTACCCATAACGCGAACAACGCCTTGGCGTAAACTCATGTTTTCCATGGTTAAGCTAACAAGTTCAGTAACACGAAGACCCGTAGCATAAAGTAATTCCAACATGGCTTTATCACGTAGCTCCATCGGATCATTAGGATCCGGCGCGTCCAGCAGCGCTTCAACCTGCGCTTCCGTCAGATCCTTAGGCAGTCGTTTAGGTAGCTTCGGACTGACTAACAGCGCACTGGGATCATCCGCGCGCAATTTTTCCCGATGCAAATATTGAAATAAACGACGGATCGCAGACAACATTCTAGCTCTGGATGTTTGTTTGTATCCAGCATCCACCAACCAAGTTTGATACTCCTGCAACCCAGACAAGCTAATGAAGTCCAGACGATAATTATGCTCCGTCATCCACTGCAGTAGCTTCACTAGATCATTACGATAAGATGCTAACGTGTTTTCAGACAAACCACGTTCCATCCACATAGTATCGAGAAATTGTTCAATCAGCCCATGATCGGGCGAATTCATTTCAGACACGACAAACCTCTGATATTTAATTCTTCGCCAATGTAAGGGAGGCATAAAAACAAAGCCATAAAAAAATCGTTTTATACAGATAATCGCTGCATTCTTGTGTCATTTGTGGTTAGAATTCCCAACCCTGATTCCAATAATAGCGATGTAACAGAGATGAAAATCGGTTTATTTTACGGTTCAACCACCTGCTATACCGAAATGGCAGCAGAAAAAATACGTGCCATCATCGGTGAAGAGCTGCTCGATATTCATAATGTCAAAACGTCAGATCTGAGCTTAATGAATGACTACGATTTGTTGATCCTCGGAATTTCAACGTGGGACTTTGGCGAAATACAAGAAGACTGGAACGAGCTATGGGATCAGGTCAGTGAATTATCACTTAAAGGCAAAACTGTTGCTCTTTTTGGCCTAGGCGATCAAGAAGGTTACGGAGAGTGGTATCTTGATGCCATGGGTATGCTTCATGATGAAGTCATCAAAGCGGGCGCAAAGGTTATTGGTTATTGGCCAAATGACGAACATTATGAGTTTGAAGCTTCCAAAGCCCTCACGGCGGATGGCAGCCTTTTTGTTGGCTTGGCACTGGATGAAGACTCCCAATACGAACTCAGTGATGAACGCATCGCTACTTGGGTTGAGCAGGTGCTCATCGAGTATCAAGAAACACTCTGAGCTCAATCCCCGAGCGCTTTTCTCTAGGAACACAACCCTTTTTTAAAGCGAACCCAATCAAAGACGAGCCCCGGATCAGTTTTACGTAGCGGGGCTATATACTGATGTCCAGTAATTCGAGCGGGAGTGATCATCGGGTAACGGTGCTGAATTGCTCGTGTTAACTCGACTAACGCATCATATTGTGCCGCGGTGTAGGCAGTAAAATCATCCCCTTCCAACTCAATTCCTATCGAATAATCATTGCACTTTTCCCGCCCAGCAAAACTAGAAACACCTGCATGCCATGCTCTCCCTTGAAAAGGCACAAACTGCACCACTTCCCCATTTCGGCGAATAAGGCAATGAGCCGACACTCCCATTTTATGAATCACTTTAAAGAAAGGATGCGCATCCGGATTCAATTTGCCTGTAAAAAACTGCTCAATATAAGGCCCACCAAATTGACCGGGCGGTAAACTGATGTTGTGAACCACCAGCAAAGAGATATCTTCATTATCGCTTCTTTGGTCATAAAATGGAGATGGTACATGTCGTGCGAGGCGATACCAACCTTGGTCATCAATCATATTGCTGCTCATTAACTTAACTAACTCTCTGATTTTATCCCTTTGGCAATGAAATGCGAGATTAATGGCTGAATTTCATCCGCAGTCAGCGTATCATGCCCACCTCTGTTCAACTGCGTATTAGATTTGCGATGAAAAACACACATAACAGCCAAGAACGTCTCGATTATTTGAAGCAGCAACTCCCACTTGAAATTACTCGTGCAGTTGCTGACACGCTTAAAGAAGATTTGGGTGGAACGCTTAACCCTGCCGCTGATATCACAGCAAGTCTGATCCCAGCCGATGCCCATAACATCGCCACCATTATTACTCGCGAACACGGCGTTTTTTGTGGTCAAGCATGGGCAGATGAAGTGTTTAAGCAATTGGCAGCACAAGAAAATGGCAGCCAAGTGAAAATTGAATGGCATGTTCAAGATGGTGATGTGGTTGAACCAAACCAAGTTCTTTGCACGCTGTCAGGCTCAGCACGTATGCTATTAACGGGTGAGCGCAATGCCATGAACTTCATTCAAACCCTATCGGGCTGCGCAACCACGACAGCAGAATACGCCAAACAGCTAGAGGGAACAAAGTGTCGCCTATTAGACACACGCAAAACCATTCCTGGCCTGCGCAGCGCACTCAAATATGCCGTAGCATGTGGCGGTGGTTATAATCACCGCATTGGCGTTTTCGATGCATACTTAATTAAAGAGAACCACATCATTGCTTGCGGTGGTATAGCGCAAGCCATCAGTACGGCTAAATCATTGAACCCAGGAAAACCCGTTGAAGTAGAGACAGAGAGTCTTGATGAGCTGCAACAAGCCATCGATGCCGGTGCTGATATCATCATGTTGGATAACTTCACTACCGATATGATGCGTGAAGCGGTGAAAATTAATGCTGGTCGAGCAGCATTAGAAAATTCTGGCAATGTCACTTTAGCAACTATTCGTGAATTTGCAGAAACAGGCGTGGATTACATTTCTGTTGGCGCCCTAACCAAACATCTAAAAGCCATGGATCTCTCCATGCGTTTTAAATAGTAAATAAAAGAATGAAACCATAACGAATTTTCTCGTTTTAATCTGGAACTAAGTTCTTATTTTTTCAACAATTAAAGGGAGACATAGTCTCCTTTTTTTTGTCTCTTTTTCCTTACAATCGTGTCAGATTTTTGTTGAGGCTCGAAATAATTTGTCTGTTGAATGAAAACTCCACATTGATTTTCATAACTGACTCGCGGAGTATTTCCGAGTGAATTCATCTGCATATCAGCAACTTATATTCTCTCGCTACTGTTGAGTTGCAATGAATGGAGAGTCAGAGATGCAAACAAAACAAACTCGTAAACAAAAAGGTTTTACGTTAATTGAATTGATGATCGTAGTAGCTGTAATTGGTGTACTTGCGGCGATTGCGATTCCTCAATATCAAAAATACGTTGAAAAAGGAGCTTTAGGTTCAGCACTTGCGACTGCAACCGCTCTTAAAACAAATTACGAAGACTACCTAGCAATTAGTGGGGCAGCTCCTTCAACTTCTGCTGCAATTAACGCAACACCATTTAGCCTTGGAACCATATCTGTAACTTCTGGTGGTATTGCTGTAAATGTAACCAAAGGCGGTGGCTCCGGTAGCGGTATAACTCTAAATAGAAGCACGCAAGGCAATTGGAGCTGTACAGTTAGTTCAGCAAATAGTGTGAAGCTCAATGGTTGCTCATAGTTAATGCTAACCAACCTTCCTTCCATCTTGCGCCAAACAAATATTCTTAGTGCGGAGCAAGAACCAAAAGTGGAAGAACATATCAATGCTTCAGGGATGTCCGTCCCTGAAGCATTAGTCGATCTTGGCATCATCGACAGTCAGGCATTAACCATTGAACTGTGCCGAATTTTCGGTTTCCCAGAAAAAAAACTCACCCAATACGACTATAAGCAGCTATGCCAACAATTGTCATTGCGTGAACTCATTACGCGCCACCTCGCTCTTCCGATAGAGCAACAAGGGCAAACTCTCACACTGGCCATTTGTGATCCCACGAATTTAGAAGTGGAAGACGAATTTCGCTTTGCAACAGGGCTACAAATTGAGCTAGTACTGGCAAACTGTAAAGACCTTCAAGGAGCGGTACGTAAACTTTATGGTCGCACCATTAACGGTGCTTCATCAAATGTCAAAGACATCAATGAAAACGAACTGGCAGAGTTAGTTGATGTCAGTGATGATGAAATTGGCGGGTTAGAAGATCTCAGTAAAGATGAAGCGCCAGTCAGTCGGTATATTAACCAAATTCTTCTTGATGCCGTACGTAAAGGCGCATCAGATATCCATTTTGAACCGTATGAAGACAGTTACCGGGTACGACTACGCTGTGATGGTATTCTGATAGAAACCCAGCAACCTTCACACCATTTAAGCCGTCGCCTTTCAGCTCGGATTAAAATTCTGTCAAAACTCGATATTGCTGAGCGTCGACTGCCTCAAGATGGGCGGATCAAACTTCGTCTCAATGCAGAAACCGCAATAGATATGCGCGTTTCTACGCTCCCCACATTATGGGGTGAAAAAATCGTTCTACGACTACTCGACAGCAGCGCTGCCAATCTTGATATCAACAAGCTTGGCTACAACGACACGCAAAAACAGCTTTATCTCAACGCCCTGAAAAAACCGCAGGGAATGATCTTAATGACAGGCCCTACCGGAAGCGGAAAAACGGTTTCACTCTATACGGGCTTGCGCATACTCAATACTGATGAAGTCAACATTTCAACCGCAGAAGATCCGGTAGAGATCAACATTCGTGGTATCAACCAAGTTCAAGTTCAACCGCAAATTGGTTTTGGCTTTGCCGAGGCTTTGCGTGCCTTCTTACGTCAGGATCCTGACATTGTGATGGTGGGCGAAATCCGCGATCTCGAAACCGCAGAAATTGCAGTCAAAGCGGCCCAAACAGGTCACTTAGTTCTGTCAACACTCCATACAAACTCAGCGGCAGAAACTGTGATTCGATTAGGTAACATGGGGATTGCTCCGTTCAACATCGCTTCATCACTGAGCTTGATCATTGCTCAGCGTCTTGCGCGAAAACTTTGTCCTCAATGCAAGTTGCCGTATCACGCCCCCGATGTAGTGTTAAAACAATTAAACCTCACACCAGATACTCCAATTTACCAAGCGAATTGTGAAGGCTGCAGCGATTGTAATAGCGGTTACTCTGGCCGAGTCGGTATCTACGAAGTGATGGCGTTTAATAACAAGCTCGCCCAAGCCATCATTCAAGGGGCTAATATCCAACAAATTGAAGGCCTTGCTCAGTCACAAGGGATGCAGACACTCAAAGAGTCTGGCATTGAAAAATTAAAGCAAGGCATCACCAGTTACGCTGAATTGCAGCGTGTACTCTACTTATAACCATCCTCTCACCGTTGGGAACAACTTATGAGAAGCAGACCTCAAGTACAACTAAAAAGCTATCGCTGGAAAGGTATAAACAGTACCGGCAAACTTGCCTCCGGTAATATGTTGGCCTTTAGTGAAATTGAAGTAAGAGACAAACTCAAAGAGCAACACATTCAAGTGAAAAAGCTCAAAAAAACTGGGGTGTCTTTTATCACTAAGGCTACACAGCGCGTCAAAGGCAAAGACATCACAATTTTGACCCGACAACTCGCCACAATGCTGGTCACAGGCGTTCCTCTGGTACAAGCTTTAAAACTGGTCGGAGATAACCATAAAAAAGCCGAAATGAAGTCAATTTTGTCTCAGATCACCAAAGGGGTTGAAGCCGGAACGCCACTGTCTAAAGCCATGCGTACCGCAAGCTCACATTTCGATACACTGTATATTGATTTAGTCGCTACCGGCGAACAATCCGGTAACCTACCCGAAGTTTTTGAGCGTATTGCAACTTATCGCGAAAAATCGGAACAACTCAGAGCCAAAGTAATTAAGGCATTAATTTATCCCAGCATGGTGGTTCTTGTTGCATTAGGAGTGTCCTACTTGATGCTGACCATGGTCATTCCCGAGTTCGAGGCGATGTTTAAAGGGTTTGGTGCAGAGCTTCCTTGGTTTACTCAGCAAGTACTCAAACTTTCTCATTGGGTTCAAGCCTATAGTTGGATGGTTGTAGTGGCCATCTTCCTGGCTGTTTTGGTTATCAAAACGATGCGCAAAAAATCGTTTCGCGCCAAACTTCACAGTAGCCGACTTAGCCTTCGTATACCGATCATTGGGGCCGTCATGTCTAAAGCCTCAATCGCCAAATTCAGCCGAACGCTTGCAACGAGCTTTAGTGCCGGCATTCCAATCTTAACCAGCTTAAAAACTTCGGCCAAAACCGCCAACAACACACACTATCAACATGCCATTGATGAAGTCTATCGCGATACCGCAGCTGGTATGCCAATGTATATCGCTATGCGTAATACAGAAACATTCCCCGAGATGGTGCTGCAAATGATCATGATAGGCGAAGAGTCTGGCCGTTTAGATGATATGTTAAATAAGGTCGCCACCATCTACGAGTTTGAAATAGACAACACCGTTGATAACCTCGGAAAAATACTAGAACCCTTAATCATCGTGTTCTTGGGCATTGTTGTCGGCGGGCTGGTTGTCGCAATGTACTTACCAATCTTTAACTTAATGAGTGTATTGGGATAAAATCATCACTAACGTCTTTGAGCAAGCCGGAGTGCTTGCTCTTTTTTTAGGTGCTTTACATGTTTTCAACGGAATTATTTGAATACTACCCTTGGCTTTTTCCTATATTCGCCAGCCTGTTTGGTTTGATCGTTGGCAGTTTTCTCAACGTCGTGATCCATCGCTTGCCAATTATGATGGAACGAGAGTGGCGACAAGATTGTGCCGAGAGCTTCCCTGAATATAAAATCCAGCCACCGCAAGGGACTTACAATTTGAGTGTGCCACGTTCAGCGTGCCCATCTTGTCAAAGTAAACTACGTATCATTGATAATATTCCCGTATTGAGTTGGTTGATACTCAAAGGCCGTTGTCACCATTGCCAGACTAAAATTTCTGCGCGCTACCCTTTTGTAGAGCTGCTAACCGCAATCCTGTGTTGCACCATCGCTTTAAACTTTCCTTTTAGTGGCTATGCCATCGCTCTTATTTTTTTCACGTTTGTGTTAATCAGCACGACCTTTATTGATTTTGACACCATGCTATTGCCTGATCAGTTGACTCTGCCTTTAGTATGGTCAGGGCTGGCATTAGCTCTCTTTGAGGTAAACCCGATATCGCTTCATGATGCGGTTATTGGTGCAATGGTTGGCTACCTTGCCTTGTGGAGTGTCTATTGGCTTTTTAAGTTGCTCACAGGTAAGGAAGGCATGGGATATGGGGACTTTAAACTTCTCGCAGCCTTAGGAGCTTGGCTTGGTTGGCAATACTTACCAATGATCATTCTGCTTTCTTCTTTGGTTGGGCTATTTTTTGGTCTGATACAACTACGAATGCAAAAAAAAGGCATCGATAAAGCCTTTCCATTTGGCCCTTACCTTGCGATAGCTGGCTGGCTCAGTATGATGTGGGGAGAGAGTATCATGAATTGGTACTTATCCTCATTTATAGGAATTTGATATGGCCTATGTCATCGGCCTAACGGGCGGTATCGCCAGTGGAAAAACAACCATTGCCAACTTATTTCACGAACATTTTGATATTGAGCTGGTTGATGCCGATATCATTGCTCGTGAAGTTGTCGAACCTGGAAGTAAAGGCTTGCAACAGATTGCCAAGCGATATGGGACTGCGATCTTAACGGAAGTTGGCACATTAAACCGCGCAGCACTACGTGAGAAGATCTTTTCGAATCCAAAGGAAAAAGCGTGGTTAGATGCCTTATTACATCCCATGATAAGAGAGCAAATGCAGCTATCGTTAAGTCAAGTTCGCTCTCCTTATGCATTACTGATCATTCCGTTAATGGCAGAGAATAACCTTCAACATATGGCTGATCGCGTGTTAGTTGTAGATGTCGATGAACAAACTCAGATTGATCGTACGATGCAACGCGACAATATCTCAAGGCAGCAAGCAGAAGCCATTCTTGCAGCACAAGCGAGTCGAACTGAGCGTTTAGCCATCGCAGATGATGTGATTAAAAATGATGCAAAAAACCGTCAACTTTTGCCTTTAATCACAGATTTACATAAAAAGTACCTAGCCATAAGCAGTGCAAATCTGTGAGAATAAAAGAAGATCAATGTAGGGCATAACTGAATGACCACCCACTTTTTTGAACATCCACTTAACGAAAAAACTCGGATCTATCTTCGTGTTGAGTCGCTGCTGCAACAACTAAATACATCAGCGCAATTTCGCGATGAACTTCAGCACCTGCTATTTTTTCGTTCCTTATTTGATCTTCTGGAAATTTTTGAGCAGATCCAGCTCAAAAGTGAACTAGCTAAAGATATTGAAAAGCAACGACTCACATATCGGAGTTGGCTCAATGTCGAAGGCGTTGATCAAGAAATGCTTCGTGGCATACTCAATGAAGTGGATCAAACTCACGCGGGTTTAATGGCTGCTGAACGTTTCGGTCAGAGTTTAAAAGAGGATCGTTTCCTCGGCTCAATTCGCCAGCGATTTAATTTACCTGGTGGCGCATGCTGCTTCGATCTTCCTGCATTACATCATTGGCTTCATCTCCCTATCGAAAAGAAGAATGCAGATACTCAACGCTGGTTAAGTACCTTGCTGCCGTTATCCAATGCTCTCGATCTATGGCTCAAGCTGTCTCGTGAAACCGGACATTTTAAACACCAATATGCACATTCTGGTTTTTACCAAAGCGATGCAGAAGAAGCTAATATCTTAAGACTCGATATCCCACTCCAATATGGGGTTTATCCTATGATTTCCGGACATAAAAACCGTTTTGCGATTAAGTTTATTGAGTTTTCTACCGGGCAAGCTTGTTCACACGATATCGAGTTTGAATTGGCGGTTTGCTGCTGATATTAATCCACTTGCGCTCTCTCGCTGCAACACAGACAATACCCTTCTGAAGTAAATTTTAGGTTTTCACAATGACAAAAAAACTGACCATAGTTCAATGCCCACAATGCAATGCTGATGTTGAGTGGGGAGAGCAAAGCCCTCATCGACCGTTTTGTAGCAAACAGTGTCAGATGATTGATTTTGGTGAGTGGGCAGATGAAGAGAATACGATACCGGGCGCCCCAGACATGTCAGACAGTGACGGCTGGTCTGAAGAATCGTACTGAAATAATTCATTTAAAATGATGTATATAAAAAACGGGGTCGATGAATCGACCCCGTTTTTACTATGAGAACGCTAGTTATAGCATTACTTCTTAGCAAGTTTCTCTTTGATACGAGCAGACTTACCAGAACGCTCACGTAGGTAGTACAGTTTGGCACGACGTACTGCACCACGGCGTTTAACTTCGATGCTATCAACAACTGGAGAGTGAGTTTGGAACGTACGCTCAACACCTTCACCGTTAGAGATCTTACGTACAGTGAAAGCAGAGTGAAGACCACGGTTACGAATTGCAATTACAACACCTTCGTATGCCTGTAGACGTTCGCGGTTACCTTCTTTTACTTTAACCTGAACAACAACTGTGTCACCAGGGGCAAAGTTAGGTAGGTCTTGTTTCATTTGCTCTTCTTCAAGAGCTTTGATGATGTTACTCATTTTTTAAATTCCTAGAATAAACTGATACTAAATAAATTAGGTTACTTTGCGTTATGTTCTTTAATGAACTCAGCAAGCAATTGTTCCTGTTCGTCAGTCAGAGCTAGGTTTTCCAGGAGCTCTGGTCTTCTTTGCCAAGTTCGGCCCAGCGACTGTTTAAGTCGCCATTGACGAATGTCCTTGTGGTTGCCTGACATCAGTACCGCTGGTACTTGTTTGTCATCCAATACTTCAGGACGCGTATAGTGAGGGCAATCTAACAAGCCATTGGCAAAAGAATCTTCTTCTGCTGACGCAAAATCCCCTAGAACACCCGGAATAAACCGAGAGACAGAATCGATTAACGTCATGGCTGGTATCTCACCACCCGTCATCACAAAATCCCCGATCGACCATTCTTCGTCAACTTCAGATTGAATGATGCGCTCATCTACCCCTTCATAACGACCACAAATAAGCAGTAAATTCTCATTTGTTGCCAGTTCTTCAACCCCTTTCTGGTCGAGCTTACGACCTTGAGGAGATAGGTAAATGACTTTCGTCTTACCCGGTGAGGCTTCTTTTGCAATATGAATGGCATCGCGCAAAGGCTGAACCATCATTAACATGCCAGGGCCACCACCGTAAGGTCTATCATCAACAGTGCGATGTTTGTCGTGAGTAAAATCTCTAGGATTCCAAGTCTCAATCGACAAAAGACCTTTTTTAACCGCTTGACCTGTTACTCCGAAATCAGTAACAGAACGGAACATTTCAGGAAAAAGGCTTATTACGCCAACCCACATGTGTATCTCGCTCTGTAGCCTTGGAGTTTAGAATCCAGGATCCCAGTCAACTTCGATCCGTTGAGCTTCGCGATCAACCTTAGTGATCACTTGCTCTTCAAGAAACGGGATTAGTCGTTCCTTTTGCCCGAAAGCATCTTTTAGATTTGCTTTCACAACCAAAACATCGTTTGAGCCAGTTTCTAGCATGTCTGTAACAACACCTAGATCGTAACCTTTCGTGGTTACCACTTGCATACCAAACAATTCGCGCCAGTAGAATTCATCTTCTGACAGTTCAGGCAGTGCCGCAGGGTCAATAGCGATTTCAAAGTTCGTCAGTAAATGCGCGTCTTCGCGAATATCCAGACCTTCCAGCTTAGCCACCATACCTTTGTTATGGCGCTTCCAGCTTTCTACTTTGAACTCAACCCACGAACCCTTTTGGTTAATAAACCAAGGGCTGTAATCAAATATGCTTTCAGCATTGTCTGTGTAGGAAAAAACTTTAAGCCAGCCACGAATGCCATAAGTAGCACCAAGCTTGCCTACAACAATCTTGTCGCCGCTCATCGTTTCTTTACCTTTCATCGACATAAGCTAATTTCTACTTCTTAAATTAAGAATTAAGCCGCTTTTTGAGCGTCTTTAACTAGCTTAGCAACGCGGTCAGATAGAGATGCGCCTTGACCAACCCAGTGGTTAACGCGATCTAGGTCTAGACGTAGACCTTCTTCTTGACCTTTAGCAGTTGGGTTGAAGAAACCAACTTTCTCGATGAAACGGCCAGTTGCAGCGTTACGGCTGTCCGCTACTACGATTTGATAAAATGGACGCTTTTTAGCGCCGTGACGTGCCAAACGAATGGTTACCATGTCGTCCTCTTTGCTTTCTCAAAAATAAAATTAACCCCAGAAACCATTTATCACTAAACAGTTTGGGGTCTCGTGCCAAAATAAAGCTCCGGAATTTTACTCTTATTCCGAGTCAATGCAAGGGTTTTAGCTATTTTTTCACCAACATAAATAGGGATTTTCGTTTGTGACCTAGCTAACAGGTTGAAAATAAAGTTTCTACCGCCCCTTAAATTCTAATGCAGTGTTTCTTCAACGAAAAAGAGCCTGAAGTTTCAGGCCCTTTCATTTAGGTACAACTTAGCGACCAAATGGATTAAATCCGCCGCCCATACCACCCATCATGCCTTGCATATTACGCATCATGCCTTTCATACCACCCTTTTGCATTTTCTTCATCATTTTTTGCATTTGAGTGAACTGCTTAAGTAAACGGTTTACATCTTGAACCTGAGTACCTGAACCAGCAGCAATACGCTTTTTACGTGAACCTTTGATGAGTTCTGGGCGCTGACGCTCTTTCATCGTCATAGAGTTAATGATGGCTTCCATCTGCTTAAACATTTTGTCATCGACTTTATCTTTGACATCAGCAGGGAGTTGGGACATGCCTGGAAGTTTATCCATCATTCCCATCATGCCACCCATGTTTTGCATTTGACCAAGCTGTTCACGGAAGTCTTCTAAGTCAAAGCCTTTCTTCTCTTTGAATTTCTTAGCCAGCTTCTCGGCTTTTTCTTGGTCAACATTACGTTGAAGATCTTCAATCAGTGACAGAACATCACCCATTCCAAGAATCCGTGATGCAACACGATCAGGGTGGAATGGCTCTAGTGCGTCGGTTTTCTCACCCACACCGAGGAATTTGATTGGCTTACCCGTGATATGACGAACCGATAGTGCGGCACCACCACGTGCATCACCATCGACTTTGGTTAAGATCACACCCGTCAATGGAAGGGCATCACCAAATGCTTTCGCTGTATTTGCAGCATCTTGCCCCGTCATCGCATCAACCACGAATAGGGTTTCTACTGGCGTGATAGCGGTGTGAAGTGCTTGGATCTCCGCCATCATCTCTTCATCAACCGCTAAACGACCAGCAGTATCCACAACGAGAACGTCGTAAAACTTCTTCTTCGCATGGTCGATAGCAGCATTCGCAATATCAATTGGTTTTTGATCTGGCGAAGAAGGGAAGAAATCAACACCTACATCACTAGCAAGTGTCTCTAGCTGCTTGATTGCCGCTGGGCGGTAAACGTCAGCAGAAACAACTAAGACTTTCTTTTTGTCTCGCTCGGTGAGTAGTTTCGATAGTTTACCTACAGAAGTGGTTTTACCTGCACCTTGTAGACCCGCCATCAAAATAACTGCAGGTGGTTGTGCCGCGAGGTTCAGCGCTTCATTCGATTCGCCCATCACCGCTTCAAGTTCGGTCTGAACGATCTTAATAAACTCTTGGCCAGGCGTTAGAGACTTGGAAACCTCAACACCAACTGCGCTTTCTTTGACACGCTTAATAAAATCTCGAACAACTGGCAGCGCAACGTCCGCTTCCAGCAATGCCATGCGTACTTCACGCAAGGTCTCTTTAATATTGTCTTCCGTAAGACGTCCCTTACCGCTGATATTTTTCAGCGTGCGGGATAAGCGATCCGTTAAATTCTCAAACATCTTTTACTCTTCGCAAGATTCGGCGATAAATTAAAGTGAGTATACCTTAGCCAAAGTAGACATGACAAAGTTCAGATGAAATTTGATATCTCAACTCTCACAATTAGCGCGGTAATTCCATAGCCCAAGCCGTTGATGCAGGGTATAATTCGCCAATTAACCACCAGCTTTTAGAGAACAATGGACAACTTAATCGCTGTTGTTGCTACCATCTTATATGTTTTGGCAATAGCAACCATTATCCCGGGACTGGTTCACCAGACAGGTATTCGCTCGAAGACCGTTTTTGTCAGTGCGGTGCTGGCCCTTGCTTTTCACGCTTGGTTATTAAGTGATCTAATTTTTGAGAGTTCAGGGCAAAACCTGAGTATTCTCAATGTCGCCTCTCTGATCAGCTTTATTATCTCTCTGGTGATGAGCGTGGCCATGCTCAAAACTCGGATCTGGTTTTTACTCCCGGTGGTCTACAGTTTTTCCGCATTAAACCTCTCTGCCGCCGCATTCTTACCAAGTACCTTTATTACCCATTTGGAAAATGACCCTAAGTTATTGATCCATATATCACTGGCGTTGTTCTCTTATTCAACACTGACAATCGGGGCATTGTATGCACTGCAATTAGCTTGGTTGGATCACAAATTAAAGGCAAAGAAAGCGCTAGCAATTAACCCTAACCTGCCACCTTTAATGATGGTTGAACGGCAATTATTTAAGATCATTTTGATAGGTAATCTATTGCTAACAGGAACACTGCTGACAGGCTTTGTTTTTGTGCAAGATATGTTTGCGCAGGGTAAAGCGCATAAAGGAATCCTCTCTTTCATCGCTTGGATCGTCTATTCCATTTTACTTTGGGGTCATTATCAAAAGGGATGGCGAGGAAAGAAAGTCACTTGGTTTGCGGTCGCTGGAGCCACATTACTCACCCTTGCCTACTTTGGTAGCCGGTTTGTTCGCGAAATTATTCTAAACTGAGACGCGTGATAAGGTGCATGCAATGCACCTTTCTTCTACAATACTCGCCTTATTGACTTAACTAGATAGTTAGGTCATAAATTAACCAGAACTTCAAAAGGAAACATTAAGCTTTGGATGAAATATCAACGGGTATCTTATTTGCGCTACTCGCGTGTCTGATTGTAATTTCAGGATATTTTTCAGGCTCAGAAACAGGGATGATGGCTCTGAACCGCTACCGCTTAAAACACCTTGCCAATACTGGTCATAAAGGTGCAAAGCGAGTTGAAAAGCTGCTAGATCGCCCCGATCGTCTTATCGGCCTTATTCTTATCGGTAACAACCTAGTCAATATTTTAGCTTCTGCCATTGCCACCATTTTAGGCATGCGTCTGTACGGCGACCTTGGTGTTGCAATCGCCACTGGTGCCCTCACACTTGTGGTACTGGTTTTTGCAGAAGTCACCCCAAAAACATTAGCAGCGCTTTACCCTGAGCGAGTGTCATACGCCAGTAGTATTGTCCTAACTGTATTAATGAAGCTGTTATCTCCTCTGGTTATTTTCGTTAACTTTATTACCAACGGTTTTATTCGATTACTGGGAATCAAAGCGAAACATGGTGATGATGATCACCTCAGCTCAGAAGAACTCCGCACCGTGGTGAACGAAGCCGGTAGCCTAATCCCAACGCGCCACCAAGATATGTTAATTTCAATCCTTGACTTGGAACACGTGACAGTCAACGACATCATGATCCCAAGGAATGAAATTACTGGTATCGACATCAATGATGATTGGAAGTCGATTGTGCGCCAGCTGACACACTCTCCACACGGGCGTGTTGTTCTTTACCGAGATCAAATTGACGAAGTTGTTGGAATGCTTCGTTTGCGTGAAGCATCGCGCTTAATGCTGGAAAAGAATGAATTCAACAAAGAAACGCTGCTTCGTGCCGCTGATGAAGTCTACTTTATTCCTGAAGGCACACCTTTAAATGTTCAACTGCTTAAGTTTCAGCGAAATAAAGAGCGAATAGGCCTTATTGTTGATGAGTATGGCGACATCATTGGTTTAATTACACTTGAAGATATCTTAGAGGAAATCGTTGGCGAGTTTACGACCTCCATTGCCCCTAGCTTGTCGGATGAAATTACACCACAAAGCGATGGCAGCTTCCTGATCGAGGGCAGTGCAAATATTCGCGACATTAACAAAGGATTAAAATGGGATTTGCCTACTGATGGTCCTAGAACATTGAATGGCTTGATCCTTGAACATTTAGAAGATATCCCAGAAAGTCATCTGAGTGTTCAAGTCGCGGGACATCCAATGGAAATTGTCGAACTAGAAGAAAACCGAATCAAACTGGTTAAGGTGTTTCCATTATCCAATAAGAATTAAAAAAAGCCTTGGTAAAACCAAGGCTTTTTCTTTAGTGAACTTTACGGATCTAGTCATCTTCAATACTAAACAAGTTTTCCATACTTAGGCCTTGCTTGATCAAGATCTCACGTAACCTTCTAAGTCCTTCAACTTGGATTTGACGAACGCGCTCACGCGTCAGGTTGATCTCTCGACCCACTTCTTCAAGTGTCGATGGCTCATAGCCTAACAATCCAAAACGACGAGCTAACACCTCTTTCTGCTTAGGATTGAGTTCATCTAACCAATGAATCAATGAGTCTTTAATATCATCATCTTGCGTCGATACTTCTGGATCAGAATATTTCGCATCAGGAATGATATCCAGCAACGCTTTTTCACCATCACCACCAATCGGTGTATCAACGGAGCTGATACGCTCATTCAGGCGCAGCATCTTACTGACATCATCAACGGGTTTATCTAATTGATTGGCGATTTCTTCTGCCGTCGGTTCATGATCGAGCTTTTGAGATAATTCACGTGCCGTACGCAAATAAATATTGAGCTCTTTTACAACATGAATTGGCAAGCGGATGGTGCGAGTCTGATTCATCAAAGCACGCTCTATTGTTTGACGAATCCACCACGTGGCATACGTAGAGAAACGGAAACCGCGCTCAGGGTCAAACTTCTCAACCGCACGAATCAAACCTAAGTTGCCTTCTTCGATTAAATCAAGCAGTGCAAGGCCACGATTGCTATAACGGCGTGATATTTTAACAACCAGACGTAAGTTACTCTCAATCATTCTTTTACGCGCAGCTTCATCACCACGCAACGCGCGGCGTGCATAAAGCACTTCTTCTTCAGCTGTTAATAAAGGAGAAAAACCGATTTCACCGAGGTAGAGTTGAGTGGCATCCAAGCTTTTTGCGGAAACCTCGAACTCTTCTTTGTTTGTAGATGTTTGAACACTTTCTTCAACAGACGATCCGTTACCGGCAGAAAACGATTCCATTGTTTGCTGATCGATATCGAACTCTTCGACTTTAGTTGCTGTATTGCTGATACTCATAGCGCCTCCCCCTGGCGAGCTAGCAAGACATTACTACTCTTTAATGTCGCTATATTACTCTTAACAAGTAAATTGTTACGGTAAGTAGCGTTTTGGATTCACCGACTTACCCTGATAGCGAATTTCAAAGTGTAAGCGAACACTATTGGAGCCTGAACTACCCATGGTCGCAATTTTTTGGCCTGCTTTTACACTCTGTCCTTCGTGTACGAGCAACCGATCATTATGCGCATATGCACTGAGGTAATTGTCGTTATGTTTTATTATGACAAGGTTACCATAACCACGCAGTGCGTTACCCGAATAAACAACGGTGCCACCTGCTGTTGAGACTATTGACTGACCTCGCTGTCCTGCGATGTCGATGCCTTTATTCCCTTGGTCTCCAGCAGAAAAGTTTTTGATCACTCTCCCTTTTGTTGGCCACAACCATTTGGAAACTTTATTATTATTTGGTTTTGAAGTACCGACTGTTTTGTTAACATTTTGTTTACCAGTAGCCTCAACATACTCCTTTGGTTTCGATTGATCAACCTTCTTCGGTGGATCTTTCTTCACCACTTTTTGGTTATTTTTCGAACTCGATGCTGTAACCTTTTGATTTGAGCTTTTACTCGGTTTGGTCACGGTTGTCGCGGCAACAGCAGTGGTTGTCGACGCTACAGCCCCTGTTGCTGGCCCAGCCCCTGTTCCACCGTATGCAGGCGGCTTATAGGCAGGACGCCATAACCTTAATTTTTGTCCTGGATAAATGGTATAAGGTGGCTGCAACTTATTGTAACGAATGATCTCTTTTACATCTTTATCTGTGACGTAAGCTATAAAGTATAGCGTATCGCCTTTTTCCACTTGGTAGAAACTACCTCGATAGCTACCACGAGGGATAGAGTCATAATCTTTCTTCAACCCAGAAACTGGCGCAGGGGAATGTGCAGCACAGCCAAGCAGAGTGCTACATAATGCGAATATAATGAGTGAATAAAGCTTTAAAGACATAATTTAAGCGAGATCACCTTCAATAAGGGGAACAAATCGTACCATTTCAATAAGTTCAGACTGATACTCACCTCCATGGCGAGTAATTTTCAGTAATTGTTGATCCTCGGTCCCTACAGGAATCACCATCACACCACCTTCACTTAGCTGCTCAAGAAGCGCAGAAGGAACTTTGTTAGCGGCCGCTGTCACGATAATCGCATCAAAAGGCGCTTTCCCTTGCCAACCTTGCCAGCCATCACCATGCTTTGTCGAAACATTATAAATATCCAATTGCTTAAGACGACGCTTCGCCTCCCATTGCAATGATTTAATACGTTCCAGTGAATACACATGTTCAACCAGTTGCGATAAGACCGCAGTCTGGTACCCCGAACCCGTGCCGACTTCTAGGACTTTACTCTTTCGTGTAAGTTCCAGATTTTCTGTCATTTTTGCTACGATGTACGGTTGTGAGATCGTCTGCCCAAGTCCAATAGGCAACGCGTTGTTGTCATACGCTTGATGACGCATCGCTTGAGAAACGAAAAACTCACGAGGAAGTGCATAAATCGCGTTCAGCACTTCTTGATCTTTGATGCCACTAGCGACAAGAAACTCTATTAATTTGTCGGCATGTGGTTTTGTCATCTTATTTATCCTTCAACCAGTTATCCATACTTCTTAGCGACTCATGTGCGGTTAGATCGACTTGCAGTGGCGTAACCGACACCGAGCCCCTTTCTACTGCATAGAAGTCTGTCCCTTCTCCCGCATCTTGTTCCTTGCCGGGAGGTCCCAACCAATAAATATCATGGCCTCTGGGATCTTGCTGCTTAATCATTTCTTCCGCGTGATGTCGAGCACCCAATCGAGTAACACTTGTCTCCATAAGCGCCTCTTCGGGTAAATCAGGGATATTTATATTCAAAAGTCGATTGGTTGGGATTGGATTACGCAAGTGCTGGAGCACGATCTCTTTTGCAACCGTCGCAGCCGTTGCAAAATGCTTCTTACCCACCAATGAAAAAGCGATCGATTGTACACCGAGAAAATGCCCTTCCATTGCCGCTGCAACCGTTCCAGAGTAGAGCACATCGTCGCCTAGGTTTGCACCGTGATTAATTCCCGATAGCACTAGGTTCGGTAAATCATCTTTTAGCAGTTCATTTAAAGCGAAATGGACACAATCGGTTGGTGTTCCTTGAACCGAATAAACATTGGGTTCTATCTCACTAACACGCAGAGGCTGTTCTAGCGTGAGAGAGTTTGAAGCCCCGGAGCGATTTCGATCCGGAGCCACAATTACCACTTCAGCAATGGATTCTAGCTCTTTTGCTAATGTTCGAATCCCTTCCGCATACACACCGTCATCATTACTGATTAAGATCTTTAAAGAGCGTCCATTCATATTAGTATTCGCGTTCTACTACAATTTCTTCCATTAATTCACGTACGATCGCTGTCGCAAAGTTTCCAGAAGTTAATGAAAATGACAAGGTGATGTTTTGGCCATCAACCGTCCAGTTCAAATCCTTCGGATAGAGAGCAATCGCTCTACGTTCATGACGCATCCGGTTACCACGGATCAAAGCCATTAGATCCGGTTCTGCATCCAAGTGAGGCTGCTCTAATGTTAATGCCTCCCCTTGTGTAGGTAGGGCATTATCCCCCGCCAGTGCTGCGGTAATCTGAAGCTCACCATTACCCAATTTAGCATTAAAATCAGACAAACTTTCTTGAGTTACATTGAGCACCTCACCATTGTTCAACGCAATATCACCTTCGATAAAATGGTTGAAATCACCTTGCTCAATACGTGCAGAAACAATGTGGTTAAAAATCCAAGAGCGAGCGGCAGACAAATATAAGCTACGTTTGTTTTGGTTACGGGTACGAACATTCTCCCGCCCCCAACGCCTTGCTTCCTCGACATTATTACCATCTCGGCCAAAACGTTGATTACCAAAATAGTTCGGAACACCTTTTTGGCTAATCGTCTCTAGTCGGCTAAGCACATCATCAACATCGGTAACTTCAGACAATGTCACTTCAAACTGGTTACCCCATAAATCACCTGGACGCAGTTTTTTATTGTGTCTGGTTGTCTGTAAGATCTCGATAGAAGGATAGCTTGCAAGAAACTGAGTAAAATCTGGTGTTTCTCCCTTAGGAAGATGAACACTCAGCCACTGCTCAGTTACAGCATGGCGATCCTTAAGCCCAGCCCAACTGACATCTTTTGACTTTACACCACATGCTTTTGCTAATTCATTGGCGACAAAGCTGGTATTTTCACCGATTTTACGAATGCGAACCATCAAGTGCTCGCCTTGACCTTCTAGTTCATAACCTAATATTTCATTCACTTTAAAATGTTCAGGCTGAGCTTTTAGCTTGCCTTGAGCAACGGGCTTACTGTTCAAATAAGCCAATGAAGACAACATGTCTGACATAATGTTCTCAATATAATTAAACGGTAGTTTGGCGCTTTTGCAGCAAGACAACGGCTTCCGAAGCAATGCCTTCTTTACGGCCTGTAAACCCTAAACGTTCCGTGGTTGTCGCTTTGACGTTCACATTCGATAAATCTGTCTCTAGATCATCAGCTATAGCCTGACACATAGCTTCAATGTGCGGTGCCATTTTCGGAGCCTGAGCCATAATCGTTACATCGGCATTCCCGAGTACATAACCTTGCTCTTTAACGCGGCGATAAACATCACGTAATAAATCTCGGCTATTCGCGCCTTTCCACTCATCATCAGTATCTGGGAAATGACGTCCAATATCGCCCGCCGCAATCGCACCAAGCAGCGCGTCACACAATGCATGCAGAGCAACATCACCATCGGAGTGAGCAATTAACCCTTGTTCATATGGAACAGCAACACCACCGATGATCACTGGGCCTTCGCCACCAAATTTATGGACATCAAAGCCATGGCCTATTCGTATCATGAGGATTCCTTATTTCTCTTAAGATAGAACTCTGCTAACGCTAAATCTTCAGGCTGAGTTATTTTTATATTGTCGGAGTCACCTTGAACAAGTGCGGGTGATTTCCCTGTCCACTCGATAGCAGAAGCTTCATCAGTAATAACCGCTCCTGCATTCAATGCGCTCTCAAGTGCCTGCGTTAGTAGTTCTGCTCTAAACATTTGTGGAGTGAGTGCATGCCACAGCGCTTCCCGATCAACCGTGTGATCAATATTCTTATTGCCATCAGCCCGCTTCATCGTATCTCTTACCGGGGACGCTAAAATACCGCCGACAGGATGAGCTTGAGAGACGTCAATCAATGTATTTAAATCTTTGTGTTTTACGCATGGTCTGGCAGCATCATGCACCATCACCCATTGCGCTAAACGATTCTGCTTTATGTATTGTAATGCAGAAAGAACGGAGTCAGCGCGCTCTTTCCCACCGGAAACACGAATGACGTCAGGATCTGTCGCTAAAGGAAGTTCAGCAAAATATGGGTCACCATCTGTCACAGCAACCACCACCTTTTCAATCCTAGGATGAGCAAGTAAGCGGCGCACTGTATGCTCTAAGATTGTCATCCCATCAATCATTAAATATTGCTTGGGACGATCTGCCTTCATACGGCTACCGACACCAGCAGCAGGAACGACGGCATAAAGAGAAGAAGCAGGTTGCATCATTTATTTTGCATCCTCATCAATGAGGCGATAGAAAGTTTCCCCTTCTTTAACCATTCCAAGTTCATGACGAGCACGCTCCTCAATGGCATCTAGCCCCTGACGTAAATCATCAATTTCTGCAAACATCTTATCATTACGCTCTTTGAGGTTGGTATTCACCTGATTTTGAACCTCAGTATCGGTGGTGACGGCTTGGAAGTCAGAGATACCATTTTTTCCGAGCCACAATGTGTATTGTAGCCAACCGAGAAGTAACAATAAGGTCAAGGCAAACAGTCGCATAATATTTATTAGAAGAGGAATAAAGCAAGACCACATATATACCACATCGCAGCTTTTCAGGCGAGGTAGAGATATGTGGTCTTATAAAGTTCTGACAGGATATAAGAATTAACCTGCTTTTAAACAAAAAAAGTCACTGGACAATCTCATTGCCAGTGACTCATTCATCCTAAATTAGGCTTGTTGTGTTAGCTCAGCGCAAGGTAAGCAAAAAGACCGACACCTAGAATTAGGCGATAAATAACAAATGGCGTCATACCCATTCTAGAAATCATCTTCAAGAAGAAGTGAATACAAAGGTATGCGCTGACAAAAGAGGTCAGAATGCCCGTCATCAAAAAGCCAAAATGGATCGGTTCACCACTTGTCACAAGCTCTAGACCAAGATAGCCACCAGCAAGCAAGATAATAGGAATTGACATAAGGAACGAGAAACGTGCAGCTGCTTCACGAGTAAAGCCTAGGTATAGCGCTGCTGTAATCGTTGCACCAGAGCGGGATGTACCTGGGATTATCGCAGCAGCTTGAGCCAAGCCAATGAATAACGCTTTTTTCCAGTCGGCCTGATATTCATCATCCGCCAACTTAGAGTGTTTATCGACGTACCAAAGCAACAGACCAAAAACAATCGTGGTCACCGCAATCACCCATGCACTACGCAAGTATAATTCGATGAAGTCTTTCATCACTAGGCCAAAGATACACGCAGGGATAGTAGCAATGATGATCATCCAAGCTAACTTGGCTTCTTTGCTGCGATCACCTTTAAAAATAGAGCCTAAAAATGCACTGAGAAGTGTTACCACCTCTTTGCGGAAATAAATCATGACTGCTGCTAACGTGCCCACATGCACAGCAACGTCAAATGCTAACCCCTGATCGGCCCAACCTAATATTGCTGATGGCAAGATCAGGTGTGCAGAACTAGAAATAGGTAAAAATTCAGTCAGGCCTTGGATTAAAGCCAGTATAAATGCTTCAAAATAACTCATTACAAACTCATTAAGCGTTAATATCGAACCAGAGTTCGACAGGGATTAGCGAATCCAATTGCTTTGTATTCTGCCAAATTTGTTGCACCGTACGTCCATCCTTAGGGATGATCCGTTCAGGACACAACTCATAAAGTGGTTGAATAACAAAGGGATATTTGTAGATATCGCTCCTGGGGATTTCCGGAGAATTTTCTGAAATCATGTCCCCAAACAAAATGATATCAAGATCAATGGTTCGAGGTTGAAACTTCTGAGCATTCTCTTCCCGTCCCCATGCGCGCTCTATTGTACGTAGGGCCTGTGAAAAATCTCTCAATTCCAAACGGGTTTTCATTTCTACGACAAGATTGTAAAACGCATCACTTTTGAAACCAACTGGCTCACATTCATAAATGGTAGACAGTTTTAGCTCTTGACCTAGTTGACAAAGCTCTTTTAATGCAATTTCAACGTGCTTCTTTCGTTCAATATTCGACCCAACCCCAATATAGGTTGTGATCATAATTGACCTCGTTCAATGATCACGCCAACGCCTTTCGCTTGTGGCACGGCTCCTGGTTTGGTCAATCGAATACGAATCCAAGGAACGGCAAATTGAGTCATGATCAATTGAGCAACTTCTTCAGCAACACGTTCAACCAGTAAAAAGCGACCACCTTCAATATGAGATAATATGGCTTGACTTACTTGCGCATAGTCCAATGCATCTTGCACATCATCACTGTGACCAGCAGGACGATTGTCATGAGCCATTTCAATATCAAGCACCAGCTTTTGCTTAATCTCTTGTTCCCAGTCATACACGCCAATTGTCGTGATCACTTCTAATTGGTCTATAAATACTTTATCCATTGCTACTACTGCCCTTTCCTATACAGGTCGGATACCTAATTTAAGTAAAAAGTCGTACTATCTCTATAAGTAAACGATTTATTTCATCGTTTCATCCCTTACCTACCGAGGCTGAACGTATTCATGCATATTGGTGGTTACTTGGGCATATAAGCACGGTATGATATCAATTACTTGCTTGACTAACATCTGTTTCACACGAGTAACGCTTCTATGACGCCACTTGCACTTGTTATGATCATTTTTGCCTATCTTCTGGGCTCGATCTCCAGTGCAGTGTTGATCTGCCGTCTTTTGCGTTTACCCGACCCTCGTGGTGTCGGATCCAATAACCCTGGAGCAACCAACGTATTGCGCATTGGGGGAAGAAAAGCCGCAGCCTCGGTTTTATTGTGCGATATGTTAAAAGGCACCATACCGGTTTGGAGTGGCTACTTTTTAAATATTGATGCCGTTGTACTGGGTGTTGTTGCTATCGCCGCCTGCCTTGGTCATATGTATCCCATCTTTTTTCACTTTAAAGGGGGAAAAGGCGTTGCAACTGCACTCGGTGCCATTGCTCCAATAGGCCTAGACTTAACTGCGGCGCTACTGCTGACATGGCTTATCGTCGCATTCACTTTTCGCTATTCATCACTGGCCGCCATTGTAACTGTACTGCTAGCACCACTCTATACTTGGCTTATCAAACCTCAATATACCCTCCCTGTCGCCATGCTCTGTTGCTTAATAGTGTTACGTCACCATCAAAATATTAAACGCTTAATTGATGGTACAGAGCCTAAAGTGGGTGAGAAAAAGAATGGATTAAATAAGGCCTCGTAAATGAGGCCTTGTTTATATCAATTGGAATAAACCTTGCTCAGAAACTGAGTCAGCATATTGGTGACACAATCTACTTGTTCTAGGTTGGATATATGGCCCGCTTTAGGGATCTCTATTAGCTCAGAACCTGAAATGCAATCATGCATCAGATACGACTCCAACACCGGACGGGGAATATCTTCTTGTCCAACGGCAATGAGAACAGGCAAAGCCAGCTTTTCGACCTCTTCAATTAAATCCCGGCGACCAAAGACCATTCGTCCGATTCTCGCTACTTCCACAGCTTGCTCTCCTTTTAATTGAGCAAGGTGTTGACGAAAACCTTCAACTAATTGAGGGGAGTCTTGTTGCGCATTTCGTGCAAAAAATAGTGGCGTGACCGCATCAACAACAGGTTCAGGGACCAACTGAGCCGCAGAGATCGCTTCCAACATGGCAAAATATTTTTTATGAGTAACTTCAGGCTCTAAGCCAACAAATGTATCCATTAATACTAAGGCTTGAACGCGAGCTGGCGCTTTTACCGCAACTTCACTGCCCCACATCCCTCCTACGGATAAGCCAACAATAGAAAATTGTTCGATGTCCAAGCTATCCATCAACGCGAGAATATGATCCGCGTAATCTTGTAATGAACGCGTTTGCGCCGGAGCAAAATCAGATTCACCATGAGCCCATAAATCCGGAACAATGCATCGGTAAAACTGGCTTAATACCTCAACTTGGGGAGCCCACATTTTAGCGTCCCACAAATAACTGTGACCAAATACAATGACCGGGCCTTGGCCTACATCCTGATACGCCATTTCACGACCATCGACGACAAATTTGTTCATACGACTGTTATCCATAATCCAGTTTTATAAAATGAAACCATACCATTTATCACTCTTCTGGCAACTCTGAACAGCGATAAAAAAGCCGCTCATTTGAGCGGCTGATTCTATAATTCAATTTTTACGCTATAGGGTCTAGCTGATCAATTGGCCAGCGTGGGGTTGCTTGAACTGATAGGTCTGCTAGCTCACCATTTTTCAGGCGTTGCATCCCCGCATAAGCGATCATTGCACCATTATCGGTACAAAATTCTGTGCGTGGGTAATAAACTTCGCCACCAATCTTTTTGGCGAGCTGTTCTAGATCAGCACGTAGACGTCGGTTAGCACTTACACCACCGGCAATCACAATACGTTTAAAACCCGTTTGCTCTAACGCACGCTTGCATTTAATTGCTAATGTGGCACAAACAGCTTCTTCAAAAGCATAAGCGATATCGGCACGAGTTTGTTCATCATCACCATTTGCCGCAATGGTATTAGCAGTAAAAGTTTTTAAACCAGAAAAGCTCATATCAAGCCCTGGACGATCCGTCATTGGACGCGGGAATTTAAAACGTCCAGGCGTTCCTTTTTCAGCGAGTTTAGAAAGCATAGGACCACCGGGATAATCCAACCCCATCAGCTTAGCTGTTTTATCAAACGCTTCACCCGCAGCATCATCAATGGATTCACCAAGGATTTTATATTCGCCAACCCCTTTCACTTCCACCATCATCGAATGGCCACCTGAAACCAAAACCGCAACAAATGGGAATGGTGGTGGGTTATCTTCTAACATCGGCGCAAGCAGGTGCCCTTCCATATGATGAACGGCGACGGCAGGTACGTTCCATGCGTAAGCAAGACTGCGACCAATAGTGGCACCAACTAATAACGCTCCAACAAGACCAGGACCTGCTGTATAAGCCACACCATCAATATCTTGTGGCGTCAACTGGGCCTCAGCCATCGCCGCTTTGATCAGCGGAATGGTTTTCTTCACATGATCACGAGAGGCCAGCTCTGGCACGACACCACCGTAGTCTGCATGCAACTTCACCTGACTGTATAACTTATGAGAAAGTAGCCCCTTCTCATCGTCATAGATGGCAATGCCTGTTTCATCACAAGAAGTTTCAATACCGATAATACGCATGCTTTACCCTGAGTGGTTCTGTCCTGTCTTTTAAATTGGGCGCAATCTTACCCCGAGTTCGCCTTGCAAACAAATCATGTTCAAACTGGCGAGTAAAAGTTACTCGGGTATATAATCGACAAAAGGCTTTACAAAGCCATTGTGATCGGATTAAAATTCCGCACCATTTTTGATCAAGCTGATTATAGACCGAGCACTAGAGCTTGGGACTTAGAAATCAGCGTTAACGAATTAACCCCTGAGGTGAAAGGCATATGCCAGTAGTTAAAGTACGTGAAAACGAACCGTTCGACGTTGCACTACGTCGTTTCAAGCGCTCTTGCGAAAAAGCAGGTATCCTTTCTGAAGTGCGTCGTCGTGAGCACTACGAAAAACCAACTACAGTTCGCAAACGCGCTAAAGCAGCAGCTCAAAAGCGTCACGCTAAGAAGCTAGCTCGCGAAAACGCTCGTCGCGTTCGCCTGTACTAATAACTAAGTCCTAAAGGATTATAGTTATGGCTCTTATTGATACGCTCAAAGAAGAGCAAAAATTAGCGATGAAAGCCAAGGACAAAACGCGCCTTGGCACTATTCGTTTAGCCCTTTCGGCAATTAAGCAACGTGAAGTTGATGAGCAGATCACTCTGACTGATGACGACATTCTTGCTGTGCTGACCAAAATGGTTAAACAACGTCGCGACTCTGTCGCTCAATTTGAAGCTGCAAATCGTCAAGATTTAGCAGATGCTGAGCAAGCTGAAATCGCTGTACTTGAGGACTTTATGCCTCAACCGCTGACTGACGATGAAGTTGCTGCATTGATTGAAAATGCAATTACTGAATCTGGCGCGGCTGGCATGCAAGACATGGGTAAAGTGATGGGTGTGCTTAAGCCTCAGATTCAAGGGCGTGCAGATATGGGTAAAGTAAGTGGTTTAGTTCGCGCTAAACTGGCTTAAACTCCCAACCTTATTACAACAAGCCGTGCTATCCTTCGGAATGCACGGCTTGTTTGTATCTACCTTTTTGTTTCAGTTAGTACATTTTTCTAAGGTTTTATGGCAGGACACATCCCTCGCAGTTTCATTGATGACCTCCTCGCTCGGCTTGATATCGTCGATATTATTGACGCACGCGTAAAACTTAAGAAAAAAGGTAAAAACTACAGCGCCTGTTGCCCTTTCCATAACGAAAAAACGCCTTCCTTTAGCGTGAGCCAAGAGAAACAGTTCTATCACTGTTTTGGTTGCGGTGCTCATGGTAATGCCATTGATTTTATGATCGAGTTTGAGCGCTTGGAATTTGTGGAAGCGATCGAAGAGCTCGCGTCTTTATTAGGCTTAGACGTACCACGAGAACAGCGAAGTGGCGGCAGTGGCAATTTTAACAATCAACCACGAGCCAATACCGAACAAAAACGCAATCTATACGATTTAATGGGCAGTATTGCGCAGTTTTATCGTAACCAACTCAAGTTAGCCAACAGCAAGGTTGCTATTGATTACCTCAAAGATCGTGGGCTTTCTGGGGAAATTGTGCAGAAATTTGGCATTGGTTATGTTGCCGATGAGTGGGACTTAGTCCGGAAAAACTTTGGTCAACAAAAACAAACACAGGACATGTTAGTCTCAGGTGGTATGTTGATCGAAAATGATAAAGGTAACCGCTACGATCGTTTTCGTGGACGAGTCATGTTTCCAATACGCGACCGACGCGGCCGAGTCATTGGCTTTGGTGGTCGAGTGCTTGGTGATGGCACCCCAAAATACCTAAACTCACCGGAAACTCCTATCTTCCATAAGGGCAAAGAGCTATATGGCCTTTATGAAGTCCTGCAGGCTTATCGTGAGCCGCCACAGATCTTAGTCACTGAAGGCTATATGGACGTTGTCGCCCTTGCGCAATATGGTATCGACTATTCAGTCGCATCACTTGGCACATCAACCACGGGCGATCATCTACAACTTCTATTTAGGCAAACGAATACCGTCGTTTGTTGTTACGATGGCGACCGTGCAGGTAAAGAAGCCGCCTGGCGTGCTTTGGAAAATGCCCTTGGCTACCTAAAAAGCGGCAACATATTAAAGTTTTTATTTTTGCCAGATGGTGAAGACCCAGATAGTTACGTTCGTAAGCATGGTAAAGAAGCGTTTGAAGATAAAGTTAAAAATGCTGAACCACTATCTAAATACCTGTTCTCGACCTTGCTTTCTCAAGTGGATGTTGGCAACTACGAAGGTAAAGCAGCATTGCAAGCAATGGCGCTACCACTCATTCACAAAGTCCCTGATGAATCATTGCAAGATCAGCTGCTTAGGGTTTTAGAACAGAAAACTGGCATCTATAAAAAACCTGCTTTACCCACAGAATCAAAACAGCGACCTCAACCGCATAAAGAGATCAAACGCACACCAATGCGTGAAGTAATCGCTTTGCTTATTCAGAATCCGAGCTATGCTCAAATGGTACCGGACCTCTCAAGTGTGAGGGAGTTAACAGTGCCTGGATTAAGTTTATTTGTTGAGGTGCTTGAATATTGTCAACAGCACCCCAATATAAACACCGGCCAGTTACTAGAAAACTGGCGCAACAGAAGCAATGAAGCCCTTCTGTCTCGTCTCGCTGGATGGGAGATCCCACTCGATGACGACAATGAACAAGACATCTTTTTAGATTCATTGGACAAAATACTTGCCCAATGCGTCGAGAAACAAATTGAGAACCTGCAGGCCAAAGAAAGAAGCGTCGGTTTATCAACCGATGAAAAGAGGGAGCTACTAGCATTAATGTTAGATTTGAAAGCGTAACCCTGATTGAATAGTCAGCAACCAATTAATTTGTTACTATGTGTGGTTTGCAACTCGCATACTAATTCCTTCACCAGATACTAAGTTGGATACCGTCTATGGATCAAAATCCGCAGTCACAGCTAAAAACTCTTGTCATTAAAGGCAAAGAACAAGGCTATCTGACCTATGCCGAAGTAAACGACCACCTGCCAGCAGAAATCGTAGATTCCGAGCAGGTCGAAGATATCATTCAGATGATCAACGATATGGGTATTCGTGTAGTAGAAACTGCACCGGATGCTGATGATCTAGCCCTGAACGATGACGATACAATTACCGATGAAGATGCCGCAGAAGCCGCTGCAGCCGCACTTTCAAGTGTAGAGAGTGAAATCGGCCGCACTACTGACCCAGTTCGCATGTATATGCGTGAAATGGGTACTGTAGAACTATTAACCCGTGAAGGCGAAATTGATATTGCTAAGCGTATTGAAGATGGTATTAACCAAGTTCAAAACGCTGTCGCGGAATACCCAGGTACGATTCCTTACATTCTTGAACAGTTTGATAAAGTTCAAGCTGAAGAGCTTCGTCTAACCGACTTGATCACTGGTTTTGTTGACCCTGATGCAGAAGAAACAACTGCACCAACGGCAACGCATATCGGCTCAGAGTTAGCTGAGTCTGAACTTGCTGATGAAGATGAAGAAGACGCAGATAAAGAAGATGATGACTCAGACGATAGCGAAGAGGAAGAAGATACAGGCATCGACCCTGAGCTAGCACTGGAAAAATTCACCGACTTACGTAATGGTTTCCAAAACTACCAGCTTGCGCTTAACGAGCATGGCCGTGAAAGTGCGAAAGCATCAGCTGCACAAGATCAGGTGCTGGAAGTCTTCAAAGAATTCCGTTTAACACCAAAGCAGTTTGACTACTTGGTTAATGAACTACGTACTTCCATGGAACGCGTTCGCACGCAAGAACGTTTGATCATGAAAGCTTCCGTTGAATACGGAAAAATGCCGAAGAAATCTTTCATCGCTCTCTTTACAGGCAATGAGTCTTCAGAGGCATGGTTAGACGAAATCTTAGCGTCTGATAAGCCTTATGCAGATAAAATCCGCGCAAGCCAAGATGATATCCGTCGTTCAATTGCTAAGTTAAAAGCGATTGAAGAAGAAACTTCTCTAACCGTTCAAAGTATCAAAGACATCAGCCGTCGCATGTCTATCGGTGAAGCGAAAGCACGCCGAGCGAAGAAAGAGATGGTTGAAGCGAACTTGCGTCTGGTTATCTCTATCGCGAAGAAATACACCAACCGTGGCCTACAATTCTTGGATCTTATCCAAGAAGGTAACATCGGTCTGATGAAAGCCGTAGATAAGTTCGAATACCGCCGTGGTTACAAGTTCTCTACTTATGCGACATGGTGGATCCGTCAGGCGATCACTCGTTCAATTGCTGACCAAGCGCGTACGATTCGTATCCCTGTTCACATGATTGAAACCATCAACAAATTGAATCGTATCTCTCGTCAGATGCTTCAAGAGATGGGTCGTGAACCGCTACCGGAAGAGTTGGCTGAGCGCATGCAAATGCCAGAAGACAAAATCCGTAAAGTGCTGAAAATCGCGAAAGAGCCAATCTCAATGGAAACACCAATCGGTGATGACGAAGATTCGCATCTAGGTGATTTTATTGAAGATACAACGCTTGAGCTACCACTTGACTCTGCAACATCAACGAGCCTAAAAGGCGCAACACGTGATGTACTTGCAGGCTTAACACCTCGTGAAGCAAAAGTACTTCGCATGCGTTTTGGTATCGACATGAATACCGACCACACGCTAGAAGAAGTGGGTAAACAGTTTGATGTAACGCGTGAACGTATCCGTCAGATTGAAGCGAAAGCACTACGTAAACTACGTCATCCAAGTCGCTCAGAAACACTACGCAGCTTCCTTGATGAGTAAACCATGCGATAAATAATAAAAAGGTGAGCAAAAGCTCACCTTTTTTGTATCTCTATGGTTTAAGTGGATAAAAACTAAGCGTAATTACCCCCTATAGTGGCTAGACAGCACCAAGGGCTTCCCCTATAATCTTCACCCTACGTTGGCCCCTTAGCTCAGTGGTTAGAGCAGTCGACTCATAATCGATTGGTCCGCAGTTCAAGTCTGCGAGGGGCCACCACTTCTCTTCGCACACTCCTTGTGCTATTGCTTCCCCAATTTATTCAACTAAAGCAGACTTAACACAGTTACGTCCACTGTCTTTTGCTAAATAAAGCAGTTTATCCGCCTCATGGCAGAACACTTCAAAATCGACGTTGATATCATCTGTTGTTACTACACCGAAGCTTGAAGTAACTTGTACCCTCTCACCCTCTTCGGTAATGAAGTCATAACATGCCACTTCTTTACGCAGCTTCTCCGCCACTTTAACGGCATCATCAAGGTCTGTTTTTGGTAAAACAACAACAAACTCTTCACCGCCTAGGCGCGCGACAATATCACTATGACGCACTGATGATTCAAGCACTTTAGCCACACCAGTTAACACCGCATCTCCAAACGTATGGCCATATGTGTCATTCACTAACTTAAAGCGATCAACGTCTGTAATGATAAGAGAGACTGGACCGCTGTCTGGTTTTTTCACCATCACTTTGTGCTTATCAAACTTCTTCTCAAGCCATGCATTTAGCTTTTGTTTCTGCAATTGTAGTGTATGCACCACTTTACCTTGCAGATGCTCTTCTTCTGTTTCTTTTGATAAAACCGGGCTTTGAGCAAACCATTCCTCTAAATAGCGGCGATTAAACAACCCCGTCAGCATGTCGGTCTTTGCAAGACGTCTCATGCGAATACGAGAGCGATTCACCGCCAAGAAAACAATCACAAGAACCAGCAACACCGCTGCCAGTACCAACACGATCTCACCGAGCAAATAGAAGTTGCGGCGATTGTTTTCCAGCTCCATTTTCTGCAACACGTTGTTCCAGTTCAGCTCTTGGTTTTCAAACTCTAATCGTTCGAGATCAAACAAAATTTGCTGTTTCTCTAGGTTCTCTTGCTGACGCTCTGTATCAACCTGTAGGTATTTTTGATGGTATTGCGTGTAGGTTTGATAAGCTAATTTATAATCACCAAGCCCAGCATACGCCTCAGCTGCAATTTTGATCAGATCGACTTGTTGTTGCTCTAGGTGTTTTGAGGTATACAACTTGTCTAAGGTTGGGCTTAACATTTCTGACAATTGCTGGAATTGATTTTGCTGCAACAGGTACTGGGCCTGAATCAGTTTAAACGTCGCGAGGTACATTGGAGATGTTTCACGATACTGAAGGTTTTTAGCACGCTGCAAATGGCGCTGCATATTGGTGCTGTCTTCAGCCGCGCGATATAAACAGGCCAGCTCTAAATTGATACGAAAACGGAAACGCCCATCGCCTATTACTTGGGCTAGCTGTAATGCTTTTTTATAAGAAGAGATCGCTTCAGAAGGGCGTCCTTGTTCTTTATGCAGCTTGGCAATACTCAACATACTGAGCAACTCATTAAACGACATCTTACGTTGTTTAAAGTAAGAGTATGCTTGTGTTAAAACATCTTCTGAGCGTCCAAATCCTTGAATTTCAATCAGGATATCCCCTAAACCAAGAGCCGCTCGCTCAATCAGGGCTTTCTCACCACTACTCTCAGCTGCCGTTAAAGAGGACATGTATGCGGCATAGGACTTTTTCAACTCCCCTTGCTGTTCATAAATACTACCTTTAACTAGCAATATTTCTGACTCAACCTGCTTATTACCACTGTCACGAGACTGATCCAGTAACTTATCCAGTGAGCTCACCGCCTGATGAAGATCACTACTAGACAGCATCGCCTGTATACTGCGAAGCTTTAACATCAAGTGCTCTTCATCGGATCCTGAAGAAATCCCTAAGCCACGACGTGCTGCAACAAGGCTGGATTTATCATCACTCAATAAGCCCATGACTGTCGATTTCGCTAAATAATAACGGACGAGTAACTCTTCAGGCTGATTCTGTAGTAACGATTCTTCTTCCAATTGCTCGATTTGAGCTTTGGCTTTTTGTGGTAAGGCGTATACCTGTCTCTCTATTCCTTCAAGCGCTCTGAGAAACTTATCCTGAGACTCAGTTGGTTTTGCATGAACATACATTGCTGTCGACGCGAAAAGCAGCACGCATATCGCCTTAAGTGATCGATGTAGTGACATAGTGAGCGATCCCCAAACGAATTAAGGGTGGAGTAATAATTAACTGGTTGAGAAAGTTACCCATGCACAGAATATGATTGCATAGTATATAAATCAGCCAGCAAATTTTGGAGTCGCATAATAAAACACCAATCAATTAGCGCAAAATCTTACAGTATGAACAACTGCATGATTTTGGGTGCTTCATAAACAATATGGCTTAACGTCTAGCTTGTGAGATTAATTTTCATTCATTGCATCGGCGCTTTTTTCAATAGTATCAATCTGACAAATAGTAGCTAATTGTGGAGACTACTCGAACTCGTTTTATGTGGGGCGTATTGCTATCTCGATCCGTGATAGAAAACTGTCCTTGAGATGCGCGTTTGATCTTTCCAAGTGTGCTGTTCGAATCACGGGCAAATTTTTCAGCCACTTGGCGGGCATTTTTTGTCGCCTCTTCGATCATTACTGGCTTAACGTCATTGAGTGAAGTAAAGCTATATTCGATTGGGTTGGCATAACGGTCTGAGTTGAAAACAATCCCCTGCTTCGCCAGTTCTCCAATACTTGCAATCGCGGCTCTAACGATGGAAACATCATGGCTATAAACCGTTACCGTCAAAGAACCAAGGTAGCGAAACGCAATGGTTGGCTCCCCGCCATATTGTCTGGCCTTTTTATCTAAGATCGCTGGCGCAGAAAAACTCACTTGTGCTTTATCAATCCCTTGTAGTGCCAAAAAAGCCGCAACGGCATCTCTTTGCGTATCAAGCTCTTTCACCACCTCTGGCATGTCATTTCCCGCGACAGAAAACTCAATAGGCCAAATAACCGTATCAGCTGGATATTCGCGCTCGGCCAATCCTTTCACGGTCACGATTCGATCCAAACCTTTATATTGCAAAGCAGCCTGTTTCAATAACAAACCAAGAGCCGCAAATCCGAGGATCAATGCCAAACCGATAATGGCGGCAGAACGTTGTGAAAACATCATCATCTCCAACTGACAGAGGGGGTATTAATAGCAGTGTACGTAGAAAGCAGAAAGGTTGAACATTGGCGCTGTCATGATTGCGTCAAGTTAGTAGAAAACATGTTCTGGATAACTAAATGCTGAAACGGGAACCGATAAGGCTCCCGTTTATTCCAGCTCAGCAAAGCAAAGGTTTATTGACGTTATTATTATTGCGTGTACCCGCACTTACCAACTTAGCAATAAAACACTTGATGCACAGCATAAATAGTATGTTTTGTGAGCGATATATTTTTTAGATATATGAAATAATCATTATTACAAAGACAGCTTAGTCGCTTAATTGCAAGCTATGTAAGGAAAACAAGACTAAGTTGGGGAACTCCGTTCACTATTACCCATAAAAATACTGCCCAACTCAGCACTTCTGTGAGCTCACTTACAGAACGCTTTAATAGCACAAACTGCTTTATAAAATTGGTAAATTGAACGAAGTGACAGACTTTCACCATATAAAAGATATGAACGACTGTAATCTCCTTTCTAATTAAGTACCTCTCACTCATAAGTTCTGCCATAAAATAACCTCAAGAGTTGACGGCATGCTCAACGGCTTGCTAGCTATGGCAGCAAACTGACCTAACCAAAGATGAGGGATCATGCGATTTTCAATCAAACCGAACCGATGGCTTCAGACACTGCTTTTAGTCAGTGGTCTACTTGGAGCTAGCTTTACCCATGCTAGCGAACAAGTTTATCGACTCAAGCTTGCAGAAACATGGGGACCTAATACGCCGATCTTAGGGGATGCGACAAAAAACATGGCAAAATTGGCAGAGCAGATGTCCAATGGCCGCCTAAAGATCCGTATCGACTCAGCAAACAAGCACAAAGCTCCTTTAGGTATCTTCGACATGGTCAAGTCGGGTCAGTACGACTTAGGCCACTCGAGTTCCTATTACTGGAAAGGCAAAGTACCCAACACCCTCTATTTCTCATCCATGCCATTTGGCATGATCTCTACCGAACAATACGCATGGTTTTACCATGGTGGGGGCATTGAGCTAATGGAAAAAGTCTATGCACCCCATAATTTGCTTTCTTTCCCCGGCGGTAATTCAGATATTCAAATGGGAGGCTGGTTTAAGAAAGAAATCAACACTGTTGAGGATCTACAAGGGTTAAAAATCCGTATACCCGGTTTTGCTGGTGAAGTGATGGCCCGAGTTGGAGCAAAACCCACTAACATAGCACCTGGCGAACTTTATACCTCGTTAGAACGCGGAACCATTGATGCTTTGGAGTGGGTAGGCCCGGCATTTGATCTGCGCATGGGATTTCAGAAAATTGCACCATACTATTATACCGCATGGCATGAGCCAGGCTCAGAAACTCAATTTCTTGTGAACAAGCAAACATGGGACAAACTGCCTAAAGATCTGCAAATCATCCTTGAGACGGCGTTTCGTGTTGCTGCATTTGATATGTATACCCAAGCTCTAGATGCCAATGCAAATAGTTGGGCAACCATGAGCGCGGAGTATCCTGAGATCAAAGTGAGAGACTTTCCACCAGAAGTACTCAAAGCAATGCAAGCTGCCACCAATGAGCTACTCACTGAGCTCGCAAGTAAGGATGCTATAGCCAAAGAGATCATTGAATCACAGCGCCAGTACCTCACAAAAGTACGTGCGTGGACGGATATTTCTTCGAAAGCCTACCTAGACAGCGGCCAATAACAGAAAGCCCCCATTGGGGGCTTTGATAGCTACACCTTAAACTGATGCGTGTATGCACTGAGCTCTTCAGCAGACTGAGCGACTTCTTGGCTGGCACCCGCTAACTGTTCTGCACTCGCAGAAGTCTGGATTGACATTTCACTGATTGAAGCAACGCTCTGGCTCACAGCATCGGTCACCTGAGCTTGTTCTTCTGCCGCAATGGAAACCCGCTCCATCATCGTATTAATGACATTAATCGACTCAATGATCGCTACAAAATTTTGTTGAGTCTGGCCCGATAATTCCGCTGTCAATGTCACTTGCTCTTCACACCTTGCCATGTTCTGAGTTGCCGATCCAGCCGCTTGCTGCACCGACGATATCATGGTCTGAATTTCAGAAGCCGAAGTTTGCGTTCTCTGCGCTAGGGTCCGCACTTCATCGGCAACAACGGCAAATCCCCTACCGGCTTCTCCTGCACGGGCCGCTTCAATAGCAGCATTGAGAGCAAGCAAATTAGTCTGCTCAGCGATTTCTTGTATCACCACCAGCACATGTCCAATTTCATTACTCTTGAGTTGCAGAGTCTGCATATTTTCATTCGTTGAAGCGACACCTTCCACCAAGTTCGCCAGTGCAACACTGCCTTTATCTAAGGTTTGTTGACCTGTCGAGCTTTTATCAAATGCCAACTGAGAAGCCTGAGCAACATCTGCGGTGTTTTTCGCCACCTCTTGAATGGTTGCTGTCATTTGTTCAATTGCTGAGGCCACCGACTCCGTTTCACGATGCTGAGTGGTGACGGCCGTTGTGGTCTGTTCGCTAGCCACTGACGTTTCTTCCGCGGTAGACGCAAGGCTATGGCTGGCTTCAAGAATATGCGCAATCAGCTGTTTAAGATTGTCCGACATATCTCGCAATGCGCCGTATAAACTGTCAGAAGAAACCTTACGATCAAACTCATGGGTGAGATCGCCTTGCGCGACTTGCTTGGCCAATAACATCATATCTCTAGGCTCTCCTCCCAATGGCTTTTTAATGATAGACGCCATATACAGAGCTAAAACGATGGTGATAAGTAACGTCACGACCATCATAAAAATAATAATATTGCGGATTTGATAAACTGACGAGAACGCTTCAGCTTGATCGATCTCAGCCACTAACGCCCAACGAATATCACCAATATTCAGTGGAGAATAAGACGATAAAACGGGATTGCCGTTATAATCGACAATGATATCCGCACCACTTTGACCCGCTAAAGCCGCAATCGTCGCATCGGTTTTAACGCCATTGCGTTCAACAGAACCAGCAAACGATGCCGCGACTGAATGGTTATCAGGGCTTAGATAGGAATCTGAGCGCATCCGGTAGTCCGAACCAACCAAATAAGACTCTCCGCTCTCTCCCATACCTTCGCGAAGCTGCATGACAGCGTTAATGGCTTCCAGCGAAAGCTGCAAAGCGACCACCATCACCACGTCTCCACGCTCATTTAGTATTGGCTTTGCAATAAAGGCCGCAGGCGCATCATTGGATGGTGCATAGGGGGCAAAATCAATCACACCATATGATTTGGTATCAATAACACTGCGAACCAGCTGACCAAGATTGCTATTGGCATAAACTCCATTAAGCAGATTGGTTTGATAATCCGCTTCTTTCGTCACGGTATAGAACGCTTCACCACTTGGATCGATCAAGAACAAGTCGTAGTAGCCATACTTCTCTATGTACTTACTGTATAACTCAACACCACCACGATCTTTAGGCACAAACGCTTCCTTTACGTCTTTTTCACTGATGATCGCCCAGTGGTGATGTTGGTCCAGCTCAACGGTTTGCCATACAGAAAGCACTAAGTTGCCATTGTAATCTTTAATGATCCCCGAACCTGCGCCCTGCACAAACGCGGCTTGTGTTGCTTTGGTTTCAACAGCATGATTCTGAGTAAAAGATGCAGCCACCGAATAACCTTCTGGATCCAGTCGAGAATCTGAACGCATCAACTTATCTGGACCCACTAAATACGTCTCTCCGGTTTTTCCCATGCCTTGTGTTTGCATCGTGATCCCATTGATCTTATCTATGGGAAATTGCATGGCCGCATAACCAATGACTTGATTGGTATTATTGGTTACTGAAGTGACAAAGAATCCAGCAGGAAGATCATTCGAGTAGTGATACAGTGAAAAGTCGCCAAAGAAAACTTCATCTACCTCTCCACTTTTCATCGCTTGATGAAAAGCCTTTGCTAACCCGCTACCAGCAATATTCTCGGAACGAACATTACGACCAAGATCCGCCTCTCGAGTCGCGCTGTAGATGATGTCACCATCTTTGTTGATCAAAAACGCATCATACCAACCAAAATGCTGTTGGAACTGATCTATCTCTGCACCATATTGATTGGCAAGCGCATCCCAAGCTCGGCCACTTATCTGATTCCCTTGCGCTTTGAAAGCACGATCAAACTCTTCGAGCACCATTTGGGTCGTATAAGCATCGGCAAATAATCGTAGCCCTGATTTCAATTGTTTGAGATATTCTTGTACTTGGTTAGCTTGTGATTGGTTAATCGCTTCCAGTTTCCGAAACCCTTCTAGTTGAAGCGTACTGGCCACTTCGACGAGAACATCCATATCCCCTTCTCGTTCGTTGAAAAAAGAACGGATCTGTGATGATTTAATCGATCTTACCGTATCAAGCTGATTGTAAGACCGTTCTGTTAACGCACCTTGTGCAAGAAATACCGCGTTCAACCCTAGTATTAAAGCAGGCACAACACCAATAAACAGCAGTGCCCCAATAATCAATTGGGACAGCTTTAGTCGCCCAAGCCACTGACTCATATAGATATCCTTTGTTTACACTCAATCTGAATTACATTGTTGTTATTGTTTGGCATATGAACGAAAGAACTACGCCAATATTAGAGGTGCCTAGATGACAATGATTATGAGTCTAATTCAATAGCTTGAAATATTATGAAACACCTTTTCAGTATTCAGTTGTAAAAATAAACGTACAATGATATTTATCTATTACGAATCGTTTTATGCTTATAAAAACAGAAGTTTAATAAATTACTTAGATTATCAAGAAAAATTTTTATATAAATAGAAAAATAAAAGCTCTCCTATATTTGGAGAGCTTTACTTTAATAATAGCTAGGCTATAAATATCAATCTAAAACATTAGATCAACTTTATTTTTTAGAAAATCATAGCCATATGAAACTTCAACAGTATCTCCAGAAGATACTTGCAAAATTCCATCATTCTTTTTTGGAGAGTCATATGAATATCTGATACTTCCCTTAAAATTCATCGCATTAGGTAAAGACTCAGTAATTTTTACTTTTTCTACATCTCCATTAGAAGACTTAACATACGCAAACCCTGTTTCAACAACTGCATAATCCATATTAATTGGTGCTATAACATTCAGATCTATGAATGAACCATTAGTATATGCACTTACCTTGGATGCGGCATAATCGTTATAAGCTAAACCTGCATTCCATGCAGTATTAAAAGCAACCCAAGCTTCGACTCTGCCTATCTGCCCTACTTTCGGTTCGTATGGAAAATGTCCTTCTTTAATTGCACCATCAAGTTTTCCAACCGTCCCCATTAAATGACCAAGACCTGTTGCATATTCACTAAAGTAGCCACGTTCAACACCTTCAAAATCTTTAACGGCAGTATAACTAAAATGTCGACCTGTAGGATTTCGACCAAAGACAGAATCTAGATGTGACAAACTCAACTCTCGTAAACGATGAGCCTTATCGTCATCTTCAACAAATTCAATAGCAGAATTCAATGCCACAGGTAAACCTGCAACATTTCCAGGCTCGTTATAATCTTCAGGTATTACCCATTGATTTTCATCATACTTACGAAAATCCCACATATTGTCAGACAAACCAATAGCTTTATCAGCCCAAGATTGAATTTTCCCTTTCAATCCCACAGGAGCTCTATCTGAATACATCTTCATGAAAAAGTGAAGTCCAGCCATTGTCACGCGTTCATTCATCCGCTGACCTTTTGTATTTCTTCCATTCCACTCAACATTATCAATCAACCATTCTGTTTGTGCATAAGCGGCGTCAAAATACTTCTCTGCATCTTTAAATCCTTCTCGCTTGGCTACCTCATACATCATCAAATTCGGCATAATGGCGTAACCAGGAGGAAGATTTCCTTTAAATCCACCAATTTTAGTTACTACAGCAAGCATATTCTGGTTTCCAAGCATGTTATATGTTGCTTCTCCAGAGCTACTGTCTAAATCATTATCTTTATCCCAGCGAGGTACCAAATAGTCCAATACTAATTGATAGTCAGATTTAGATATCCATTTAGATAAATAAGGATAAGCATAAAGAAACTGTGCAAGTTGTCCTTTCATAAAACCTTGCTCTACGTGTTCTTTCATCATCCGGTCAACAGTAAAGTGTATTAATTTAACCACATCAGGAGCATCAATATCTGGTGGACTTAACGGCCCAACCCCTAATTCATAGTTAACTTTGTGAGATCTATTTTCATGATAGGATGGATTAGAAAAATACTGGGCAATAAGCGATGACATTTCAAAACTGAAAGCGTGGCTGTCTCGTAAAGCAACACCGCGAATGCAAGAGTTATTTGTACCTACATAGCATCTTGCATCTGCTATAAATTGCAACATTGGATCATATGACACTCTTTGATACCAAAATGGGCCAATTCCAAATGAATCTGAAATCATCCCTCCTGCAGATATTTGATATTCACCAATATCTATAGGATTAAAGTCTGTAAAGTCACCTATATGATTATTAATAACACCTTTATATAAAACATCTTCACTACGTGATTTTGTTATTTTAAACTCACTTCCATTAGGTAATGTAGGTGCAGTAAAACGTTTTATTTCATCTAGGTTATAACCACTTTGATTAATCAATATATCTGTAAAAATACTAGCAGGATCGACAGGTATATCAGGACAAGATTCATATCCATTAATATTAAATACTTTCAGCTCTTTAATTTTTATCTTATCACTATCCGTTGAAGTCAAGCGTATTTTTTGAGCATCTACAGGGTAATCAAAAACTACTTTAACACTGTTATTAGTATTACCTGAAATACTTCCTCCTGGTATTTTACTCCAGTTAGATCCATTCCATGATTGTAGTTCAAAGTTTTCAATGCCTACTTCAAATGCTTGCCACCCATTATATACATGAGCACATTGGACTGTCCTTTGTTTACCAAAATCAATTTCTAACCAAGAGCTTCCTCCATTACTAATCCACCGAGAATCATCACTTATTTCTCCGTCCACCGATTTTTCCGGTTGATAATGAGAAAAGCTAGAGCTTGCAGTGGCACTTTTTTTATAGGCTACATTTTCTAACGGCTTATAGTTAAACCTAGCGACATATTTAACTGCATCAGCATTTATAAATTTACCATCATTTGATTCATTCGTTAGTACTACAGGACAAGAGTTTCCTTTTTCACAATTGTATCGACCTAAACTTCTCCATTTACTAATCTTATCTCTTTGATCAACATATACGTCTTTAGTTCCTTCATTAGACTTAATTGTATACTTTGCTGCTGAAGATCGGTTGTACTTTCCTTCCGGAAGGTAGTAATAGATTTCATACTCACCAGGAGCTGGTAAATCAGGAACCCAAGTAACTTTGCGTAAGTCATCATCAATCTCTGCCGCCAAATAACCAGAGCCATAAAAATTAGGATGAAACGTTGACTCTTTCCAACGGCCACTTAAGGTTGCTTGTGTATCATCAACAACAAAAGCATACGCATATGCTTTTGTTGGTGCTGACACTAATAATATAGAAGCCATAGTTATAGAAATACCATGACCTAAAAAGTTTTTCATATACACCTCGTATTTATAATTAGATTGAGGCGTATATAAACATAAAGCTTATATAATTTTTGAGAAAAAATATTTTAAACTTAATATAAATCAATTGAACTAATACGAAGAAATTATAATAATATTTGTCGGAGGACATTAAAGTTTGAAACTTTTCTCTCGTGTAGAGTTTAGTACCAAGTAGCCTAGATAAAAGAAGGTAACAATAAAGTTTGAAACTAACTTAATGCCATAACTCTCTGCACAACAGAATTATGACAATAAAGTTTGAAACTTTAAGCATTGTAAGAGACCTTCCTTTCTAGGCACTTAGTCATTGGTCAACCCAGTCTCGCTTAGCAAACTTTTTGGATACAACGGAATAACGGACTCGTTTCGATTTAGTGCAAGAGCTCCTTTTAAATAAACAAAAGGGCTCCGCACTTACCTCAAGAGCCCAACTTCTTAATCGACTTTTAGTACTTATTATAAAGTTTCATCTGCCCTGTCTTATCAAAAGACACCACGTTAAAGCCTTTGTACTCCTGCCCTGGTCGTGCCATTCCCGGCGAATGCTGCGGCATACCGGGAGCGGCGATTCCTGAAATATTTTCAGGCCTTTCCTCAAGCAAACGCTTGATATCAGACTCAGGAACATGCCCTTCTATCATATAGCCATCAATGACAGCTGTATGGCATGACATCAGTTGACTAGGCATTCCAAACTCTTGTTTGACAGAACTCCAGTCGCGAGCATGGTTAACATTCACTTCGTAACCTTTCTTCTCCATAATTGCTGCCCATTCCTTACAGCAACCACACGTAGGCGATTTATAAAGCTCAATAACAGGCTTAGCAAAGACGTTAAAGCTCAAAATCAAAGATGAAAGTGCAATAAGTCTCAATTTTTTACTCATTATAGTTACCTAACTAAAAATCTATTTTACGTTAATACTGACGGCTTCATCGCCATAGCTCAGCTCATACACTCCCTTTTCAGGAATCCACTCAAAGTGCTGAGTTTCATACGGCTCTACGCGCAGTGTTAAATGTTTACCAGCTAAAGGGGAGAGGTCAATTGACATTGACTCAAACGTTTTATTTAGTACCACCAACTGACTCTTCTCACCGCTATCTATAGAAACTGAGAGTAGCGCCCCTTTGGTGCCTTCATACATCCAATCCACTAGCTGAAGCGTTCCAAGATACTCCATGTAATCTGCTAGATTTATCTTATCTTGTTCACTTAATGCATCGCCTAAAAGCTTCATTGTTTGTTCATGCTCTAGGCTATATTTCAGATCATTTAAGGAGCTACCTCTGATGTTTCCACCAACATTTCCTCCCCCTTGACCATATAGCCCATGACACGCAATGCATCCATATCCCCCTACAGTACGAAAAGTAGACTCACCGACTGAAATTGAGCCTTCCGAGGCATAGGAGAATAAGCTCACACTAAATATCCCCGCTAGCATGAATGAACGCTTTAACATCATCAGATTCCTTTATAGCACCTATAAAGTCACTTTTTTAATCATGCCTGCTTCTGCATGCCCTGGAATATTGCATGCAAATTCAACCTTGCTGTCGCCGTGGAAGTGCCAAATCAGCTGTTTAGCTTTACCCGGTTTTACTGTAACTGCATTCCCAGAATCATGCATGTGATGAGGCATTTTTTTCATCATTTCTCGATGTTCAAGTTGCTCTTTCGCTGAACCAATAGTGAACTCGTGATCAATCTTTCCAACATTCATAACTACAAATTGAACGACATCATTTGGTTCAATTTGTACTTCTTTTTTGAACTTGATTGTCATGTCATCTGCCAACACAACATGGACCACTTTGTCTGGTTTTGCACCTGTTGCTGGCATACCAACATCAGACATGCCTTCCATCGACATCATTGAATGATCCATTTTGCTGTGATCCATATCGTCATGATTCATATTACTATGGTCCATCTTTGAGTGATCCATTTTAGAGTGGTCCATTTCTGCCATTGCAGATGTTGCTGTAATTGAAAGAAGTGCAGCAAGTAGTGTTTTTTTCATGTTCATATTGTGTTCCTTAGTTATTCATTCAAAAGTTTATGGGCCAAGTTCGTTCTTAGCCCGAATGTGTGTTTAGTCGTGTTTTAGTTCGCGTGTTTTCCAAAGTTTGAAAATCGCAGGAAGAACAAGAAGTGTGAGTAGCAGAGCCGATGCCATACCACCAATCATTGGAGCAGCGATACGCTGCATTACCTCAGAGCCAGTCCCCTCACCGTACATGATTGGGATCAAACCGATAATAACAGTAAGTACCGTCATCATTACCGGGCGAACGCGCAAGCCAGCGCCTTCTTGAATCGACCTACTCAAATCCTCTTCATTCAGTGATTTGCTCTGCTCTTTGGCATCCAATTTGGTGTAGTGCCAGGCTTGGTTGAGGTATACCAACATAATGACCCCAATCTCAACAGCAACCCCTGCTAGCGCAATAAAGCCAACGCCTACCGCGATTGAGAAGTTGTAACTAAGGTAGTGCATGAGCCACAAGCCACCCACCATAGCTAACGGCAGAGTCAGCATGATAATCATCACCTCACCTACGCGTCGGAAGCTGAAGTAAAGCAGTAACATGATGATGGCAATCGTGATCGGCACGACAACACCCAAACGCTCTTTCGCACGCTCCATGTATTCATATTGACCTGACCATGCAATTGAATAACCAGCTGGCATATCAAGTTGCTCTGCAACTGCCTGTTTTGCTTCCTCAACGTAAGAGCCTAAGTCTCGACCATCGATATCAACAAACACCCAACCATTAGGACGAGCATTCTCTGTTTTAATCATTGGTGGTCCATCTTCGTAGCGCACATCAGCAACATCAGCTAAGGCAATTCTAGCGCCACTAGGGGTAACCAATGGCAGTTGCTTTAGCTTAACGACTGAATCACGATAATCTTGTGGATAGCGGACATTAATTGGGTAACGCTCAAGACCCTCAATGGTTTCTCCAACGTTCATACCACCGACAGCAGTAGAAACTACCTGTTGTACCTCTTTAATGTTAAGACCGTATCGAGCTGCCGCTGTTCGATTGATGTCAATAGTGACATAGCGACCACCGGCAACACGCTCTGCGTATACAGAAGCAGTGCCGGCAATATTGTTAAGAATAGGTTCTAGTTGAGCACCTATCTTCTCAATTTCGGTTAAATCACTCCCTGCGATCTTAATTCCAATTGGTGTTTTGATACCCGTTGCCAACATGTCGATGCGTGTTTTTATAGGCATCACCCATGCGTTAGTTAAACCAGGAAATTGAATCAAGTCATCAAACTCTTTTCGTAGCGACTCAGTTGTCACGCCCTCACGCCACTGATCACGCGGTTTAAGCTGAATAACGGTTTCAATCATAGTTAAGGGAGCAGGGTCGGTCGCTGTGTCAGCACGACCGACTTTACCCCATGTTGTCTGTACTTCAGGTACCGTCTTAATTAATTTGTTTGTCTGCTGAAGCAACTCTCGCGCTTTACCAATAGAAATACCTGGATAGGTGGTTGGCATATACATCAAGTCACCCTCATCAAGAGGAGGAATGAACTCACTACCGAGCTTCGTTGTTGGATAATAAGCTGACCCCATAAGAGCAATAGCCAATACAATCATGCTTTTCGGGTACTTCAGACTAATATTCAGTAAGGGCTCATAAAGGGCAATTAGACCTTTATTAATAGGGTTCTTGTTCTCTGGTAATATTTTACCGCGAATAAGATATCCCATGAGCACTGGCACTAACGTAATAGCAAGGCCTGCTGCTGCCGCCATTGCATAAGTTTTAGTAAAGGCGAGTGGCGAGAACATCTTGCCTTCTTGACCTTCCAATGCGAATACAGGAACAAAGCTTAGCGTGATAATCAGTAGCGAGAAGAACAGCGGTGCACCCACTTCTTGCGCTGCATCTCCAATCACTTGCCATCGGTTTTTGTCAGTCAATGGCGTCCGTTCAATGTGCTTATGTACGTTTTCTATCATAACGATAGCACCGTCTACCATTGCACCTATCGCGATTGCTATCCCTCCTAACGACATAATATTGGCGTTGATACCTTGCCAATGCATGACAATAAAGGCCCCTAAAATACCGACAGGGAGACTCAATGCGATAACGAGCGAAGACCGGATATGGAATAGAAACAACGCACACACAATAGCGACAACAATGAACTCTTCTGCAAGCTTTTTCCAAAGGTTCTCAACCGCTGCATTGATTAACGTAGAACGATCGTAAGTAGCCACTATCTCAACACCATCAGGCAAGCTACGCTGAAGCTCGTTTAGTTTATCCTTAACATTACTGATCACTTCGCTCGCGTTTTCTCCAAAACGCATGACAATTACGCCACCTACGGCTTCGCCCTCTCCATTTAATTCAGAGATTCCTCGTCTCATCTGTGGTCCGAGGTCAATATCAGCAACGTCGCCTAATAATAGGGGAGATCCCTTTTTACTTACCTTAAGAGGAAGCGCTTTAATGTCATCGATACTAGATAGGTAACCAGTGGTTCGAACCATGTGCTCAGCTTCTGCAACTTCTACTACAGACGCGCCACTTTCTTGGTTACCATTTTGAATAGCCATATTGACTTGTTGTAAGGTAAGGTCATATGCGCGTAATTTAGCTGGATCAATTTGTACTTGATACTGTTTAACCATACCGCCAACAGTTGCAACCTCAGACACCCCATCAACAGTTTGCAGCTCATATTTCAAGAACCAATCTTGTAAGCTACGCAGCTCTGCAAGGTCATGCTTGCCAGTTTTATCTTGTAAAACATAACTGTAAACCCAGCCCACACCTGTCGCATCTGGACCTAGTGTTGGTTTAGCGCTTGGAGGAAGGTTTGGTGCAACTTGACTTAAATATTCGAGCACTCGCGAGCGAGCCCAGTACATATCGGTATCATCATTAAAAATGATGTAGACGTAAGAATCACCAAAGAACGAATATCCACGAACAGTTTCAGCGCCAGGAACCGCAAGCATAGCCGTTGTCAGCGGATACGTGACTTGGTCTTCCACCACTTGGGGGGCCTGACCTGGATAACTTGTTTTTATGATCACTTGTACATCAGATAGATCAGGAAGAGCGTCAACTGGAGTATTCTTTACGCTATATAATCCGCCAAAGACTAAAGCAAAAGTCGCTACCAATACCAAAAAGCGATTATTGATAGACCATCGAATGATTGCACCTATCATTACTTATCCTCACTTTTAACTAACTCTTTGAGAAGATAATCAGAGCCTTGTTTCTCCACTAGAAACCGAACTTTGTCACCCTCCTGAAAACTTGAGAGTTCAATATCACCACCGACTGAAAAGTTGAGCTCACCTGCGTCCCATGACCAATCAGCCACTGGGGCATGATTTAGTGTCACCATACCAAAGTCCGCCATTAACATAGAGACATCACCGTCTATCCATACTTCTGTATTTATGCTCAGCTCACTTACTTTGTAATCAACGATTTCATATTGACCGGATTCAGATTTTTTCATTTCAAAGTCGATCATTTTCCCTTTTGAAAGTGGTTCCATTTCAACGTGCTCTGACACCATAAAGTTCATGGTCATTCCTGGCCAATCCCACTCTGGAACAGGCTTATGATTAATCGTTAGCATCCTATGTCCAAGCATTGCATCAGTAATTTCACCTGTTGCCCAAGCCGTTTCGGCAGTGGGTTCGATGCCATTGATTCTTGATAGGTCGGCAGACTGACTTGATTCAGAGTCCAACATGAAGTGCGCTGACGTAACAACGCGCTCTCCTTGTCGCAACCCCTTTAGAACCTCAATCTTATCTGCGGCTTCACGACCAACTGCAATTCTGGCAGAACGATATTTTCCTTCCCCCTCAGCCAGCACCACACGAGTCATACCACCAGATCGAATGACCGACGATCGAGGGATGGTTAACACTTCATCATTTGATACTGGTTTCAGAGTGACATTTGCAAACATATTTGGCTTAAGTTCGCCTTGTGGATTATCGAATCGAAGGCGAACACGCAATGTACGGGTACTAGGGTCTAGAATGGGATAGACATAATCCACTTCACCATTCCATTCTCCACCTGGTAAGGCATCCAGTGTCATAGATGCTTGACTGCCTTGTTTAATCCAATGGGATTGACGTTCAAAGACTTCAGCATCTACCCATACTTGATTCAAAGGACCTGCGCTGATCACCGCCTGAGCTGGAGAAAGGTAGCCACCTTCACGAATATTGAGGCTTGCAATAACACCATCTGCTGGTGCTTTAATTTCAATGGTTTGTGATGCTTTACCTCTACGGGCAATGGAATCAATTTGATTGCGATCAACCCCCAAAGTGATCAAACGATCGGTAGCACCTTGTATCATTCCTTTACGCTGAGTTTTATAGGCACTAATCAGTTCTTCTTGTGCTTTTACAAGCTCAGGTGAATACAGAGTGAACAGTGTGTCACCTTGATTCACTTTCTCACCAACGGCATTGATATAAAGCTTTTCAACCCAGCCAGATACACGAACATTGGTTTGCCAAAGTTGACTCTCATCAAAGGCGACATAGCCGACAGTTTCGATGCGTGGTGCAAGCACTTCTTGCTGCACAGTATCTGTTTTAACGCCAAGGTTATTTTCAACACCAGGATCAATTTTCACTGTTCCTGGCTTGTCGTTACTACCATTGAGATCATCAGCATACACAGGAATAAGATCCATCCCCATAGGGGACTTTCCTGGCTTATCTCGCTGATAGTTTGGGTCCATCGGCGCGACCCAGTACAGTGGTTCATCACTTGATTGAGACTCAGAAGCTGTCATTCCAGCCATGTTATGGTTCATGCCTGAAAGGTAAATATTCGCTCCATAACCCAATGCGCTTCCGACTAGTAACGCTAGGCTTGCAACTTTAAATGTATTCATCTTGATTCCTTTATTATTGTTCTTTGTACTGAGTGTTTGGCGCAGAAACTTGATATTCGAAACCACCAAGTAACATGGATAACTTGCTATTGACCTGATTCATATCGGTTATTAGGCGAGCAAGCTCCATTTGAAGAGCCAATTCATCGGTTGATGCAGTAATGACATCACCAAACTGAGCAGTATTGTTCTGATAGCCGCGCTCTACCGCTTCAATGCGGGCTTTAGACTGAGGTAATAAGCGCTCTTGGTAGCGCTGAATGCGTTCAGTGAGATTCATTCTGTCCGTCATTAATGCGTTTACTTGGGCGTTCATTTGAGCGAGCAGCGTATCTTTTTGATATTGCGCTGCACCTACTTGGTATTGAGCGGCCGCTACATTTTTATCTTGGCGGTTGTCAGTGAACAAAGGGATATCCATAGTAAGATAGGCACTCAGCAAATCTGAAGCTGGCTCACCCTTCATGTTGTTCGCTTGGCGGTAGGCATACATCACTTCGACACCAAATTGTGGTGTATAAGATTGCTCTGCAACCTCAGCCTGAGTACGATTAGCAGAGATGTTGGCGTCAGCCATTTGCGCCATAGGATGTTGGTTAAGCAGTGAGTAGTACTGAGTGTTGCTGGTTTGCTGCTCCAAAAGCGTATTCAAACGCGACCAGTCTAATTGATAGCCTGCCTGATTCGAATCAATGGAACGGTGATTTAACCACTCTGAGCCTAGCCATTCTGATAACTGGGCTACGGCTCGATTTTGCATTTGTTGATTCGATTGCAGCTTTTCGTCGAGCTTGTTGACTTGAAGCTGGGTGTTAAGCAGATCTTGCGCTTCACTCTTACCAATTGAATAATTGGTTTGAATATACTGCTCCATCTCTACCATGAGACGTTGATTAGATTCAATCAACGTTTCTGCGTATTGAAGGTAGCCCAGCTCCAACCATAGTTGAGTAATACTATTCGCCACTTCACGTTCACGAACTTGAACCTGATAGGCCATACCATCGGCCTGTTGATTCGCTTTACGTTGGTTAAGATCTAACGTTGCACCCCGTTCAAACTGTTGCATTAATCCAACAGAAATGTTCGTCATGGGATCTTCGTCAAACTTAAATGAATCCACAGGTAAACCGCCAAAGCCCACCTTAAGTTTTGGATCCATGAGAGTCGAGCTTGCAACGCCCGTTTCACGCATCGCCTGTGACTGCGCAGCATATTGAGAGCGACTCGTATCATTTGCTAGAGCCGATTCAATTAGTGCATTCAACTGCTGCGTCGAAGCTGCGATAGTTTGTGGAGTCGCGTTCGGCCCCGAATGTGACAGGGCAGGCATTGCACAAAGTGCGACTGCAACCCCAAGGCTCAGGGATTTAAATGCCCTGAAGCCGTTTAATTCAATACTCATTGTTGTTTATCCACGATAAAACGATATGGACATATCCCAACCTCTGCCTTCCAGCAGAAAGAATTGAGAGCTAAATAGTTATGATAGTTGAATTAAACAGAGGGTGGACGCAGTAAGCTCTGAATACGAGTTACTGTAACGCCTATTTTGATTGGGTGACGCTGGGCTAAATCAGATTCAGATGTACTGATTAAGCGAGAAGATGAGAGTGGAAAAAATACGCTAGAACACACGCTTTTACAGCAGTCGCCACCAAATGTAGATGAGCTCTCGCAATGTATAGAACTATCGCTCTCTGTCATCTCCATCGATGGGCAGCCTACCATCGCATGATGGCTTGCTGTAGTCTCAGACATTTCCATCGAGTCATGGTGAGAAAGTTTGGGTTGAACTGAAGAGGACGATATTGGACTCATACCCATCATTGGCATACTTGAGACGTAGCTCGACATCAACATCGCTAAGATGCTGATAATCAAAATACTTGTTTGTCTCAAAGAGTTTGTCATGTGGTACCTTTTCACTTTGCATTCATAATACCTTATGAAAACTGATGAGCAATAGTGATATTAAAAATCTATTGGAGCTAAAGATTATTGAAAATAAAGACGAATTCAGTTCGCTCATCCTTCGCATTAACTAAGATATCCCCATTGTGTGCTTTCATAATAGCCTTAGCGATAGGAAGCCCTAATCCAGCACCAACACTTCCGTTATGGGCACGCGACTTATCGGAACGATAGAACCGTTCAAATATATAGGGCAAAGAGCTCAAGGGGATAGGCTCACCAGTATTGCTAATTGTCACCTTGTTGCTCGTTTCTGATTCGGAGATTACTACCGAGATATCCGTATTATGAAAGCAGTGCCTCAACGCATTAGACAACACATTCCCAAATGCTCGTTGAAGCATATCTTTGTCACCGTACAGAGTCGACGAACCATCTAGAGTAAATCGAACGTTTTTCTCTTCCGCCAACGCTTCATAACACTCAAGTAAGGGTGTGATAACCGCTTTCAACTCTAACTCTGATTCGGTCTTATGCAAAAGTTGATTCTCTGATTTAGCTAGGTACAGCGTATCCGAAATGGTCTTATTGAATCGCTCCAACTCTTCGACATTAGATACTAAAATATCTTGGTACTCTTCAACGGAGCGCTCTATACCAAGTGCAACTTGAGTCTGGGTCAGGATATTGTTCAACGGTGTTCTTAACTCATGAGCAATATCGGATGAAAACTCACTCAACCTGAGGTGACCTTCTTGCAACCTCTCTAACATTTCATTTTGAGAAATAATTAAGCTGCTTAACTCCTTTGGAAGTGAGTCACTTGGTATACGCATGCTGAGGTTGCTCGTATTCACTTGTGCGATATACTCTTTTAATTGTTTCAATGGCTGTAATCCATTTCTAACAATAATTAATGCGTAAGCACCCGACAAACTCAGTGTTAAAACTAATGTCCAAAATAGAATAGTATTTAGCTTGTCGAAAAACACCTTATGGTGAGTCACATCCATTGCAAGAACAACCGCACCACCTTCTATCTCTGGGTAATCAAACTTAAAAGCATGAAAGCGGGTATTGCCTACACTCCATTCATATGAGGAGCTGCCTATCAGCTCAGATGGAAAGTCAATAGTTGCATTATTTGTTTTCACCACCTGTTTGTTGTTTAAGATCCAAGCGGAAATACCCCAAGAATGGAACAAGTCTAAATCACGCTCAACAGTGCCTATCAAAGGGCGGAGTTTTGTTTCTAGGTGCCTATAGTCCTGTTCATAAAAGTGGCTCTTGATAGCGTGTAGGATCGTTAAAGCAAACACGACTAAAACCACAAAAGAGGCAGTGACAAACATAAACACCAGTTTACGTGCGATGGATTGATTTAGTGATTTTTTCATTCTACGGCGTCATCAAGCTTGTACCCCATACCTCGCACGGTCTGGATAAGTTTGTTCTGATAAGGCTTGTCGATTTTCGACCTCAATCTTTTCACTGCTGCATCAATAACATTCGTATCACTATCAAAGTTCATATCCCAAACAGCAGACGCTATCTGAGTGCGAGTGACGACTTGACCCCTCTTCGTAAATAGATATTCCAACAAAGAAAACTCTTTTGCTGTCAGAGGGATCGTGTCATTGTTGCGAGTCGCCTTTCGTTTAAGCAAGTCGAGGCTCAAATCAGCAATACATAGCACAGACTCAGTTTTGACTGTGGTAGTTTGATGACGTAATGCATTTTTGACTCTAGCAAGCAACTCGACAAAGGCAAAAGGTTTGACAAGGTAATCATTCGCTCCCAGCTCAAGCCCTTTCACTCTATCTTCAACCTGATCTTTAGCGGATAGAATGATGACAGGTGTAGGAATTTCACTGCTGCGAAGCGTTTGCAATAGCTGCCACCCATTCAGCTTTGGTAGCATAATGTCTAAGACTATCAGGTCATAATCATTGGTGGTAGCTAAGTACAAAGCATCAACACCGTCGGTAGATAGATCTACAGTGTAGCCTGATTCAATTAAGCCCTTTTTAAGATAAGCTCCCGCTTTCTCTTCATCTTCTACAACGAGTAACTTCATATAAGAAAAATGCCTTGAATTCCTTGGATGTTATACATCGAGCTTGTGATTATATGATGGGTTAGAAATTTGATTTTTCGTATTATTATCAAACAACAAAACGTTTTCTATGACAGACGTAACACCATTTCCTTCTTGTGACACACATAGAGTATCTAGTAATGCACCAACTAAAATCTGAGTATGGCTATGACCAATGAAAACATCTAGTTGGTAATGTGTATTTAAAGCATGGGTATCAATTAGGTTCGCATGACTTCCACGCCCTTGTACTTGATAAATTGTGAAGTTTCGCACGCCTTCCTCCGCGAGCACCGATTCTATATCTTCAAGCTTTTGATCCTGAAATATTACCGAAATTTTATCAATCATAGTTGCTCCTTAACTCCTAGAACAAATTGATGCTCTAGGAGCTCTGCTGAGATTAGTTGTTGCTATCTCGTTCTCGATAATGGACATTAAGATGTACCTTAGCTACATACTCTAGCTGACCTTGATTATTCAACCTTTCCTGAACAGTTACGTACCCTCCATCTTTCAGGTGAGTAGAATTTCGAGCACTACCATAAGTTCTTACAGGGACCAGAGCTGTACTTAAATCTCGCCCGCTCATATCCTCAAACTCTGACAGTTTTTCCAGCCCTAACGTGTATGCTTGCTGTTTAGAGCTCACGGCATCAATAGAGACTGTTTTATGATCAACTCGACTCACATAATTGCCACCGGAATACAATGGTTGTGCAAATGATGCGGCACTAGTAAGTATAATAGAGCTAGTTAATAGAGTTTTGACTAATAGATTCATTATTATTTCCTTCTCTGTTTGGATGCTCTTAGTTTATCTAAACCAGTGTGACCGTTTTCGGCACTCAAACATGACATTTTTGTCATATTAAGATTTAGGAGGGAGACAATCGATAGACTTTTAACCGCAATAAAATCAAGCACCCCCAAAAATAGCCTTGCAGTGATTGCGAAGAATCCTGTGGCTATAAACGATAAAGTGTATTAGTTCCGACTAGATCTGACACTTCAATTTGAAAAGAAGAGAGTTACCCACTTTGATTAAAGGTGCTGAATCCGTAATCAAAGACAATAAGAGGTAACTCTCATGCTTCATACTAGCAATCCAATCATCAAACACAAAGCTGGTCTTCTCAATCTTGCAGAAGAGCTTGGCAATGTATCTAGAGCCTGCAAGGTTATGGGTGTCTCACGAGACACGTTCTATCGCTATCAAGAATTGGTTGAAACTGGTGGCATTGATGCTCTGATTAATCAAAGCAGAAGAACACCAAACTTGAAGAACCGAGTTGATGGCGAAACAGAACAAGCCGTTCTCAAGTACGCCATTGATTTTCCTGCTCATGGACAAGTTCGAACAAGTAACGAGCTGCGTAAGCTAGGTGTGTTTATTTCGCCAAGTGGCGTGCGTTCAATCTGGCTTCGTCATGACCTAGAAAACTTCAAAAAGCTCCTTATCGCCTTAGAAAGACAGGTAGCTGAAAACGGTATCATTCTAACGGACGAGCAAGTTGCTGCTCTTGAGCGTAAGAAGCACGATGATGAAGCTTGTGGTGAGATAGAAACAGCACATCCAGGTTATCTAGGCTCTCAGGACACGTTTTATGTCGGCAACCTTAAGGGTGTTGGACGCATCTATCAGCAGACGTTCGTTGATACCTATAGCAAAGTAGCTTTCGCTAAGCTCTACACAACCAAAACACCAATCACAGCAGCAGATATGCTCAATGACAAAGTCCTACCGTTCTTCGAGACTCACGCGCTACCTATGCTCAGAATCTTAACCGACCGAGGCACTGAATACTGTGGCCGCGTTGAACAGCACGACTATCAACTCTACCTTGCCATCAATGATATCGACCACACCAAGACTAAAGCCATGTCGCCACAGACAAATGGCATCTGCGAGCGCTTCCACAAGACCATATTGAATGAGTTCTACCAAGTAACATTCAGAAAGAAACTGTATGGGTCGATGGAAGAGTTACAGAAAGATCTGGACGAATGGATGGACTACTACAACAATCATCGTACTCATCAAGGAAAAATGTGCTGCGGCAGAACGCCAATAGAAACATTAGAGGATGGGAAATCAATCTGGGCAGAAAAGAATCTAGCCCAGATATAATCTGACAGGCACCGAGTCAAAAAGTGGGTAACTGTCAGATCAGGTCTGAATTAGTACAGATAAAGAGCCGCCCAGGTAGCTCAGGCGGCTCTTTTTTACTCGAAAAAGTAAAGGGGATCTCTTTTTCTGATTACGAATATTTCATTTGTTCAGCTACTCATCATTTTTTTGCACTCTTCTGGCATGTCTTCCATGTTCATGTTTTGCATCATTTGCATGTGTTCCATCATCCCATCGTGATCCTTCATCTTATCCGCGTGAGATTGCTTAGCATGCACTTTCTCATTTTGCGCGACATTGTGATGTCGATGCTGATCATCGATGGAACTTGTTGCTAACACCGGCATCGCAACTAGACCACTTAATAACACTGATACATATAACTTTTTCATAAAATCACCTAACCCTTACTTATGCTTTGAACTGTTGATTGTTTTCAATTTTTTCCACCGATTGCTCGTTGGCTTCGGAGCCTTTCTTTTCACTCGGCATCATCATCTTCATCATTAAACCATGCATCGCTAAACAGATGATTAATGGAACAATCGCACTACTAAGGTATGCCCAACTAAACATCTCTTGGCTAGAAGAGAGAATAAATAATGGAATACCCACCATTAGTAACGCGCATAGAACCATCATCCATCCATGACCTTTATGATGACCATTCTTGTGACAATCTGATTTTTTGCTTTTCATTCTCTTGCTCTCCAAAATAACTTTAACTCGTTTAACTGAGATTCAGTTTATCGCAACGTTTAGATCAGGAGTGGGGAGGGATTAATGACAGTTTTGTCATCTTAGCCCTTTAAAACTACCAAGCGATTGGCGTTGGACTCCACCGTAAAAGAAGAACGCGGATATTGCTGCTTCGGCAATGCTTAGCTCTACCGTCATACGGGGCTATACTTCACAATATAAATGGAGCTGTTGTGTTTTTTTATATCCACAAATAGCTTGAAAATCTGCCAACCACGAAACAAGTAAACATAACACGTGCACTTTGATTACAGATGAATCTGCACATTTCGTTACTGTTTGTTTTGTGTTCAAAGTAGAATACCAACCTGCCGGTAAAGAGCTAATCTACTCCAGTGATTTCAACTGCTATTTGGCAACAACTTGGTAAAGCTTGACCGTTCCTGATTAAGTTTTTCATTTTCGTTTAATCTTGTGCATGCAATGAGCTTTAATAGCAAAAGTGTTTCCCGATATCAGTCAAGATTAAACGCTTTGAAGTGATCGAAAGCGTTAGAATAATTTATGGTATAGCGATTTTACAGGCATGACTGTGATGTTTTTATTTTTTGAAAATCAATGAGATAAAAAATTGTTATGATTGTTTCTTTGTTTGGGGACCTTAGCCCGATTAAGCAGGCTCAGTACTCTGTCTTTCAGACTGTCTCGCGCGGTCAATCAAAGTCCTGGCATCTGCCAGCACTACTCTTGTAGGCTTGGCACTAGACATTAAGGGTAGGCCCTTTTGCAGGTAATTGTAGGTGCTTTCTTTATCCTCATTAAGCAGCTGTTTCATAGTTAGTTACGTGAAGTTGGTTACCTTGATGATGGTGCACATTAAGTTCTGTTCTCAAGCTCGTTATAATGGGTTCAAGGGTATTTCGCTAGAAGATGACATTTTTATCATCTTCACGTCATGTAGGCATCAGGTGTGCCTATCTATGCTGTCTCTATGTCAAAAGACAATCTAGGAAAAATTATGAAACAGCCCCAAAACCCGCTCAATCTGCCTCGGCGGCGCTTTGTACAAGGACTGGCTGCGGGTGGTGTAATTCTGGGTGTCTCTCCCATACTGGCTTCAGCCCGCTCACCCGTCCCCACTACGTTAAACGGCAGTGTACCCGAACTGTCCGGTACCGAGTTCGATCTGGTAATTGATGAAACCCCAGTCAATTTTACTGGCAAAGCTCGCATGGCTACCACCATCAACGGCTCCATTCCAGGGCCTACCTTGCGCATGCGCGAGGGCGATACCGTCACCATTCGCGTCACCAACCGCCTGAAGGAGCCTACCTCCATTCACTGGCACGGCATTATTCTTCCCTTTGAGATGGACGGCGTGCCTGGCATCAGCTTTGCTGGCATTCCGCCCGGCGAAACCTTTACCTACCGTTACACTCTGGAACAGAGCGGAACTTACTGGTACCACTCTCACTCGGGCATGCAGGAACTGACCGGCATGTATGGTGGCTTGATTGTGGAGCCAACTGATGCTGATTCCATCAGTGCCGATCGGGAACATATGGTGGTTTTGTCGGATTGGACCGACGAAAACCCCATGCGGGTGTTCGGCAAACTGAAAAACCAGGGCGATTACTACAACTTTAACCAGCCAACGGTGGTGGATTTCTTTCGAGACATGGCCAGTGTCGGCCTCAGCGCATCGCTGGAAAAGCGACAGATGTGGAACAATATGCGTATGAGCCCCAGCGATCTAGCTGACCTGTCCGCGGAAACTCTGACTTATCTAATGAACGGTACCACGCCCGCCGGCAACTGGACAGGGCTGTTCAAGCCCGGGGAACGGGTACGGCTGCGATTTATCAACGGTGCTGGCAATACATTTTACGATGTGCGTATTCCCGGTCTGAAGCTGACTGTCGTGCAGGCCGACGGTGTTAACGTGAAGCCTGTGATGGTGGATGAATTCCGTTTTGGACCTGGAGAAACCTACGATGTGTTGGTAGAGCCCACCGCCGAGGCTTATACTCTGTTTGCCCAGTCCATGGACCGAACTGGTTATGCCCGGGGAACCCTAGCTACCCGCAAAGGGCTGAGCACGATAGTACCGCCACTGGATGAACCTCAAGCCCTGACCATGGCCGACATGATGGGCAATATGGATCATGGTGCTATGAATGGTATGGATCACAGTGCCATGAATGATATGGCGAGCATGGACCATGCTGCCATGACTAGTAGTTTGGCAGCCGCTAGCAAGGAAGTCCGTCACGCCCGCACCGAATATGGCCCTAGCGTCGATATGCGAGTCGAAATGCCGCGAACCAACCTTGATGACCCCGGTGTAGGCCTGCGCAATAACGGCAGACGAGTACTGACCTTAGCAGATCTGCGCACTCCTAGTGGCCCCATGGATCCTCGCCCACCCGAGCGGGAAATTGAATTGCATCTCACAGGCAATATGGAACGCTACACTTGGTCGTTCGATGGCGTCGAGTTTGGGGGATCCACACCCATTCATCTAAGCTACGGTGAGCGGGTGCGCGTCATCCTGCACAACGATACCATGATGACACACCCCATGCACTTACACGGTATGTGGAGCGAGCTGGAAAGCCCTAGCGGCGAGTTTTTGTGCCGTCGGCATACCATACCAGTTCAGCCAGCCCAGCGTATCAGCTTTCTGGTCACCGCCGATGCACTAGGTCGCTGGGCCTGGCATTGTCATCTGATGTTCCATATGGACGCGGGCATGTTCCGCATGGTGGTGGTGTCATGAGTAAACAGAGAGCGATGATGAAACATTTATTGGGCGTGTTGGCGCTGACCGCTTTTCCTGCTCTAGCCCAAGTAGATCACGGCGAGATGAAAATGCAAGGCGGACAACCGCCAGTCGATGCCCGTGATCCTCATGCTTACTCCGGCGGTTACAGTCTGGACGAAGGCCCTTATGCTCTACCAGGTCCTCGCCAACTGAAATTGGCCGACGAGCATCTGTTTTACGGGGTACTGGCTGACCGGCTGGAGCGGCTGGACAACGGGGATGACCAAGTGCTGGCTTACGAGGTTAACGCTTGGGCTGGCCGTGACTACTCCCGCGTAGTGTTGAGAGCGGAAGGCGACATTGAACACGGAAGGCTGGCCGAAGCGAGTACCGAGTTACTGTGGCGTCATGCCTTGACCGGGTTCTGGAACCGAGACTTAGGAATACGTTATGACGCGGGTCATGGCCCAGGCCAAGGCTGGCTGGCCGCTGGTGTGTCGGGTCTTGCACCCTACTGGCTGGAGCTGGGCGCTACTGCCTATCTAGGCTACGATGGCCAGACTGCATTAGTGCTGGAGGCAGAATACGAGATTTTATTTACCCAACGGTTAGTTTTGCAACCGGCCATTGAACTCACTGCTTATGGCAGTAACGATGCTGAGCGAGGTCAAGGCAGGGGGCTCTCGGATGTGGTGACCGGTGCCCGGTTGCGCTATGAGATAAGTCGGCAGTTCGCTCCCTATTTAGGCTGGGAATGGCAGGCTTCCCTAGGTGAACGCGCGAATCAACTCAGGGAAGAACATGAGGCAACTCAGGAAAATCGCTGGGTAGCCGGGATCAGGTTCTGGTTTTAAAGCGACAAAGACTAATTTTTATTTATTAGGAGTATTAACCATGAAAACTACGTTACTGGTTTTAATTCTGTCATTATTGCCCGGCCTAGCACTGGCCGCGGGTGAACATGGCCATCATGAAGGCAATAACTCTGCTTCCATCCAACAGAGCACGCATGGAATGGGCCGGCCCGGTCAGCCGGCCGAAGTCAACCGAACCATTGTGGTGGAGATGGGCGACGATATGCGTTTCACTCCTGCCACCATTAAGGTAAAGGTCGGAGAAACTGTACGCTTCTTTGTAAAAAATGCTGGCAAGCTTAATCACGAGCTGGTGTTGGGCAACTTCGCCATGTTGAAGGAGCATGCCGATATGATGCGTGACATGCCAGGCATGCAACACGTCGAAGCCAATATGCTGAACCTCAAGGCCGGTCAGAAAGGGGGATTAGTGTGGCATTTTGATCAAGCTGGCACTGTGGACTTTGCCTGCTTGATCCCAGGACATATGGAAGCCGGCATGAAAGGGCAAGTTCAGGTTTCACAATAGCTAATAGACCTTCCTTTAGGAGGACCTGGTAGTATGGGGGACGCTAGTCTGAAGACTTCAGTGCAAAAGCAAGTCATCGGATTTATGCCGCTGAGGGTACGGTTTGGTGGTGCGCCCTTCTGGAACGATAAAAACGACTCCAGTGCTCAAAAGGTAACGGCATCCCATCAGAATTTGTCTAAACTCGCCCTGCAGCATTCGTCATCCGGATGATATAGTGTAGCGCTTGCGGACGCAATCGGAGTTAGAAATGGAACCGGGCACTTAGCAAATAATGCCTGTCTTTTGTGGCATTCAAATCCTGTACAATTCCGCCCTCAATCACCCACTGCTGATGAACCCACTGTAATCCGGCTGTGATCTGATGCACGGTACCATCATTTTCCTGCCAACGACTGTTTAGCTCCAATACACTATTCAACTCCGGCAGTATCCCCCAATCGGGCCGGTTAGCTGGAGACAATCGATATTGCCAAGACACATCATAACGACCACTGGCGGGGCGATCTTCAATGCCCGCCTGGTACACGGCGTCAACATCAAATTCATTGCGAGACTGAAAGTGTGTAAATACAAATCCAGTCTGGAAAGCTCCGTCTCGACCATTTTCAGTCGGAATAATGGCACCTCCCAGCAGCCCCAACCGACTGGTACCAGACCGACGGTCTTGCTGCCACAGGATATGCCGGTACAGGATCGATAAATCACCTTGCTGATCTGTACCGCCAGGTGACAATCGATAGGGTAATCCCAGTAATAAGGTTTGGTTTGCACTCAAACCGTAAGCGACATTAGCTGATAAGACATTGGTATCAACATCCTGACTGTGTTCATACACAAAGCGGACTACTGCTCCATCTTTTTCAACCGGTAGCGCCACTAATGATCGCAACCCCATGCCATGGACAGGTGCAACAGCGCTCAACAGACTGCTTAAACCCAGGACAGCGAGAACGTTATTCTTTATTTTCTTCATCACTGATAACCGTGACTTTGACCGGCGTAAAACCCGCATCCAGGATAGCTTGCTTAATGGTTTCAACGTTCGGTGTATCGCCATCTGTTTCAAGGCGAACTTTGTTGGCTTTCAAGCTGACCTGAACCTTGAAAACCGAAGGCATAGCCGTTAGTTTACGCTCCAGACTATCGACACAAAAAGCGCAGGTCATGCCATGGACCTCGACCTCAAGCGTCTTCGCAAAAGCAGTCTGAGCCATCATCATCGCTATCGCCAATAACGTAAGTGTCAACCATCGTTTCATTTTAACCCCTCCTACCAGAAAGCCTGCCGAATCGGCAGTAGTAAGTAGCTGAAGAAAAATCCAATGCTCCAGATACTGACGCTGATCCAGAATATCCACCCATTCCAACGTTTGGTTTTCTGGCAGAGTGCTGCCAACGTCGGATCGGTAGGACACCTCTGATTCGGTCGCCAAATCATCCAGGCCAAAAACAACAGTAATAGTGCCGACAGACTTAAAGTCCATAGCTTGTGTTCAGCAAGAAATAGTAAACCCGGAACGTTGTAGTTCAGACTGGCCATCGCAGCACCAAACCCTAAAGACACCATCAGCACCGGTAAAGCACAGCATAGTAAAGTGCTGCTGGTCACGAACAGGGTCAGCCATCGTATCCAGGATTTATCTGGCAGGTTACTCTCCACGACAACACCCTCCCATAGACTCGGACGTGCCTTGAAGTTGGATCGGTGGACAAGGCACTGAGCCATAGGAACAGAAAACACAACAGTCCCCAGACTTCGGTTTAAGTAAAACATGGCAATTTGAGCATTCGTGAAACCACTGGCAGGCATCCAGGGGCATGGTGAGTATTTCCTGATATCCACACTCTGGGCAGGTCAGTTCTGATTGCTCTACAAGGTTTTTCATCAACAATCGCCTGGTTCGTTAATAGATATCTGTTAGTATAGAACCTATAGTTACTACAGGTTCAAGGTACAATGAAATGAATTCGCCGCAATTTTCAATCGGCCAGGTCGCCGAACGTGCTGGATGTAAGGTGGAGACTGTACATTACTACGAAAAAACCGGGCTGATGCCTGATCCGCCACGAACTGAAGGCGGTCATCGCGTATATGCCTTGTCGCATGTTAAGCGGCTCAATTTTATTCGCCGCAGCCGCGAGCTAGGATTCAGCATCGAGCAAATCAAAGAATTACTGAAATTCATTGATGAGCCAGACCACTATTGTGGCGAGGTGAGAGCAATGGCAATGTTACAAGCCAGAGCTGTCCAGCAGAAAATAGACGATCTGCAAAGGCTTAAAAAGGCATTAAATACGATGGTTAGCCAATGCAAAGGAAGTCGTTATTCTATTGATGACTGTCCGATTATTGATGCGCTTTATGTAGAGAAATAGCGGAGAGAAGGGTTTTACTGTAACTCGTCGTTTTCGAGGGTGCTCCACAGCCCCAATGTGCAGGCTCGAGTTCTAGTCAAAAGGACTCGCGACAACGGTAATAGCCATGATGTTAAAACCATTGCCGCAATTATGAAGTGAAAGGAATTATCTCGCGGCAAATTATCGCTTTGTTTATGGATATGCTAGTGCCTGCGACTCTGGTCCGTGATGCGTTGTTGAAACAATCCAATACGAGTCGAGATGCACCAAACATTCAATACATTGAGCTAATTATACTCCGATTAGGCGGCCTCTGAACCCAATCAATCTCGAATAGCTAATAATCTTGCCTATTCAAGCTAGCGAAAACCACGCCAATTAGTTGTATTAGTATTGACACTATGATTATACACCTGACAAAAAATCAATTTCCAAGTTCAGTCTACTGTCAAAATAGGTGATAAAATTTTCAATGAGTATGACCTCTTGTAGCTATATGTACTACAAGAGGTGTAATATCGCATCTAATTATTACTGTCGCGTTCTTGATAATGTACTTGCAAATGGACTTGAGCGACATACTCCATTTGTCCTTGACTATTTAGCCTTTCTTCAACTGTGACATAACGCTGTTCTTTAAGATGGGTTGAATTTTTATTACTACCGTAGTTTCTAACTAACATAAACTCTGACTCGAGCTCTTTTCCGTTCATGCCCTCTAACTCTGCTAACTTTTCCGCACCTAATTTATAAGCGAGCTCCTTAGAGCTAGTTGCTTGTGTCAATACTGTTGCATGATTAACTCTACTCACGTAGTTACCTCCCGAATACAAAGGCTGAGCGACAGTCACTGCACTAGTGAACAAAATAGAGGTAGTCAGAAGAAGCTTGTTAAGAGTATTCATATGTCTTTCCTTTGTTGGTGTTGATGAATTCAATTTAGCACCTTCGTTCTGACTCTATTGGTATCCATTTATGACATCTTAGTCATAATTGTAACTCCGACCACGTTTCCTTTATTAATACGTAAGACAAACTCAACTTAAACTAATGTAGAGGCGTCTGTCGAAAGTTACACCAATAAGCTGTAGAACCTGAATTACCAAAACTAGTAACGGTTGCTTATATAGCCTTTTCTACCTTTCCAAAAATCAGCAGCTAGTGAGCCCTTTATTTGCTAAATCTAAAGCAAAGGCTACTTTTCAGTTGTAAAGTAGCTCTTTGTCCAATGGGGATAGGAAGGCCTTCCCATTATATAAACACCCTCATGCTCTCCAAATAAATTCAACTCAGTTAACTGAACCTCAGTTTATCGCAACGCTTAGGTCAGCAATGGAGGGGTGGATTTATGGCATTTTTATCTTCTTAGTTTTTTTTCTTACCCCAAAACCACCAGACTATAAACACGATTGCTGTAAGACCTAAAAAATTAACTAACATGGTATTACTCCTCATTGGTTGTAGGGGCTGAAGGTGGGGTATATAAGCGCAAGCGGTTCGCATTGGTTACGACGGTAACAGAGGACAGTGACATCGCTGCCCCAGCGATGATCGGACTTAATAGCCACCCTGTGAACGGAAACAGAAGCCCTGCAGCCACGGGAATACCTAAGCTGTTATAGATAAACGCCCCCCACAAGTTCTGCTTAATATTCTTCATTGTGGCAGTACTGATCCCAATCACATCTGAGATGCCGTGGAGCGAGCTGCGCATCAAGGTAATATCGGCACTTTCAATCGCGACATCTGTACCACTGCCAATAGCAAAGCCAACGTCTGATTGAGCAAGTGCTGGCGCATCATTGATACCATCACCGACCATGCCAACAACATGCCCTTTCGCTTGCAACTGCTTAATCCAGTGAAGCTTATCCTCAGGCATCAATTCCGCGTGATATTCATCAACATTCGCGAGTGATGCCACCGCTTTCGCTGTATTGTGGTTATCCCCTGTTAGCATCACGACATGGATGCCTTGCTGATGAAAACGATTTATCGCACTTCGAGCATCATCTCGAATCGGGTCACTGATACCGAACAGCGCTTGCACTTGATCGCCTATCGCAAAATACACCACTGTGTTGGCTTCTTGCTCCCACTGCAATGCATGCTCTGTTACCGATTCAACATTGACGTTTAACTGTTTCATCAGCTTGCGATTGCCAAGCAACACGCGTTGACTCGCATACTGAGCCTGAACACCAAGTCCGGTTAATGACTCGAAATCTGATACTTCGGGTAGGCTCGCTTCATCACGCACCTCACTTTGAGTAAATGCGATTAACGCTTTAGCTAGTGGATGGTTAGACCCTTTCTCCAAAGCATTGACCAGAGGCAGAAGCTCTGAATCCTCTGACAACGAGACAAAATTTGTTACTTCAGGTTTACCTTGAGTAATCGTGCCAGTTTTATCCAATACGACGACATCCAATTCACTGGCTCTTTGCAGCGCTTCTCCATTTCGGATTAGCCCACCAAACTCGGCTGCCTTACCGACACCGATCATGGTAGAAATCGGCGTTGCTAGACCAAGTGCGCATGGGCATGCGATGATCAACACCGAGGTAGCTGCCACTATCATATAAACTAAGGAAGGTTGAGGGCCAAAGTTATACCAAGCCAGCGCTGTCAGAATCGATAGAATCATCACGGTTGGTACAAACACCGAAGACACTTTATCGGCTAGGTGGCTGATTGGTGGCTTTGAGTTTTGCGCGTTCGACACCATACTGATGATCTGAGCAAGAACCGTATCACTGCCCACTTTCTTCGCCTCAAAAACGAAACTTCCGTGGTCATTAATCGTCCCGGCAGACACTGAGCTGCCCACTTTTTTAACAACAGGAATTGGCTCTCCAGTGAGCATAGACTCATCAATCGTTGTCTCACCCTCTGTAATTACGCCATCAACAGGGACTTTTTCACCGGCTCTAACGCGAATCAAGTCGCCTGCGACAACTTGTTCAATCGGTAAAGACATCTCTTTGCCGTCACGAATCACCATGGCAGTTTTGACTCTCAAGTCAAGTAAACGCTTAATAGCCTGCGAAGTTCTGCCTCGCGCCTTTAGCTCAAGCGCCTGTCCTAAATTGATTAAACCAATGATCATGGCAGTAGCTTCAAAGTAAAGGTGCCTTGCACTTTCTGGAAGCCACTGCGGCCCGACTACGACCACCATTGAATAGAGCCAGGCGGTACCCGTTCCCAGCGCTATCAACGTATCCATGTTCGCATTACGGTTCAGAAAGGCCTTCCAAGCTCCAGTAAAAAAGTGCTTGCCCGCACGGACTAAAATGAAAAATGTCACTAAACCTACGGCCAACCATAGAAACTGCTCAGATTGCGTATTGACATTCATTGGTCCGCCGAACAGGCCGTATACCATCAACGGTACGCCGAGACCAAGACCAATAACGCTTTGTTTTACTTTAAAGCGATACTCCTCAGCTTCACGCTCTTCTTTGAGGTCGCTTGCTAACGCCTGATCGACAATTTCTTCTGCGTCATATCCTGCGCCTTGTATCGCCTCAATTAGTACGCTGGCAGGCTGACTTGAAACCACGGTCGCCGTGCGATTCGCAAAGTTCACGTCAACAGAGTCGACTCCTGACACCGATATGAGCGCACCTTCAATCGTATTAACACAACTTGCGCAAGTGACACCGATTAATGACAGCTCAATACTGACATCCACCGCCTGTGTTGTTTTCACTTTATTCGATTTAATGACGTCCGTAGTTTGTGGTTGTGTGTCATCAGTACTACCGCTATAGCCTTGTTCAACTAATACGCTTTCAATTTCATCGCCGTTCAAACTGCTATTCACCACTAATGTTCGATTGTCTAAATCAACAACAACCTGAGCGGAGGTATCTAGTTCAACTATTGCATTAGTGATTTTGCCCACACAGTGTTGGCAAGTAACATTCGATACTGGTGTACGATACTCTTGTTGCGTAGGTATTGAAGCCGCATATCCTAACTTTGCAATGACTTCTATCGCGCTTTCTGGCTGCAACGTGGTAATGAGCTCTGCTCTGTTTTTGGTATCATTAATAGTGAAAGATACATCCGGATCTCTTTCACGTAACCCATCTACAATTTTAGCGACACATCGGCCACAATTAATGCCGGAAAGTGCTAGAGAATACTGCGTTGTGTTCATGTTAGTTTTCCTCGGGTAATACTTGATGGTGCTTCTCAGACCAGTCCTCGATTAAGCAACACAATGCGTTGCCGTTGGGCTCCATATCCGGTTTTTCACCCCACTCTGCGTAAGTCGCTTCCATCATGGCTAAATGGCGTTGGTATTCTTCGATCTTTTGCTTGGTTTCTACGATTTTATCCGTCAGCATTTGCCTTACAGCAGGGCAAGGAGTCAGTCCTTGCTCAGAGTAATCAATGATTTCTTGAATCTGACTAAGACTAAAACCAATAGCTCTTGCATGAGAAATGAACTTCAGGCGATTAACCGCACTTTGCTGGTATATCTTGTAGCCATTGTTAGGATCTCTCTCTGCATAAAGAAGACCTTTTCGAGTGTAAAACCTGACTGTTTCAGCAGTCACACCTGCTGCTCTCGCAATTTCAGTTGTCAACATAATCCATGCCTCTGAAGGTTTAGTGCACATGAAACTTTGTTCGTTTTATGTTGCTAGCCAAAAATAAATGCGACTAAAAATATAATCACAAACAACACAATGAACATTTTAAACAACAACTTAGGGTCACTTCTCCCACCATTTGGGGCTTTGTTACAACAACTCATAACTATCTCCAGTTCATCATCAATTGTGTATTGGTTGTAGCTTAGAACCTATGTGTTAGACATAGGTCAAGCGTATTGAGAAAAAATTCAAGAGGAATGTTATTGGTGAGGGATAAATTGGGATCTAATTGCAATAATGTAATGAACATTAACTCTAAATGATCTGGAGGCTCTCCGGATTCAGGTAGTGCCACGAATCGCTTAACCACATAGCTAAAAACACTAGAGTTTCTCAGCAACCCTCCCTGCCCAATCTAAGATTGATTCGATTGGAATACCTGTCGGGTGCCCTTCTACTGACTTAGGGTGAGATATACCAATATGCTTTTTGAAGCCAAACATGGCATCCATTTCTTGTGTTGGCCATCCAAGAGACTTTGTCACCACGCCTATTTTAATTCGAGAAAACTGTTCTTTCCAATTACGAGTATCGTTCTGCCGCACGCATTTGGTTGAGATCCATTTATTCAGGCCTGTTACATCTATCTCAATCAAGTAATTAATATGGCCGTTCCGTTCAACGACAACGCAACGAATCGTTCTCTTGGCACCAGAGTCAATCAGGTGACATTTACTACGCCCAACCTGATCCAGCTCGTGAGTATAAGAATCAATGATTGTACAGGCATATTTTTCCTCTAGCATTTGCACCATCATGTTAAAGGCCGTAAAGCGAGAGGCATACTCCTCAGACCTATCAGTACCATCTTGCATACCTCCACCCATGTCTGCCGAAGGTATCTCACCATTACTGCCAGGCTCATTGGTACTGACCTTATCACCAGCTTTCTTAGCTGCATCTTTGCTTCTATCTGGTCGATGACTCCTTTTGGGTGTTGTTGCTTTCGACGTTAAAAAACTATTTTTAAACCTTACTGAGCAGGTATTTTCACCTAGCAAGAAGGCGTGGTTAGCATCGGACGCCTCGCGATCATCATCGATAATATGATCTTCTGGGCGCTCATACGGTTCCGGGCCTTCACCACCACACGTTGGTTTTTGACCTTCATCTGGATGCGTAAAAGACGGGTTATGGAAGTAGACCCGAGACGGAATTTGAGCATTAATTTCAATATCTGTGATCTTTTCCACCAGAAAATAGCGACCACTTGCATCAAGCCTGCCTTCGTATTCGAAAGACCATCCAGCCATTTGTGGCGGATCAAAGTGAAATAGCCAACGCTTATACCCCGCAGACACATCTCGTTCCTTTTCGACGTTGAAATATCTAAAAATCGACTCAAATGAACGCTTTGCATTGCTATCAATAAGCAACCAGCTCAACATTGCTCTCGTTGCTGAATCATTGAATGCCGAAGGAGGAAAGTTTGATGTTTGCAACACTTCGATATTGGCATAGTCCTCCTTGGTGTTTACTTCGACCTTGAAGTCTGTAAGCAAACGAGAAGACATTAATGACGCTCGCGATAAGTACGAGCTGGCATAAAATAGGACCCTTGCCAGCTCAAGCTGAGGAATAACCAGTGTAGGGGCAGCGCCTCGGTCTAATATAAATGCATGTTGCTCTGACTCTTTCTTTCTCAAAGACTCTGCTGACTCTGAGTCAGGGAACTCACTCAAACTACTGTGTCGAAGGAACTCATTACTTCTAAATTTGTGACTTCCTCGTTTAGCGTAACTTTCTGATAACCCTCTTTGATTAATTATTTTTCCTCGATACAAAGCAGGAACGTTAGAAAATGCAGTCGCATGAAAATTATTTTTCTGCTGTGGTGGATAGCACCAAACTTCAATTGAAGGCCGGTAAGACGAATCACTTGTTCGTACTAATACTTTACCTGTATGGACTATACGTACATCATCGTCACACTTGTAAAACCTAGCTCCCATATCATTTCCTTATTTGATGTTTGATCCTATAACTACCCAGTCGAGCAAATCGTCAACGATTGGCAGTATTCTTTCTTTCGGGAGACTTGCTGAACGCATCAATTTCCAGCGACTCATTCCTGAACCTTTTTTTGATTTTGCAATTACTGCCATGACTAGCCGACGAGCTTGAAACTCAAAGACGCTTTCTTGATACCGATTCACAGTAAGAGATAGTAAGGGTAATAAGTTCAGTTTTTTGCTCACCGAGCCGTAATCATCTAGCTGCTTAAGTAAGAAATTTTTGCTTCTTCGAGGGCCATCAATAACGGTATCTAATCGTTCGACAATCCTAATAAGCTGCTTAGTTAGTGAGCGGTCTCTTGCGTTCCAATCTACTTTTTTCTGCCTTACATGAGATTGGGATTGATGGACTCGATTGAAAGCTAATAGCCAATCTCTATCATTTCGGTAAAGCCAAGCATACAGTGCACCGCCACCTCGAAGTTTGCGTGCTTTCTTAATCGGGGTCTTCCCTATTAAGTCACGCCACTGATTACGTTTTTTCTCATTAGAGTTTGGCACAAGATGAACGTTGTCCTTCGAGAAGGATATCGTCGCTCCCTCTTTTGATTTTACTTCTTTGATGATTTCACCAACCGACATTTCGGGAATAAAAGCAGACCAAACCGTTAAGTGCTGTAGGTAGCTAAAAGCTTTACGATGACGGCGAAACAACGTGCGAAGCCAGTTAGTATCTCTATCAGAATTGATGGTTAGCTCAGGGGTAACGATCTTGCTTACAACTAAGTCTGCAATCTTATCGTGAGCAACCTGTTTAGGACCTTTTCCACACCCAAAGTCGTGTGCTAGATGATTGTAGAAAAGGCTCCATTGATGCTGAGTCGGGGAATCTTGGGCTGGTAAACACATGACCTCTTTAGCTTTGCTAGCTAAGTAAGCAAACCGCTGCGCTGTTACATTATGGTCGTTACATAAAAGGGGCTGACATCGTATTCGACTACATGCATGGTACGTGTGCCTACTGTCATGGTAAGAGGTTGTCGATTGACTTAGAAGTCCATGCTTAGGGCAGTAAGGTAAAGATGGCAAAAACCACAATCTAGACCAATAACTTTCCCCATATTTTTGCTTTTGTTCCGCGACACAAGCTGGGCAAACGCAAAAGTTATCCGACGTTTTTACAATAGAAGCTGGGGATCCTAGCATTAGATGAACAGAGCCCTTAGCGCAACGTTCCATTCGCTCCATCGCTCTAATCCTAATGCTTTCATCAACAAAAGGAGCGTAAATCGGGAACATTGTATGTTCATAAATAAGCTGTTGGACGTCAAATCGTCCCGTATTAATGAGCAGCTCTGATATCGACGATAAATGACTAGGCAGATCAATTGTCGCAATCACTTTTCTGTCACCAAACACTTCACTTAGTAGCTGTTTAGAGCTTGTTATCGCACTGCGAATTCCAGCTCTAGCTACCAAGCTATAGATTAATTCATCTGGGTATGGCACAGGGAAGCAGCGCAATATTAAACCACCTTTTCTAGCAATGACTGAATGTCTAAAATCAAACCCGACTTTGACATTGCGGTGTACACTTCGCTATCAGAATCAGATTGAGAGTGAACAAACCTCAAATCCTCACTATCAAGGGTATGCCATTGCGTCTGTTTAATTGAGGATGCCCTCTTGCCCTTACTTGGCTTAGCCTCTGTTTTAGATTGTATCTGTTCAGGGCTAATGAGTTGCTCATGTACCAGTGGCAGTAAGCTGATCCACGTCAAATCAGGATGTAGATCAAATAGCTGTCGTATTACAGGAGCCAAAAACGTTGAATCAAACTCATCTTTTAAGGCCATATATACACGCCGCTCTTCATCGGTTCTGAGTTGTTGATATGCAAACTCCTCCGGCGTCTGCTGAACAGTTGTTGCTACCTGTTTTTGCAGCTCAAGCAACCTTTTATCAGTGTTGCTTAGTTTAAGATCTGAAAACTTAATCATTTCTTCGGCATCACCCGAGCGAAGAGCTGCTAGCATTGGGTGAACAGGTTTTAATTCATCCTCGTAAACCTGTTGCATTAATTTAGGTGTGATCCTTTCTACTTTTGTCGCGATTGCTCTCAGCTGACACAAGACATATAGCTTAACCACAATATCCAAGACACCTTGGCTTAGGTCATACCATAGAGAACGAATGTCATCCGACAACACCTCATCACGTTTTTGTAGCCATTGAAGAGTCCATAACTTATCCGTGAGCGCTTTCCATTCTCTTCCTTCTTCCATTGGCTCCCAAAAAATCGCTCCAAGACCAGAGCCTCGCCTTGCAGATCTCATATCAGCCTCAAATATCTCGCGGGCTCGTGGTGTTCCAACCAAAATCACAGGAAGGCCAATGGTATTTACTAATGTCACAAAGAAATTAAGCATTTTCTCAGAGCCACCAGAGCGAGAACGGCTAAGGTGCTGTATTTCGTCAATAATAAGAACACCAACTGCATGAGCGTTTGCAACCTGAGCCATTGCAGCTAAAAGTGTTTCAATACTCGGTCTTTTGCTCATCGAGTATTGTCTTTCGTAGTTGGATGTCCCTAATGCTCTATCCATCGCACGAAAAAAGTTCAAGCACAGCTCTTTCAGTGATCCATCATGGGAGCAGTCAATTTTTAGATAAACGACTTGCTCAAGATTTCTGTCAGGGTGGTAAATAACTTGAGGGTATAACGACAAAAGCTGCTTGATCGCCGTTGTTTTGCCATTTCCGCTACATCCAATCAATGTCATGCTTTGGGCTGTAGAACTAACTTCCGTGAACTTTATCGCCTTCAAATCACCAGATAAAACACGCTCGTAACCATTTTGTATATGTCTTGCCCATTCACCTGTTTCGGGATTTCTTCCAACATAGCCACGCCGTATCATCAATGAAAGTCGTTCATGCAACTGTATGTGATGACTGAGGGGCTGGAAAAAATCATCAATAACACGACAGATACTATGCGCTCTTTCGATGCCATTTCGATGGATATCTTCTGCGGCACACCTTAACGAGCCCTTCAGAGCAATCGAGTCGTCTAGGAAACTATTTATCGGTGGTAATGCCTCTATCAGCGGGTTATTTCGATAAACTGAGAGCGTAGCACTTTGATAGACGGCTACTACACGATGATCTTGGCTTTTCTTCATCAGTTATCATCCTCATCATCAAATAGCTCCGGAATGAAATCAGGCAGTTGATAACTTTCCTCCTCTCCCTTTATAGGTATCACCGACGCGACTTCTTCTTGTTTAGCCCTAACTGGCTGTATTGCTAACTCCTTTCTCTCTTGCTCTCGAACATTCCGTTTATTGCCTTTGATGTCATTTATCTTTTGCGCGTTGCTCAGTGTACTGGTTTTACGATTCTTTGTAGCTTTCTTCAGTTTCTTTTCAAGAAGATCATCAAAATCTCGTTCTACGGTTGCAAATTGATACTTAGCTTCAGCTAAAGTCTGCTTTTGAGCTGCTTGACGTTCCCATACTTGATACCAAGTTAGATCACGGAACTCTCTACTTCGACTAGAAAGATCACAAACCCAAAATGTATTTTTTCCTTCTTCAGGAAACAGATATATGTGATTAGCAGAACCAAGCTCATAGGCTGCAAATAGTTTTTTAGGTCTAGATACTTCCGAAGAACGGTGCATCCAACCTGTCTGAATAATTTCTTTTCCTGTGTAGGTTAATCCCCATAACTTTACGCCTAACTCGGATACAGTGACCTTTTGACGCGGTAACAGCAGTATCTTTGCAATATCCGTATCGATGGCTCGTAAGCGCCCAGTGCGATGCTGTAGTCCCCATCTCCAAAGCTCAATAGGGATCGATGGAAGGCCTTCTGGCATATCAGGAGCACGATCGTACTTTTCTAACGGTTTGTTTAAGTTGTGAGCAAGTATTGAATAGAGCAGTATTTCAATAAAATCTGATCTCGCCACAGCAGCTTCAACTCTATAATCTCTTTCACCATGCTTCTTAACCTTGTTACCAGTTACGACACCTGGCATATAGGGCTTAAACTTAGCTTGCAACGTGCCAAATGATCTCTCTACGATACCTTTGGCGTCACCCCGTCGAGGGGGAGCACTTTCAAGGCGAACTCCTATAACATCAACCAAATAATTGGCTTGATGGCTCATCAATTCACCGCGATCGGCTAACAGAACATCAGGAATACCTACACATGGCCACTGCTCTTCAGAAATATCGATACCATATTCTGCACAGGCTTTTACTTTGCTATCAAAGCTGCATATCAGTGCCTTCATTGCAACGGGAAAAGATGGGTTATCGAAACCGATATAAAAGCCAGCAACCATGCGGCTAAAAACATCAATGACCATATAAATTGTCGGCCGACCAATAACCTTGTCCGGGTCATCGTCATCTACTAGGTAAATATCGGCGATGGTAGCATCAATTTCGTATCGACTACCTGGGCCTAACGCTTGCTCGGTAGCTGTGCCATGAAGTGGTCTAACGTCTTTGTTGTAATTTCCTTGAGGCGTCTGAACAGTGAGCTGAGTGGCCTTTGTATACTCGGTTTTGTAAAAGTATTGAAACTGACGAAGTGTCGGAATTTCATGCTCTTCAGCTTCAGGGTGTTTGAGCTTGTAAGCCTTAGTAAACTTGATATACGAATACCGAATTGAAAAGCCTTTATCGTTCATCAGATACTTATCACAAATGATTCGAAATTGCTTTCTGACACTTTCGGTTACAGGCTCTCCGCGACCAATGCCATATATCCTCTGTCTACCAGCTTTGCTAGTCGTGAAGTTTCTTCTTTTTCCACCTGCACCAGAGTTTTTATAATCAGGTAAAAGAGCATTCTTAATCTGACCCCTTTGCCAATAGCGCCTTAAGAGTCGATAGATCGTAGGTTTTCCTTTACCCGATTCAGCAATAACCTGATTAAGCCTGCTCGCTCGAACTCGCTTGTCAAATGCCTCTTCGCCTTCAACGATAGGCTTTATCAGTTCATAGTTGCGTTGGCTTTCCAAATAACTACTAGATGCTTCGTCCCAAGACTCACCTTGGAGGTATGAGTAGGGGTCAGGGATCTTTTCTAAACGCCCCTCATCAGTCCAATTGAAGCATTCATCAAAATAGACTCTTTCAGGTAAACCTTTGTTCTCATCAATAGCAATCCAATAGAAGTAGCTTGTCTCAGTAAAAAGAATGCGATAAGGCTTGCCATCAAATGATAGGGTTTCATTAACTCGCCACATAGCTGTGCCCCTCATCAAAAGCTACACCTCTAAATACAAGGTCTCTTGCTCGCAAGCTATGGAAAGGATATCGAATATCAAACGTGATAAGCCTAGCAGCGCACATCAATCGAAGATCGAACATAGAGTCTCCTAACTTCTGTCCATAAGCCAACTCATATTCTTTTGCAATTTCAACCACTTTTTTGTCAGGAATGCGAGAGAAATAAGCTTTCATGTGGTTAAACGTTAGCAAAAGCTCATCGGTAATCAATTCATCGAAATACCCTTTGACGCCATATAGCCACTCAATATTATCCACAACGACTTTATCTATTTCTTTTTCCGTGACTAGGAACCACGGGATCTTTTTTAACTGCCAATAACGACGTTCAATTTCAAGTTTTTCGATAGTTCTTGAATCTTTAAGGGCATTTTTATACTTGGCTTGGATAACAAATCTAGGCTGAACTTTAGAAGAGGTGTTGACAAAAAAGTCTGACGACATCACTTGATTAACCCCATTTTGTGCAGGGTGCCAAAGCTGATGTTCCTGGCAGATATTTAGCGTGTCATCCCTATTGAGTGGAAACTGCTCACGAATGTCAGTTACGGCAGGGTTATGATCAAGAAGGAGAAAAATAGCGAATTCAAGGTCCGATAGCACATGATGAATGCGGCTCGTTAGGTGAGAGTAGACTCTTTGAGATCTACCTTCGGATGGAACCTCATTCACGTACAGCCACGGTTTATAGTTAGAAAGCTTTCCTGAACCTCGGCCTTCTTTAATCCGCCTGATGATTTGTTTTTCAGTTAAAACATACTTTGATTTTGCCATAACAAAAACCCGGTTAACTTTTAATCAGCTTAACCGGGTTTAAAAAGTTTTCAACTTTAATGTCTTAGTTTCAAACTTTATTGTTTAGTTTCAATCTTTATTGTCTTACGACAATATTAATGGTGGACTAATTTATAATCACTCCACGGTCACGCTCTTTGCAAGGTTACGTGGTTGGTCAACATCAGTCCCTTTGATGAGAGCGACATAGTAAGAAAGTAGCTGCAATGGCAAGGTATAAACAATAGGGGCGATAAACTCATCACAATGAGGAACATTGAGCACTTTCATGGTGTCATCGCTTTCAAATGAAGCATTCGCGTCTGCAAACACATACATCAAGCCACCACGAGCACGCACTTCTTCAACGTTCGATTTCAACTTCTCTAACAGCTCATTATTAGGCGCAACCACAATCACTGGCATTTCTGCATCGATCAGAGCAAGCGGGCCGTGCTTCAATTCACCAGCAGCATACGCTTCTGCGTGAATATATGAGATTTCTTTCAGCTTTAATGCACCTTCCATCGCAATGGCTGACTGCTCACCGCGCCCCAAAAATAACGAGTGGTGCTTATCTGCAAAATCTTCCGCTAACGCTTCGATCGCATCGGCCATCGACAATGTCTGCTCTAATTTGGCAGGCAAAGATTGCAGCGCCGAGACTAACTGGGCTTCTTGCTCTGTTGATAGTGCGTTATGACGACCAATGGCCCCTGCGAGCATTAACAAGCCAGCCAGTTGCACCGTAAATGCTTTGGTTGATGCGACACCAATTTCAGCGCCTGCTTTCATCATGTAAGCCATGTCTGACTCTCGAACCAATGACGATCCCGGGACATTACAAATCGTCAGACTAGCCATGTAACCCATTTCTTTCGCAAGTCGTAATGCTGCCAAGGTATCTGCGGTTTCCCCTGATTGAGAGATGGTCACAAGTAGAGAGTTTTCAAATACATGGGACTTGCGGTAACGAAACTCAGAAGCAATTTCAACATTACAAGAAACACCCGCCCACTCTTCTAGCCAGTAACGAGCCACCATCCCTGCATGATAACTGGTACCACATGCAATGATCTGTACGTGTTTCACTTGGCTAAGTAGCGCTTCTGCATTATCCCCAAAAATAGATGAAATCACTTGGCCATTAGCAAGTCGACCTTCTAACGTCCGCTGCAGCGCAACTGGCTGTTCATGGATCTCTTTTAACATGTAGTGACGGTATTCACCTTTGTCACCCGCATCATGAGAGACTTCTGATTCTTTTATTTCACGCTCTACTGCTTGTCCCTTCGCATCAAAAATATTGACCTCAAAACGCGTCACTTCCGCAACATCACCTTCTTCAAGAAAGGCAAAACGACGGGTAACCGGTAACAAGGCCAATTGATCTGAAGCGATGAAATGCTCCCCCATCCCGAAGCCGATCACCAATGGGCTACCAGAACGTGCAACCACAACGCGACTTGGATCTTTTTTGTCGAAAATTACAGTGCCGTAAGCACCTTCTAACTGCTTCACCGTTTTTTGCAGTGCTTCAACAAGGGAGTCTGAGGTTTTTAACTCCCATTCCATAAGGTGTGCGATAACTTCCGTATCCGTTTGAGATTCAAAAACATAACCACGTTCACGCAGGATTTCCCTTAACTCTTCATGGTTTTCGATAATACCGTTGTGAACAACGGCAATATCCCCAGACATATGTGGATGAGCATTCACTTCAGACGGCTCACCATGAGTCGCCCAACGCGTATGCGCAATCCCGGTTCCGCCAGAAACCTGAGCTTTTGAAACAGCTTCTGCGAGCTCTTGAACTTTGCCTAAACGGCGTAAACGTGTCAGCTCACTCTCTGCATTTACAATCGCAACCCCTGCAGAGTCATATCCCCGGTATTCAAGACGACGTAAACCTTCGACTAATATTTCTGCGACATCTCGTTGTGCAACTGCACCTACGATTCCACACATAATAACGACTCCAAATTTTTATTGTTTGTATTCCCAATTGGCAGCAAGCAAAGGCCAGATATTTGGGAGAGTTTTATTTAAGCGCAAATCACTTTGACGCCTTGAGACTCAATGGTCTGTTTATCTTCATCCGTGATATCGCGATTGGTCACTAGCACATCAACCGCATCCCAGCTCAATTCAAGATTAGGAATTTTTCGACCAATCTTTTCAGATTCAACCATCACAACCACTTCTCGCGAAACATCAGCCATGACCTTGCTAAGCCCAACTAATTCATTAAATGTAGTCGTTCCTCGCGCAAGATCGACACCATCTGCACCAATAAAGAGTTGGTCAAAGTCATAAGAACGTAGAACAGATTCCGCAACCTGCCCTTGAAACGACTCCGAGTGAGCATCCCATGTGCCCCCCGTCATCAAGAGTGTTGGCTCACTTTCAAGCTCATTCAGAGCATTTGCGACGTTCAAAGAATTGGTCATCACAACCAATCCTCTTTTGTGATTAAGTTGCTGGATTAATGCTGCTGTCGTACTGCCACTATCAATGACAACACGGTTATGATCTCGAATCAGTTTTGCGGCGGCTTCCGCCAACTCATTCTTACGAACCGAAACTTTTCCATGAAATTCTTCATGCACCACTTCTTTTGGTAATGCAATCGCACCACCATAACGTCGAAGAAGCTGGCCATTTTTCTCTAATGACGCCAAGTCTTTTCTTATCGTGACTTCTGAGGTTTCAAACTGAAGGGAGAGCGCTTCAACACTAACCTCTCCCTTTTCATTAACCAAGTTAGAAATCGCGTGTCTTCTGAGCTGAGTGTTTCGTTTCGACATGTATATTTTAAAATTAAATTTCGATATGAAACTTATTATAGTCAAAGTGAAACTTTTTAGTCCATTTATTTTGAACCAAAAAATTAATATTTAGCGTAAAAACCTTGTCCTAAGACAATTCTTAAACAGTGAATTTGAAATGATTCAATGGTAGAATTCGCACCCTAAAAGAAAAAAAATTACATAATTGACTGTTTTTTTTTTGCAACACCCCCCTTTAAACGGGTGTTAATCACAAAAATAGTGGATAAATCGCCCACAACTTAGTCATAAAATGACTAAACATTGTGAAAGACTTTCAGTCTTTGGTGCACAAACTTAACCTCGTAAAGATTCCATTGCAGGCACAAAATGCAGGACATTGAGGCAGTGCGTCAAAGCTAAAACCGAGTTTCAATTTGTAACAATATTTACCGGAGAATATCTTCCATGAAAAAGACCAAAATCGTATGTACGATTGGCCCTAAAACTGAATCTGTAGAGAAGCTAACTGAACTTGTAAATGCAGGCATGAACGTAATGCGCCTGAACTTCTCACACGGTGACTACGAAGAGCACGGCACTCGTATCGCGAACTTCCGTAAAGTAATGGAAGAGTCTGGTAAGCAGCTTGCTATCCTTCTAGACACTAAAGGTCCAGAAATCCGTACGATCAAACTAGAAGGCGGCAACGACGTTGATCTAGTAGCTGGTCAAGAGTTCACTTTCACAACTGACATCTCAGTTGTAGGTAACAAAGACAAAGTAGCGGTAACTTACGCAGGTTTCGCCGCTGACCTAAACGCTGGTAACACAATCCTAGTAGACGACGGTCTAATCGAGATGGAAGTTATCGCAACAACTGAAACTGAAGTTAAGTGTAAAGTTCTTAACAACGGCGCTCTAGGCGAAAACAAAGGTGTTAACCTACCTGGCGTTTCTGTAAACCTACCTGCACTATCTGAAAAAGATAAGAACGACCTTAAATTTGGTTGTGAGCAAGGCGTTGACTTCGTTGCTGCATCTTTCATCCGTAAAGCATCTGACGTTCAAGAAATCCGTGAAGTTCTGACTGCAAACGGCGGTAAGAACATCCACATCATTTCTAAGATAGAAAACCAAGAAGGTGTTGATAACTTCGACGAAATCCTAGAGCTTTCTGATGGCATCATGGTTGCTCGTGGCGACCTAGGTGTTGAAATCCCAGCTGAAGAAGTAATCTTCGCTCAGAAGATGATGATCGAGAAGTGTAACCGTGCACGTAAGATGGTTATCACAGCAACTCAAATGCTTGATTCTATGATCAACAACCCACGTCCTACTCGTGCGGAAGCTGGCGACGTTGCTAACGCCGTAATGGACGGTACAGATGCAGTTATGCTTTCTGGTGAAACAGCGAAAGGTAAATACCCTGTTGAAGCAGTAACTATCATGGCGCAAATCGCGAACCGTACTGATTCAGCACTTAAAGCTGAGCTAGGTTCTCGTCTAGACAGCCCACGTCTACGCATCACTGAAGCAGTATGTAAAGGCGCTGTAGACACAGCTGAAAAACTAGCCGCTCCACTAATCATTGTTGCAACCGAAGGCGGTAAATCTGCTCGTTCAGTACGTAAGTACTTCCCAACAGCGAACATCATCGCTCTAACAACTAACACTAAGACTGCTGCACAGCTAGTTCTAACTAAAGGTGTTACTCCAGTTGTTGTTGAAGCTATCGAAAGCACTGACGCATTCTACGTAGCAGGTAAAGAGCTTGCGCTAGAATCTGGTCTAGGCAACAAAGGCGATATCGTTGTTATGGTTTCTGGTGCACTAGTTGCTTCAGGCACAACGAATACAGCTTCTGTACATGTTTTATAATTTTGCAACTTAGGAAGCAAAATTCATAAAAAGAGGGCATTGCCCTCTTTTTTTATATCTACGACTTGTCTTTTGTATTAGAACGGAATACCATCCCATTTAAAATACAAAACAGTGAACTGTATAACTCATTACGTCAAATGGATTGATTGAGGAGCAAGTCGTGTCTAGCCCTACTTTAACTGACAAGGTAGCTAAACTCATATGTCAGGATATTTTAATTGGTAAACTCACACCAGGGCAAAAATTGGTTGTAGCTGAACTTAAGGATAAGTATCAGTTAGGAGCCTCCCCTATTCGTGAAGCCTTAGTTCAACTTTCGTGGGATAAGTATGTCATTCTTGAACCCCAAAAAGGATGCCGCGTAGCACCGATTTGTGGTCAAGAGTTAGGTGATCTCTATGAAAGCCTACGAGTGATCAGTGCTATCTTACTCAAAGATGCAATTTCTTCAGCAGATGAAAACTGGGAACTGTCTGTCCTTACGGCATTTCATAAGTTGTCACGCATTCAAGTCAATGAGCAAACGGATTGGCATGAGTGGGAAGAGCGCCTGCATCAGTTTTATCTCGCTTTATTTGATGGTGCTAAACCTCAAAATATGTATCAATTTTCTACGCAATTGATTAATCAGATACGTCGCTACCGCTACTATGCATCGGCATTTCGTACTGATTACTCTCTGTGTAATATTGAACAGTATGAGAAAATCATGAAGCTAGCATTAGCGAAAGATGCCAAAGCAGCAGTCGCCGCTTTTGATCATTACTTAATTCAAACGGCAAAGGTACTCAAACCCTTAGTTCCAGTGACCTCTTAGCCGTTACAACACACTCTCATCAGTACTGCAAAACTGAACCTGATTTCGCCCCATCGACTTAGAATCATAGAGGGCGATATCAGCGCATTTATAGCTTTTCGTACGATCCGATGAGAGTGTGGTATAACCAATACTGATCGTGACGGGAAGCTTCATTTCTTGTTCAACCGCCTCTCGGAGCCGATTTAACGCCGCATCCGCCTCAACCAATGAGGTATTGGGCATAATAACAGCGAATTCCTCTCCCCCAATGCGAGCAAGAAAATCTGTTTCACGCAATGTGATTTTCAAAATATCCGCCACTAGCCGAATTACTCTATCCCCCTCATCATGCCCTTTCTGATCATTGATACGCTTAAAATGATCGATGTCTATCAGCCCTAAACATACAGGCTCCGAATCAGGATAGCGCTCAATACGCTTAGTGTGACAAGACAATTCGGCTTCAAATTTTCGTCGGTTCCAGAGTTGCGTTAGTTCATCTTTCTCACTCAACATTCTCAGTTGCTCTTCTAGTACTTTACGATCCGAAATGTCGACTAGTGAAGTAATGTAGTAACTGACTTTCCCTCTAGAGGAACAAACGCTTTGCACTCGCATAATAGCCGTTGCATCCTGGCCATTAGCCGTTGTAATTGATATTTCCCCTTCCCAGCTTTGCTCCTGAGAAAGCTGATCAAAAATAGCCAACAAATCGTTTGCTTGCTCTTCATTAAGGAGGCGTTGCAAAGCATTCTGAGACTCAATCTGTTCAGAAGTAAAACCCGTCAAGCGAACAAATTCATCATTAACCAACACAGCTCGATGAAGCTTGTCGGAGATCATCACAGCTGACATGCCGCTTAATGCCGCTCTAGCCAATTGACTTTCCACACTTCGCTTACGGTAATAAACAAAAGCGGATGAAGTTGGCAGCAGAAATACCAACCCCATGAGAAGCACCATACTTATCTGTTGGTAGAGATCATAATAATCTCTCGCCGCTCCGTTAAGTAACGTCTGCTTATCCAGCATGATCACTTGATGAAGCCGCAAAGTATCAGAAATAGTAATGGTGTTAAACGCCACGATAGTGCCATTAACCTGTCGCGAACCTGATTTTTGGCTCTGGATAAGTTGCCATAAGTCTTGAGACAAAGTTGGCAATGAAACATTGGCTGCAGTGACACTGCCTTCTTGGTAAACCAATTGTTGGCGGATCAGAGGCAAGCCATTTTGGTCGTAGAGCCGAATATGGAAATTGTCTTCTATTGATTGATTAAGGCGAGCAGATAAGTAACCGACATCGACACTCACGATGAGATAGCCTTCTTCTTTTCCAATCACATTCACAGGCTCAATCAAACGTATAACCGGCGCTGCATCCACTTGTTTCGCTGAAGAAGAAAGCCAGACACCGATGTTTTCATCAGTAAGTATTTGGGCAAATTTGAAATAAGGGCTCTGCGACTCATCACGAAGAGCACCACGCGCAACGACTTGTTTACGACGATAGGAATAATCAATACGTGCGCGCTCTTGCCCTTCAGTATCAATGAACTGAATTTGACGATACCATTTCTGGTAATGAGCAACTGAGGCCCAACTCTGTTCAACAATGATCCGGCGAGATTCACTTGGAAAGATGATGTAATCGTATAGAGCACTACTGTGAGATAATAGCTCAGCAATCGAGATAAACTGCCGTTGTAAGTTTTTTAACTCTCGTTCCGAAAAAGCCAATTGCTGCAAGGATTGCAGGCCAGCATTCTCTATAGAGTCTTTCTTTATATTTAGGTATTTAGGATAGAAGTAAGCACTAACCAAGAGGAGAAAAGAGAGCGTAGTAATAACGAGATATGAAAAAATACTCTGACGCCTTAGCACTACACTAACTCCCTAATAGAATCAGGGATTATAGCACCATCTATAAATGACTAAAGTATAAATAGCAAAATCGCAGTGAGTTAAGTTTCAAACTGCGATCTTGATGCTTATTCATACCTAATGTTTTTAGTCTAACTTGTAGATCACATCTACTCGATCTCGAATCACAATTGTCGAATCTTGGTAACTGTTGGACTCCATTTTCGCATCCATTGCCATTGAACGCATTAACATAGGCTGAGCACTTGGCATGTTGTAATCAACGCGCCAAACATCTCCAAGCTTCTTCTCAAAACCTTGGGCTAAGGATTTCGCTTTCATATTCGCATCTTTGATAGCAGACATGCGTGCTTGCTCTTGATACTTCGCCTGATCGCGTACTTTGAGCTGGATGTTGTCGACTTGATTAATGCCTTCATTCAAAGCCATGTCCAAGTACTTATTGAGCTTAGCTAAGTCGTCCACCTTAACGGTGACACTACGTGAAGCACGGTAGCCAACTAACTCTGGCTTACCTTTTTTAGGGTAATGATACTGAGGCGCGATATATAAGTTAGAGCTAGAGATGTTGTCATTCGCAATTCCCGACTCTTTCAGGCGTGATAAAAAGCCCTCAACAACTTTATCAACCGCCTGCTTTGCTTGTTCCGCCGTCATTGTTGATTCTACAACTTTCACCGAGAATTCGGCCATGTCTGGGGTTGCCGTTACCTCACCATAACCCGTTGTCACTAAATGGGGAAAGTTGGGTGATTCAGCCATCACGTTCCAACTAACAATGCCGGATAATACAACGGCAAGCATAGATGCAAATTTCATTACTATCACCTTATACAATTCACTTAGTTACATAATAGGCCTGCTCTGTCGCTTGACTAGCCATAGGTTGGCAAACTAACACAATTTTGACTGAGTTTACTTTGCCATGGTCGCACGCGCATAACTCAAAATAGCATCTGTGATCTCAGATAAAATACCAGTTTCTAACTGCCAGTGATGCCAATACATTTTATGCGAGATACAGTAATCTGGGGCGATATTGACCAATTCGCCACCTTCAAGCTCACTACGGATCTGTATTTCCGGGATTAAACAGTAAGCCAATCCCGCGACGGCCAATTTTACAAATGCCTCAGAACTCCCCACAGTGTGGTTGATGACACTATTTCTTTGAATGCCAAAACGTTCGTGGAGAAATTGGGTGTGCATGAGATCATACTGATCAAACGATACCGCAGGCGCACGTTTGACTGCCTCTCTATTCATGCCATTAGGAAAGTAATGTTCGACAAAACTCGGACTAGCAACACAAACGTAATTCATGGTTCCCAAATATTCTGCATCACAACCGGAGAAAGGCGTTGCTTGCAAACTAATTGCTCCCGCAACTTCACCTCTTTTTAGCTTATCGATAGTACGATTTTCGTCATAGACCTTTAATGCAATCTCTATTTGATGATGTTGCAGCACAGGTTCGAGTGCAGGCAACAACCACGTAGCTAAGCTGTCGGCATTTGTTGCAATTGAAACCTGCACAGGCTTTGTTGTAGCTAAATTGCTTAACTCTGGCAGGAGCTCATATTCTAACAATTTGATCTGACGATATAAGCCAAGTAATTTCTTTCCAATGTGTGTCGGTTGCGGAGGCTGCTCTCGCACTAAAACAGGCTGAGCTAAAAATTTCTCTAATTGCTTGATCCGTTGAGAGATAGCCGATTGCGACACGAACAATGCTTCCGCACCACGCTCAAATCCACCTTGTTCAACAACCGCATCAAGTGCTTCTATCCACTTGTAATCTAATCCTCTCATCATCCACTCCAGTGCATTAAAATATCTTATATAGCATAAATATCATTAATTATACTTATCAAGAATTTCTCATTATCTTGATGCAAATAGTCATGACATTGAGGAAAAAGCAGCATGAGTTGGTGGGTTTTATTACAAGGATTTGGCTTAGGTGCCAGTATGATCGTTCCAATTGGAGCACAAAATGCCTACGTGCTTAATCAGGGGATCAAACGAAACCACCACCTGACAACAGCAACGGTTTGTAGTGTCCTTGATGTACTCTTTATTTCTCTTGGGGTGTTCGGGGGCGGAGCACTTTTATCTCAAAATGAAACCCTGCTGACCTCTGTCACTATCGGTGGTATTGCATTTCTTAGTGGTTATGGCGTACTGTCATTTTATAGTGCACTTCAACCACACACTAATTCAGAACAACACAACACCGATAGCGTTAAAGGACGTAAGGTTGTCATACTGGGTGCATTAGCGGTCACCGTATTAAACCCACATCTTTATTTAGATACTGTCGTGATCCTTGGCTCTATTGGAGGGCAATACCAAGGTGCTGATCGTATTGCTTTTGCGATAGGCACAATCATGGCATCTTTTGTGTGGTTTTATACCTTATCTATTGGTGCCGCTAAACTCGCTCCTAAGCTGTCTCAACCTATCGTAAAGAAAACCATCGACATTGCTGTTGGTATTATGATGTTTATCATCGCCACAATGTTAATCACACAGTTGTTTCACTAGTTCAGGAAAACACATGGAAAAGGTTAATGACATATACCAATTCAACCTGAAATTACTACGAGGTATTGGTATCGAATTTAAAGAATGGCGACACGAACCAATTCTTGACTTCGCCACTGATGAACGAGTGGCTACACAATTGGGATGGACGGGAACGCACAGTAAAAGCTTATTTCTTAAGTTGAAAGGAAGTGGTTATGCATTGTTTCTCACGGATAAAGATTCTCGCTTAGCAAGTAAAACCATTAAACAACTTCTTGGTAAGAAGCCTGAGATATGTGGGAACAACGAAATGACAGAGGTTATCGGTTGCTTACCTGGCGCAGTGTGTCCTTTTGGGCTACCTGAAGAGATCCCACTTATTGTCGATAAACGCTTGTACCAGCACAGAGAGCTGCTTTACACGCCTGGAGATCCCCAAGCAACAATTGGAATATCAGGAACCGCACTACAACAAATCTTAACTCGGCTCACCAACCCTATCTTTGAGATATAAAAAAGCGAGGCTCTTGGCCTCGCTTTTCTTTTTACTCTACCTAATTAAGCTTCAACTTTATTTAGGTGAACATCCATTTGTGGGAATGGGATTTCGATACCTGCTGCATCAAGCGCTTCTTTGATCGCTTGAGTTGAATCGAAGTAAACATCCCAGTAATCCGCTGTTTTACACCAAGGGCGCACAACAAAGTTTACAGAAGAGTCTGCCAGTGCCAGTACGCCGATTTGGATACCAGGCTCTTGCAAAATACGAGTATCTTTCTCTAGCGCTTCACGAATTACTTCTTTAGTTTGCTTAAGATCAGCACCGTAAGAAACACCAATCACTAGATCAACACGACGAGTCTCATGGCGAGAATAGTTAGTAATTGGGCCACCAATAACGGAAGCGTTAGGCACAACTACCATTTTGTTATCTGGTGTTTTTAGAATCGTTTGAAAAATTTGGATTGCATCAACAGAACCTGCGACGCCACCAATTTCAACATAGTCGCCAGACTTAAACGGACGGAAAGCAACGATTAGCACGCCCGCTGCAAAGTTAGATAGTGAGCCTTGTAGCGCAAGACCAACTGCTAAACCTGCCGCACCGATTACAGCAACAACAGATGCAGTTTGAACACCCACACGGCCTAGTGCCGCGATAAGTACGATAACAAATAGAAGATAGCGAACTAAACCATGAATAAACTCAACAACGGCTTTGTCCATTTTTTTCTTTTCAAGCATTTTTGAAACGCTATTCGCTACCATCTTCACAATGATGTTACCGATAAACAGAATAACAATTGCTGAGATGATATTTACACCGTACTGAATAAGTAGATCTGAATTGTTGGTAAGCCAAGTTTCTGCTTTAGCTAGACCATCAACTAATGTGGTATCCACACCAGATTCTGCTGCCATAATTAGTATCCTCAAATATAAACGATTCTATGAATCAAAATGCATTTTCTGCCTGATTTAGGCTTACTGCCTTATTGGTTTTCTGAACATACGCCAGTTTTTTGGCACAATATCTTATTTTACATAATTTGCAAAGTCAGAATTTCGCAAACTATATAAAACAAATAGTTAGCTTCAGAAGCGAAAAAAATCGTTACAAGATTACGCAAAGTCCTTACATTTCGCTAGCGTTTTCTGCGCATTCGTGGGTATGTCTGAATTTCTAAACAGACTCTAGATACAAAAAAACCCGCTCCTAAGAGCGGGTTTTTAAAACTCAATTCAGACGAATTATAGTACGTCGATTGCGTTAAGGTCAGCAAATGCTTGCTCAAGACGAGTAACCATTGAAGACTGAGCAGCACGTAGCCATACGCGTGGATCGTAGTACTTCTTGTTTGGTGCATCTTCACCAGTTGGGTTACCGATTTGACCTTGTAGGTAATCGTGGTTTTCAGCTTCGAACTGACGGATACCGTCCCAAGTTGCCCACTGTGTATCTGTATCGATGTTCATCTTGATAACACCGTAGCCGATAGACTCACGGATTTCTTCAAGGCTAGAACCAGAACCGCCGTGGAAAACGAAGTTTAGAGCGTTTGGTGCAATACCAAATTTCTCTGCACAGTAAGCTTGAGAGTCACGTAGGATTGTTGGAGTCAGAACAACGTTACCTGGCTTGTATACACCGTGTACGTTACCGAAAGAAGCTGCGATAGTGAAACGTGGGCTGATAGCGTTTAGTTTCTCGTAAGCGTACGCAACGTCTTCTGGAGAAGTGTAAAGCTCAGATGCGTCCATATCAGAGTTATCTACGCCATCTTCTTCACCACCAGTACAACCTAGTTCGATTTCTAGAGTCATGTTCATTTTAGCCATGCGCTCTAGGTACTTAGCAGAAATTTCGATGTTCTCTTCTAGAGACTCTTCAGAAAGATCGATCATGTGAGAAGAGAATAGTGGCTTACCAGTTTGCGCGAAGAACTCTTCGCCAGCGTCTAGTAGACCGTCAATCCATGGTAGAAGTTTCTTAGCAGCGTGGTCTGTGTGTAGGATTACAGGCACACCGTAAGCTTCAGCTACAGCGTGAACGTATTTAGCACCAGCTACAGCACCAAGGATTTGATTTTCTTGACCTTCAAGTTTTAGACCTTTACCAGCGAAGAAAGCAGCACCGCCGTTAGAGAACTGAACGATAACTGGCGCTTTAACTTTTGCAGCTGCTTCAAGTACTGCGTTTACTGAATCAGTACCTACACAGTTTACTGCTGGAAGTGCAAATTTGTTCTCTTTTGCTACTTCAAATACTTTCTGTACGTCGTCGCCAGAGATAACACCTGGTTTTACGAAATCGAAGATCTTAGACATGGATTTAATCCTATTTATCTGTCGTTTTAAAAATAAAACTTGTTAAGTTTAAATTCTTGCAAACGTTTGCTCACAACTCGCGCTATTCTAGCAAAAAAGTGTGATGTGCAGCAAACAAGAAAGCGGGAGATTAACTCTCCCGCTTTCACTTAATTACTTAGCGCGCTCTTCAAGCATTGCTACCGCAGGAAGTACTTTACCTTCAACGAACTCAAGGAATGCACCACCACCAGTAGAGATGTAAGATACGTCAGCTTTGATACCGAACTTGTCGATAGCTGCTAGCGTGTCACCACCACCTGCAACAGAGAAACCTGCAGACTCAGCGATTGCTTTAGAGATACCTGCAGTACCTGCTTCGAAATTCTTGAATTCGAATACGCCTACAGGGCCGTTCCAAAGGATAGTTTTTGCGTTAGCGATGATTTCAGCTAGTGCTGCAGTTGATTCTGGACCTAGGTCGAAAATCATGTCGTCATCAGCAACTTCAGATACGTGCTTGATTTCAGCTTCTGCGTTCTCATCGAAAGCTTTTGCACATGCAACGTCAGTCGCAACTGGAATTGCACACTCTTTCATTAGCTTCTGAGCAGTTTCAACTAGGTCTGCTTCGTATAGAGACTTACCTACATTGTGGCCTTCAGCTGCGATGAAGGTGTTTGCGATACCACCACCAACAACCAGTTGGTCAGCAACTTTAGATAGAGACTCAAGAACTGTTAGTTTAGTAGAAACTTTAGAACCACCAACGATAGCAACTAGTGGACGCTCTGGGTTATCCATTGCTTTACCTAGTGCTTCAAGTTCAGCAGCTAGTAGAGGACCAGCACACGCAACAGGTGCGTTCATGCCAACACCGTGAGTAGATGCTTGAGCACGGTGAGCCGTACCGAATGCATCCATTACGAAGATGTCACATAGTGCAGCGTACTTCTTAGATAGCTCTTCTTCGTTCTTCTTCTCGCCTTTGTTAAAGCGAACGTTTTCAAGAACAACAAGCTCACCTGCGTTTAGCTCTAGGCCATCTAGGTAATCTTTCGCTAGTTTAACTTCGCAATCTAGTGCGTCGTTTAGGTAGTTAACTACAGGTTGTAGAGAGAACTCTTCTGCGTATTCACCTTCAGTTGGACGACCTAGGTGAGAAGTAACCATAACTTTAGCGCCTGCTTCTAGACAGTGCTTGATCGTTGGTAGAGATGCTAGGATACGTGCATCAGAAGTCACTTTGCCTTCTTTTACTGGTACGTTTAGGTCCGCACGGATAAATACACGTTTACCTGCTAGTTCCAGGTCAGTCATCTTGATTACAGACATGATGTGTCCTCTCAAATATTCAATAAGTAAAGTTTTTCAGTAGCCCGGCAACCCTGCCAGACCTATAAATTCTTCAAACTGGTTTTGATATGGAGTCGCTGATTATTTATTTCAAGTATAAAAATAAATATTTCTCCATCGCTGCGTTACGACTTATTTTGCAGCTTGCATTGCGAGCGCCGTATCCAGCATGCGGTTCGCAAAGCCCCATTCGTTGTCACACCAAACAAGCATTTTAACTAAGTGCCCGTTACTCACTCGTGTCTGTGTACCATCGACAATCGCGCTATGGGGATCGTGATTAAAGTCGATAGAAACGAGCGGCGCTTCAGTATAGTCAACAATGCCCTGTAATGTACACTGAGATGCGTTAACAATGGTTTGATTTACGTCATTAACTTTCACATTTGTATTAATTGTGACACTTAAATCCATCGCTGTGACGTTAACAGTCGGCACTCGTACTGAAATTGCCTCAAATTTGTTAGAAAATTTCGGGAAGATTCTTTCAATACCCTTATGCAACTTCGTGTCTACGGGAATAATCGACTGACTGGCTGCACGCGTCCGTCTAAGGTCGCTATGATACGCATCGATCACTTGCTGATCATTCATCGAAGAGTGGATTGTTGTGATAGTCCCAGATTCGATACCAAACGCATCATCAAGTGCTTTGATTATCGGGACAATACAGTTGGTAGTGCATGAGCCGTTTGACACAACACGGTGTTCATTTTTCAAGGTGTCATGGTTAACACCATAGATAATGGTGTTATCAAGATCATTCGCACCAGGGTGTGAGAACAGCACTTTCTTTGCACCGGCATCAATGTGTTCTTGCCCATCAGCTTGAGAACCATATACACCAGTGCAATCAAGCACTAAATCAACATCTAAATCACGCCATGGCAGTAAATTAATTTCGGCTAAGTGCAGAATTCGAATTGAATCAAACTCACCGCTTTCGTGGTGTACGTAGATATGCTCTTGATCATTGGAGATCTTCTTGCCAAATCGTCCATGACTGGTGTCATATTGTAATAAGTGTGCCATTGCATCTGGCTGCGCTAGTTCATTGACTGCAACAACCTTAATTTGCTGATGCTTACCACTTTCGTAAACTGCTCGGAGAACATTGCGACCAATACGTCCAAATCCGTTGATTGCAACTTTTAGCATGATTCCATCGCCTTACATGATTTTCGTGTCACAAATACTACCCGATAGCTGACCAAATCGCATCCAGTTAGTGATCTCTCCCCAATTTATAAATTCACACCATTAATAATTAATGAAAAATCAATGCATAATAACAATGTAGTGAGTGTGTTTCTTGTTGGCTGTTTATCTCATTAGTTTTATCAACCAAAGGAAATGACCATGTCTGGATTCCCAGCGACTCACTTTTGTAAACAATGCAATCAAGAAACGCCTCATAGTGAAGTGCTTGTAAGAAAGACCAGCAGCTACGACACGGATACTTCTCTTTTAGGTAGAATCAAATTAATGGCTCATACCTTTATTAATGGCGGCCACTACTATGACATGGACAGATACGTCACCTGTAAAGTGTGTGGTCACAAAGAGAAAGAAAACTGGGGCAATGAGTTTGAGTAATCACCGGTTACTCTCTGCTTGAAGGCACAAAAAACCGAGCCACTTGGCTCGGTTTTTTCATTTCCTAATTCTCAAAATAATTGGAGTTACAGCTACGCAGTTAACAACGCTGCAGCTTCAAGTATGAAGAGTATTAAGCTAGAAGATCTTTAGCTGTGCTCACGACGTTTTCAGTAGTGAAGCCGAACATCTTGAACAGTTCGCCCGCTGGAGCAGACTCACCGAATGTCGTCATGCCGATGATCTTGCCACCAAAGCCAACGTACTTGTACCAGAAGTCAGCGATGCCAGCTTCTACAGCGATACGAGCTGTTACGTCAGATGGAAGTACAGATTCACGGTACTCAGCGTCTTGCTTATCAAATGCGTCAGTTGCAGGCATAGATACTACGCGTACCTTCTTACCTTCAGCTGTTAGTTCAGCAGCAGCGTTAACCGCTAGCTCAACTTCAGAACCTGTTGCGATAAGGATCAGCTCTGGTTTGCCTTCACAATCTTTCAGGATGTAACCACCTTTCGCGATGTTCGCTACTTGCTCTTCGCTACGTTCTTGCTGTGCAAGGTTTTGACGAGAGAAGATTAGCGACGTTGGGCCGTCTTTACGTTCGATAGCCAGTTTCCAAGCCACTGCAGATTCAACTTGGTCACATGGACGCCATGTGCTCATGTTTGGAGTTAGACGCAGAGAAGCCATTTGCTCAACTGGTTGGTGAGTTGGGCCATCTTCGCCAAGACCGATAGAGTCGTGCGTGTAAACTTGGATGTTCTGAACTTTCATCAGAGCCGCCATGCGCATTGCGTTACGAGCGTATTCCATGAACATTAGGAACGTTGCGCCGTATGGTACGAAACCACCGTGTAGTGCAATACCGTTCATGATCGCGGTCATACCGAATTCACGTACACCGTAGTGGATATAGTTACCAGACGCATCTTCAGCAGATACTGACTTAGAGCCAGACCACATGGTTAGGTTCGAAGGTGCTAGGTCAGCAGAGCCACCCATGAATTCTGGCAACATTTGGCCAAACGCTTCTAGTGCGTTTTGAGAGGCTTTACGTGATGCAATGTTTGCTGGATTTGCCTGAAGATCAGCAATGATTTGGTTTGCTTTTTCTTCCCACTCAGCAGGCAGTTCACCGTTTAGACGACGCTTAAGTTCAGCCGCTTCTGTTGGGTAAGCAGCTGCGTATGCGTCGAATTTAGCATTCCAAACCGCTTCTTTTTCAGCGCCCGCTGCTTTTGCATCCCACTCTGCGTATACGTCTGCTGGGATTTCAAATGCTGGATGTTTCCAACCTAGGAATTCACGCGCTGCTGCGATTTCTTCCGCACCTAATGGTGCACCGTGACAGTCGTGTGAACCTGATTTGTTTGGCGAGCCAAAACCGATGATCGTTTTAGTACAGATCAGCGTAGGGCGCGGATCTGCTTTCGCAGCGATAATGGCAGCATTGATCGCTTCAGCATCGTGGCCATCTACAGCAGGAATTACATGCCAGCCGTAAGCTTCGAAACGCTTAGGCGTATCGTCAGAGAACCAACCTTCAACGTGACCATCAATAGAAATGCCATTGTCATCCCAAAATGCGATCAGTTTGCCTAGACCGAGTGTACCTGCTAGAGAACATGCTTCGTGTGAGATACCTTCCATCAGACAGCCATCACCCATAAAGGCGTAGGTGTGGTGGTCAATGATGTCGTGACCTTCTTTATTAAACTGTGCCGCTAACGCTTTTTCTGCCAACGCCATACCCACAGCGTTAGTGATACCTTGACCTAGTGGGCCCGTTGTTGTTTCAACACCAGGTGCATAGCCATACTCTGGGTGACCGGGCGTCTTAGAGTGAAGCTGACGGAAATTTTTCAGGTCGTCGATAGACAACTCATAACCACTTAAGTGAAGTAGAGAGTAAATCAGCATTGAACCATGGCCGTTTGATAGAACAAAACGGTCGCGATCCGCCCACTCTGGGTTTGCTGGATTATGGTTTAAATGAGAACGCCAAAGAACTTCAGCGATATCTGCCATGCCCATAGGGGCACCTGGGTGGCCAGAGTTTGCTTGTTGAACACCATCCATGCTTAGAGCACGAATCGCATTAGCGAGCTCTTTATTAGAAAGAACGTTACGAGAAGACATGCCTGCTCCTAAATTGCGAAAGCGAAATTAGTCGGAAATATTGCGCGCGGTATTGTCTCAAAGCAATTCATCCACTGCAAACGATTTACCTGACTCAATACCTTCCATTTCTGCACTTTTACCCACAATTATTGAATTTATTCATAATTTGGCCGCCAATAAGCAAACGTTTGGTTATAACCCACAATAAAAAAGAGCTTGTAATTCGAGCATTGAAAACTAGAATAGACGTCTAGATGTAGAAACACCTACAATTTAAATGTCTTTTAAACGATTGAGCCATTCAATCAGTCGTTAAACCAAAACTTAAAGTGGAGCTCTCATGGCTAAGCACCTGTTTACTTCTGAGTCTGTTTCAGAAGGCCATCCAGATAAAATTGCAGACCAAATCTCTGATGCTGTTCTTGATGCCATCCTAGAACAAGACCCAAAAGCACGTGTTGCTTGTGAAACTTACGTAAAAACCGGCATGGTTATGGTCGGTGGTGAGATCACAACTTCAGCTTGGGTTGATATCGAAGAGTTAACCCGTGAAACAGTACGTGAAATTGGCTACGTTCATTCAGATATGGGCTTTGATGCAAACTCGTGCGCTGTACTAAACACCATCGGTAAGCAGTCTCCAGACATCAACCAAGGTGTTGATAAATCTGATCCTAAAGAGCAAGGCGCAGGTGACCAAGGCATCATGTTCGGTTACGCAACTAACGAAACTGAAATCCTAATGCCAGCACCAATTACTTACTCTCACCGTCTTGTTCAAAAGCAAGCAGAAGTACGTAAAAACGGCACACTACCTTGGTTGCGTCCAGACGCTAAATCTCAGGTAACTTTCCAGTACGACCAAGGTAAAATTGTTGGTATCGACGCGGTTGTTCTTTCAACACAGCACTGTGATTCAATCTCGACACCTGACCTACGTGAAGCAGTAATGGAAGAGATCATCAAGCCAGTACTGCCTTCTGAGTGGATCAACACAGACACTAACTTCTTCATCAACCCAACTGGTCGTTTCGTTATCGGTGGCCCAATGGGTGACTGTGGTCTAACTGGCCGTAAGATTATCGTAGATACTTACGGCGGTGCTGCGCGTCACGGTGGTGGTGCATTCTCTGGTAAAGATCCATCGAAAGTAGACCGCTCTGCTGCATACGCTGCACGTTACGTAGCGAAGAACATCGTTGCCGCAGGCATGGCTGACCGTTGTGAGATCCAACTGTCTTACGCAATCGGTGTTGCTGATCCAACGTCTATCATGGTTGAAACCTTCGGTACGGAAAAAGTCTCTCACGATATTATCGTTGAAGCGGTTCGTCAGAACTTCGATCTGCGCCCTTACGGACTACAAGAAATGCTGAACCTACTTCAGCCTATCTACAAGAAGACAGCAGCATACGGCCACTTCGGTCGTGAAGAATTCCCTTGGGAAGCAACAGACAAAGCTGAGCTACTGCGTGACTTTGCTGGTTTAAAATAATTAAATCAGTTTGTTAGCATTTTAAATAAGCCCTCGTATCTACGAGGGCTTTTTATTAGTAGCACAAAAATCACACAATAAATTTGTATTTTCTTGTCATCGCATCAATAGTTAACAATATATTAACAAGCATATCTCTGTGCTTGTGGGCAGCGAATATTGCCTAACAGTATTGATGCACAGCTTTACTCAGCCAAACAGTTGTAAGCAGAGCATCGAATCCCACATACCCATTGTTATAAGTGGGTATAAAACGAGAATCGATCAAGGAGGATTATATGCCTCGCACGGTAAATCCCTCAGACTTACACAACAAACAAAAAGACGTACCGGACCATGAATACGCAAGGACAGTTCCTTGCAACCAATTAAGTGTTTCTGCACCATTCCATTGGTTAGCTTTAGGGCTGCATGATTTTATTCGCATGCCCTTAATCAGTGCTTTCTATGGCTTGTGCTTTATGGGCGCCGCCATTGGTATTGTATTGCTAGTTCAATGGCAAGGTACCCACCTTGTCGTCATGCCCAGTCTGGTGGTGTATATGTTGATCGGCCCATTTTTGGCGCTTGGATTGTATGATGCTAGCTGGGAGCGAGAAAAAGGCCATCACGCCAGTTTACTTCATTCTATGAAAGCGATTGGGCGCAACTCCTCATCACAGTGGGCGTTCGCCGTATTGCTTGCCGTGGCCATGATTTTCTGGATGCGCATTGCGGCGCTGTTGCATGCTCTCTACCCTTCTGTTCAGGGAGCGCCATTGACTGAATTTCTGCCCTTCCTTGTCATTGGCTCATTGGTTGGTTTTGTTATCGCGTGCGTCATTTTCAGCATCTCCGCTTTTTCAATTCCACTGATGATGGAGCGCCGAGTAGATATGATGACGGCGGTCTTCACCAGCTTTAATGCAGTGAAGTCTAATATCCCAGCAATGATCGTCTGGGCCGCCATCATCTGCGGTGGCATTCTGATCGGTTTCGCAACTTATGGAATTGGTATGCTGTTTACCATGCCAATTCTTGGCTACGGAACTTGGCATGCCTACCACGCGGCCATTAAGAAAAAACATCATCCCTAAACCTTGCAAGATGTTATTATTCGCCCCGGAACCTAACTGGGGCGTTTTTTTTCAAGGTCATAATGTTAGATATAGAGTACACATACGCAGCAAAACGCAAGATCGCACATTGTATCCGCCTAGCCGAACAAGCCTTCCAACGCCCATTTTCTATACCAATGTTAAGTTTTAAATTGCGTGGTAAAGCCGCAGGAAAAGCCTATCTGCAATTGAATGAAATACGCCTTAACCCTATTCTTTTTTCTGAAAACAAGCTCGCTTTTCTTGAAGAGGTGATTCCTCACGAAATTGCTCATCTGATCACCTATCAAGTCTACGGCCGAGTCCCTCCACACGGTAAAGAGTGGCGTCATACCATGGAGTCTGTGTTTGGCGTCACTGCCAAAACTACCCATAATTTTGAAACCGCGTCCGTTCAGGGCAAAACGTTTGAATACCGTTGCCAATGCACGGTGTATCCGCTGTCTATTCGCAGACACAATAAAGTTCAGCGCCAGCAAGCAACCTACCGTTGCCAGCAATGCCAAACATCACTTCAATTTACGGGTAACAGACTCACCTAATCCCAATATATCCATCTTTATTATTGATTAACGATGGATTTTTTAGCAGTAAAAATGCGTGATAGACTATAAAAAGTCATACTTTTATAAGACTTATTATCATGACATTAAAAACAATTACGATTAGCTTGCTGGCGGTTATTTCTTCGGTTGCTATCGCAGCACCACCGACGTCCTTCTCCAGCGCAAAAAAAACTGCGGTTAAAATTTATCAAGATCACCCCATCAGTTTTTACTGTGGCTGTGATATCAACTGGCAAGGAAAAAAAGGAACACCAGACCTAGCCTCTTGCGGCTATCAAGTCCGCAAACAACAAAAACGCGCCTCTCGAATTGAATGGGAGCATGTTGTACCAGCATGGCAATTTGGCCACCAACGCCAGTGCTGGCAAAGCGGTGGGCGTAAAAACTGCTCACGCAATGATAAAGCCTTCCGACAAATGGAAGCCGACCTGCATAACCTAACCCCTGCGATCGGTGAAGTGAACGGTGATCGTTCAAACTACAACTTCAGCCAATGGAATGGTATCGACGGTGTCAGCTATGGCCGCTGCGAGATGCAAGTTAACTTCAAACAACGTAAAGTGATGCCACCCGATCGTGCAAAGGGATCCATCGCACGCACTTATTTGTACATGAGCAAAGAATACGGCTTCCGCCTTTCAAAACAGCAACGCAACCTCATGACAGCTTGGAACAAAATGTACCCCGTGAATGATTGGGAATGCGAGCGTGATAAGCGTATTGCCAAAATTCAAGGCAACCACAACCCATTTGTGGAACAAGCCTGCAAAGCGCTCTAAATCGACTCATTCATGAAGCGTTTTCTACATCAATAATGGAAACGCTTCTTTTCCCCTTGTTTTTTCGTCATCTCGCATCCATGTTACTCTCTATATCCACCTCTTATGCAGGAAACTGAACCCCATGCGTATCCCTCGAATTTATCACCCAGAACCGATCCAACAACTGGGTAATCTGGCGCTTAGTGAAGATGCGGCAGGCCATATAGGTCGTGTACTTCGAATGAAAGAAGGCCAAGATGTACTCCTTTTCGATGGTAGCGGTGCAGAGTTTCCGGCGGTGATCAGCTCGGTCAGCAAGAAAAATGTTGAAGTCACCATTTCAAAACGTATTGAACGGAACTCCGAATCTCCGCTGGTTCTACACCTTGGACAGGTGATCTCCCGTGGTGACAAAATGGAGTTCACCATTCAAAAATCCGTTGAGCTGGGCGTTAATACCATCACACCTCTGATTTCTGAACGTTGCGGCGTTAAACTCGACCAGAAACGTTTCGAGAAAAAGCTCGCGCAATGGCAGAAAATTGCTATCAGTGCCTGTGAACAATGTGGCCGCAATACGGTGCCTGAAATCAGACCAATTATGTCGCTTGAAGAATGGTGCAGTGAACAATATGACGGGCTAAAACTCAATTTGCACCCAAGAGCAACGTATTCAATCAATACGCTACCGATTCCCGTCACGAAAGTGCGCCTACTCATTGGCCCAGAAGGTGGGTTGTCTGCTGAAGAAATCAGCATGACAAGAGAACATCAATTCGAAGAAACATTGCTAGGTCCTCGTGTATTAAGAACAGAGACCGCAGCATTGACCGCAATTACAGCCTTACAAGTTCGCTTTGGCGATCTTGGTTAAACGGAGAAGCTCAATGATCAAACTTGGCATCGTGATGGACCCTATCGCGTCTATCAACATAAAAAAAGACTCCAGCTTTGCCATGATGCTGGAAGCTCAGCGTCGTGGCTACGAAATCCACTACATGGAAATGAATGATCTACACTTAGATCAAGGCGTAGCGATAGCGGACACAAAAGTTGTTGAGCTGAAAGAAGATCCAAACGGATGGTATGAATTCAAATCAGAACAGACCATTCAACTGTCTGAACTGGATGCGGTACTGATGCGTAAAGATCCTCCTTTTGACACTGAGTACATCTACGCAACTTACATTCTTGAACGAGCAGAAGAACAAGGAACACTGATCGTAAACAAACCTCAGAGCCTGCGTGATTGCAATGAGAAACTGTTTACAGCTTGGTTCCCAGAGCTAACACCAACCACTATCGTGACGCGCAAAGCAGACAAGATCAAAGCATTCCGTGAACAACATGGCGACGTGATCCTTAAGCCATTAGACGGAATGGGTGGCGCTTCGATTTTCCGAGTGAAGGAAAATGATCCTAACGTCTCTGTGATTATCGAAACGCTGACCAACCACGGCCAAAACTACGCAATGGCACAAACGTTTGTTCCCGATATCAGCAACGGCGACAAGCGCATCTTGGTCGTTGATGGGGAACCTATGCCATACTGCTTGGCACGTATCCCAGCCAAAGGCGAAACTCGTGGTAACTTAGCCGCAGGTGGTACAGGTGAAGCTCGCCCACTGAGTGAAACAGATAAGCAAATCGCAGAAGCGGTTGCTCCTACATTAAAAGAAAAAGGCCTGATCTTTGTTGGCCTAGACGTTATTGGCGATAAACTGACTGAAATTAATGTCACCAGCCCAACCTGTATTCGTGAAATTGAATCAGCATTTGATATCTCAATTACAGGTAAACTGATGGATGCAATCGAACGTCGCCTGAAGGCTTAAAAGCAGGGCGTAATGCCCTCTTTGATTAAGTTGGAGCTGCTATGAACCTTACTAATCATTTTCTCGTTGCTATGCCGGGGATGAAAGATCCTTATTTTAAACATAGCGTGATTTATGTTTGCGAACATAATGACGAAGGTGCAATGGGGTTAATGATCAATGCCCCGATCGATATTACCATTGGAAAAATGCTTGAGCAGGTTGATGTTGATCCCGTTCACCCACAGCTAAATACTCATAGCCTTGAAAAACCGGTTCTCAATGGCGGGCCAGTTTCAGAAGATCGCGGCTTCATTCTCCACCAGCCAAAAGATCGCTATGAATCAAGCATTCAGATGACTGAACAAATTTCCGTGACTACATCGAAAGATATTTTAACGGTCCTCGGTACTGAAGCAGAGCCCAACCATTACTTGGTGGCGCTTGGCTATTCAGGCTGGGAAGCGGGTCAACTGGAATCAGAATTGGCAGAAAACTCATGGCTGACGATTGAAGCTGACCCCGATGTGATCTTCAATACACCAATAGCTCAGCGCTGGCAAAAAGCCGTACAAATGCTCGGTATAGATGTCGCTCAGCTATCCAGCGACATTGGCCACGCATAACAGACAAATTAGACACATGACATCTAGAACTATTATGGCGTTCGATTTTGGTACCAAGAGTATTGGCAGTGCCATCGGACAAGAAATCACCGGAACCGCTTCCCCGCTGAAAGCGTTCAAAGCGAATGATGGCATTCCAAATTGGGATGATATCGAAAAGCAGATAAAAGAATGGCAACCACAACTATTAGTCGTGGGGTTACCAACTGATCTGTATGGGCAAGCTCTTGAAACCATTACCCCAAGAGCGAAAAAATTTGCCAATCGCCTGCATGGGCGTTTCGGCTTACCCGTTGAGCTACACGATGAACGGCTTTCGACCACCGAGGCGCGTGCCGAGCTGTTTGAAATGGGTGGCTATAAAGCATTGAGTAAAGGTAACGTCGACTGCCAATCAGCCGTTGTCATTTTAGAAAGCTGGTTTGAAGCTCAATGGAGCTAACCTAGCAAAAGAGCTAAAAAAGGTTGCGATATCGCAACCTTTTTTATGTTTGTTATCCTGACTAATCCATGTCGATCTTCACATTCGCTAATTTCCCTGACGAATAGCTATCACCACGTTTAGTCTTGAGCATCAAACGAAGATCGTTTGCGGAATCGGCACTATGCAATGCGTCTTCTTCATTGATCTTCCCATCAACCACCAACTGATAAAGCGCTTGATCAAACGTCTGCATACCAATTTCATTGGACTTCGACATCGTCGACTTCAACTCGTGCAAATCGCCCTTACGGATCAAATCAGAAACACGCGGGCTATTGAGCAGAATCTCAAACACCCCATGTCGACCTTTACCATGTTTATCACGGATCAACTGCTGACCAACCACCCCTTTCAGGTTCATCGATAAATCAAATAAGAACTGCTCTTTTTGCTCCTTAGGTACCAGATGCAAAATACGCTCTAACGCTTGGTTCGCATTATTTGCGTGCAACGTAGCCATACACAAGTGCCCTGTTTCGGCAAAGTTCATGGCATATTCCATCGTTTCTCGACTACGGATTTCACCAATTAAGATCATATCTGGAGCTTGGCGTAATGAGTTTTTCAGTGCAACTTCATAGCTTTCGGTATCCAACCCGACTTCACGCTGAGTCACAATGCAGCGCTTATGCTCGTGCACAAATTCAATCGGATCTTCCACCGTAAGAATATGGCCAGTTCGGTGCGTATTGCGATAACCCGTCATCGCTGCCATTGTGGTCGACTTACCTGACCCCGTAGCACCAACCACCAACACTAAACCACGCTTGGCAATCGCTAAATTCTGCAGCACATCAGGCAGTCTCAGTTGTTCAAAGGTCGGGATATTAGACTCAATACGACGAATCACCGCGCCCGGCAGCTCACGCTGATAGAACGCACTCACACGAAAACGGCCAATATCTCTAACGATGGCGAAGTTCGCTTCTCGCGTCTGATGAAACTCTTTACTGCGTTCATCATCCATCATTGAGTTCAGCAAAATCGCCACATCAGATTCAGATAATTTCTCCCCATGAGCTTTTAGCTCACCATCGACCCTAAACAGTACTGGAGCACCAACTGTAATATAAAGATCCGACGCCTTCTGGCTGATCATTCCCTGTAAAAAAGCATTTATGTCCATCAGTGGTGATCCCTAAAATAGGCCAGAGTCAGTTTCAATTTTTTTCGATATCTCTTCCGGATCCACCGTGCCTTGTGCCAGTAGTTGCTTAGCATTTTGCTCCATGGTCTGCATGCCATGTGCGGCACCCGTTTGAATAATGGAATACATCTGAGCCACTTTATCTTCACGGATCAAGTTTCGAATAGCAGGAGTCGCCATCATGATCTCATGACACGCTACTCGCCCTCCTCCTAAGCGTTTTAATAGTTTCTGAGCAATAACCGCACGCAATGACTCTGACAGCATTGAACGTACCATGTCTTTATCACTGCCAGGGAACACATCGATAATACGGTCAATGGTTTTCGCTGCCGAACTGGTGTGCAAGGTGCCAAAAACTAAGTGCCCCGTTTCTGCTGCCGTTAACGCCAAGCTGATGGTTTCTTGGTCGCGTAACTCACCGACTAAAATCACGTCTGGATCTTCACGCAACGCGCTACGCAGTGCATTTTTAAAGCTGTAAGTATCTCGATGTACTTCCCTTTGGTTAATCAAGCATTTGTTATTGGTATGCACAAATTCAATCGGGTCTTCGATGGTCAGAATGTGCTTGTTGTGATTACGGTTAATGTAATCCACCATGGCGGCAAGCGTGGTCGACTTACCAGAGCCAGTCGGTCCGGTGACCAACACCAACCCTTTTTCCATATTGGCAATCTTTTCAAATACAGGCGGGGTTTCAAGCTGCTCTAGCGTGGGAATATCGGTTGGAATGGTACGGAACACCGCCGCACAACCACGTGATTGGTTGAACGCATTGACACGAAAACGGCCAACATTGGGTAACTCAAACGAAAAATCGACTTCCAGTTTCTCTTCAAATTCACTACGCTGAGCGTCATTCATGATCTCAAAAACCAATTTATGTACATCAGCATGGCTAAAAGCGGGCACACCAAGCTTTCTTACTTCACCATCAATACGTACCATTGGAGATACGCCAGCAGAAAGGTGTAGATCTGAAGCTTTATGCTTTACACTAAAATCCAGTAATTCCGCGATATCCATTTAAAATCCTTAAGTAAAGTTCGCTATGAGTAGTATTCAACAAAACATTGAACATATCACCTCACAGATAGAAAGCGCACAACAAAAGTGTGGACGCGCTCGAGGCTCTGTGCAACTTTTGGCGGTCAGCAAAACAAAGCCTGCCACTGCCATTCTAGAAGCAGCACAAGCTGGTCAAGTCGCCTTTGGTGAGAATTACGTGCAAGAAGGCGCTGATAAGGTAGCTTTTTTCCAAGAAAATCACCCGGAACTCACGCTTGAATGGCACTTTATTGGCCCAATTCAATCCAATAAATCTCGCCACGTTGCGGAAAACTTTGCCTGGGTCCATACCGTGGATCGCGCTAAGATCGCCCAGCGGCTAAACGATCAAAGACCGGATGGCATGCCACCCATTCAGGTGTTAATCCAAGTAAATACGAGTGCTGAAGACTCTAAATCTGGCATCAGCGAAAGTGAAATCTTTGCATTAGCAGAGTTGATTTCTTCATTGCCAAACCTCACTTTAAGAGGATTGATGTCAATTCCGGCCAATGTCACTGATTACTCATCACAACTGGCCGCTTTCAAGCAACTGGCGGCAGTAAAACAAGCGCTTGTTGAACGCTTCCCTGAGCTCACGTTGGATACGCTATCCATGGGAATGAGTGGTGATATGGAAGCCGCCATTGAAGCAGGAAGCACAATGGTACGCATCGGTACTGCAATATTTGGTGCACGAGACTACAGCAGTAAAAAATAATTAGATTGAGGAAGTTAACACCATGGAACACAAGAAAATCACATTTATCGGCGCTGGCAATATGGCGCGCTCTATCATTGCAGGATTAACCAGTAGTGGCTATCCAGCAAAATTGATTACTGCGACCGACCCAAATCAAGAGCAACGTGATTTTCTTGCCAAGCAGTATGGTATTTGTACCGATGCCGATAACCGAGCGGCAGCAAAAGAAGCGGATGTTATTGTGTTAGCAGTAAAGCCTCAATTAATGGAAGTCGTTGCGTCAGGCATGCAAGACATCGACTATACCAATAAGTTAGTGATTTCTATCGCGGCAGGTATTAATGCAACACGTCTTAATGATATGTTTGCCAGCCAACTCAATATTGTCCGAGTCATGCCAAACACACCGGCACTCGTTGGCAAAGGCATGAGCGGCCTGTTTGCACCAGAGCACGTTAACGACAGTGATAAATCGTTTGCCGCTGACCTGATGATGGCAGTAGGTAAAGTCTGCTGGGTTGAACAAGAGGCTGGGATCAACAACGTGATTGCCGCAGCCGGGAGTGCGCCTGCTTACTTCTTCCTATTTATGGAAGCCATGCAAGCGGAAGCCATTGCACAGGGATTTGACCAAGCGACCGCGCGTCTACTTGTGGAGCAATCCGCACTCGGTGCTGCCGAAATGGTGGTAGCCAACCAAGACACCGAATTATCAACGCTGCGCGAACAAGTGACATCAAAAGGTGGCACGACAGCAGAAGCGCTACGCACTTTTAATGAACATCAGCTGACAGAGATTGTCTCTAAAGCAATGCAAGCCGCCGTTGCGCGTGCTGAAGAAATGGAAAAACAGTTTTAACTAAAGCATGGCACTGTGCCATCTGTTACCGATAAGGGTTATTTATGAACTCAATGAGCTTTCTCATTTCCACCCTATTTGATCTCTACATTATGGTGGTGATCTTGCGCATTTGGCTCCAAGCAGCCCGCGCCGATTTCTACAATCCATTCTCCCAATTTATCGTCAAGGCGACCCAACCTGTCATTGGCCCACTACGCAGAGTGATCCCATCAATAGGTAGTCTTGATCTTTCAACCGTACTCTTTGCCTACGTGCTGTGTGTACTGAAGTTTGTCGCCCTACTTTTGATTGCATCAGGCGGCTCAATGTCATTCAGCGTTGAATTCTTATTCTGGGGCTTCTTATCGTTGATCAAAGCGGCTGGCGGCTTGCTATTCTGGGTTCTGCTTATTCGAGCGATCCTAAGCTGGGTTAGCCAAGGCCGCAGCCCAATTGAGTATGTATTCCACCAACTAACAGAACCGATGTTGGCACCAATTCGACGCGTTATCCCAGCAATGGGTGGCTTTGATTTAAGCGTATTAGTGCTATTTATTGCGCTTCAGTTTGCCAACTTCTTGATGGGTGATGTTATTGGCCCTATCTGGTATCAGCTATAATGTCATTGGCCGCTTGGAAGGATGGCGAGGACATTGTGCTTAAGCTCTATATCCAGCCGAAAGCAAGCCGCGATAAAATCGTAGGCTTGCACGGCGAAGAGCTGAAAATTGCAATCACAGCACCACCCGTCGATGGTAAAGCAAATGGCCATTTGACGAAGTATCTCGCCAAGCAGTTCAAAGTAGCAAAAGGATTGGTCGACATTGAAAAAGGAGAGTTGGGACGTCATAAGCAAGTCCGAATTCACTCTCCGGGACAAATTCCCACAGAAATTGAAGCCATCTTATGATGGCTTTTTGTTTATCGGTGTAATTAAACTGGGATGTATATTATGAGTAAATGGATCACATGGGCACTTGTTTGCCTATTTGCCCTACCCACTTGGGCAGGACAATACAAAACGTTGAAAGATGTTGAAGTACACTATTCCGCATTCAACTCCACTTTCTTAACCCCACAAGTAGCACGTAGCTACAAGCTAAAGCGCAGTGGTTATTCTGCCATTCTCAACATTAGCGTGCTTGATAACAGCCAAGTGGGTAAACCAGCAATTGATGCACAAATTTCTGGAACGGCGAAAAACTTAATTGGTACACTTCGCGAACTCTCTTTCAGAAAAGTGGAAGAAGGCGAAGCGATTTATTACCTTGCCGAATTCCCTATTACCAACGAAGAAAACCTGACTTTTGACCTCGATATTGACGCAGGACTCAAAGGGGCAGGCAAAATGAAATTCAGTCAAAAATTCTATGTGGAAGAATGATCTTTCCACCCACCATTTGAGATTTAATCATGAGCAAAATTGTATTAGCGACCGGGAACCAAGGTAAAGTCCGTGAAATGGCTGACCTATTATCCGACTTTGGTTTTGATGTATTGGCACAAAGTGAGTTCAACGTCTCCGAAGTTGCTGAAACCGGAACGACCTTTATTGAAAATGCCATCATTAAAGCCCGTCATGCTGCCAAGGAAACCGGACTGCCAGCAATCGCTGACGACTCAGGTTTGGAAGTCGATTATCTCAAAGGCGCACCTGGTATTTACTCAGCACGTTACGCAGGTGAAGATGCAACAGACCAACAGAACCTAGAAAAACTGCTCGACGCGATGAAAGGCGTTCCCGAAGAGAAACGTAGTGCACGCTTTCACTGTGTTCTTGTGCTGATGCGCCATGAAAACGACCCAACACCGCTGGTATGCCACGGTCAATGGGAAGGTCGCATCCTCACAGAAGCACACGGTGAAAATGGCTTTGGTTACGATCCTGTCTTTTTTGTGCCTGAAGATAATTGCGCTTCAGCGGAATTAGAACCAACACGTAAAAAGCAGCTTTCTCATCGTGGTAAGGCACTGAAAAAACTGTTTGCTGCGTTATCAGAACAGCAGTAATGGCCAGCTTAATTCCCCCGGCACTGAGTCTTTATGTACACATCCCATGGTGTGTACAAAAATGTCCATATTGCGACTTTAACTCTCACGCACTTAAAGCCGACATTCCTGAAGATGAGTATATAAATGCTCTCTTGGAAGATCTTGATTGTGACATCGAGAAATACCATCTGAATGATGCACCACGGCCACTGCATTCCATTTTTATTGGCGGCGGGACGCCAAGCTTAATTTCATCACAAGGTATTGCACGCCTTCTCTCTGGTATTGAAGCGCGAATTCCGTTTAAACAGGATATCGAGATCACGATGGAAGCCAACCCAGGAACCGTCGAAGCAGAACGCTTCAAAGGCTACCAACAAGCGGGCGTGACTCGAATTTCCATTGGAGTGCAGAGTTTTGAGCAACAGAAGCTCGAACGGCTTGGACGGATTCACGGGCAAGATGAAGCCATTAACGCAGCGCAATTAGCCCATCAAATCGGCCTCACTAGCTTCAACTTAGACTTGATGCATGGCTTACCCGATCAAAGTATTAAGCAAGCATTGGTTGACCTAGACAAAGCGATAGAGCTCGCACCTCCGCATTTGTCGTGGTATCAATTGACGATCGAGCCGAATACCATGTTCTACTATAAAACGCCGACACTGCCAGATGACGACGATTTATGGGACATTTTCGAACTGGGACATCAAAAGCTCAGTGAGGCGGGTTATGTGCAGTATGAGATTTCAGGCTACAGCAAGCCGGGATATCAATGCCAACACAACTTAAATTACTGGCGCTTTGGCGATTATTTAGGAATTGGCTGCGGCTCACATGGCAAACTCAGCTTTCATGACGGTCGGATTATCCGAACCACTAAAGTAAAGCATCCAAGAGGTTATTTGGCTGCATACCAAAATATGGTCAAACCATACCTTCACACTGAAACACAAGTGGCAGCAGAAGATCGCCCGTTTGAGTTCTTTATGAATCGCTTTCGTTTGATGGAAGCCTGTCCAAAGCAAGACTTTATCGACACTACTGGCCTTGGTTTTGAAGCAATACAAGACACCATCGATTGGGCTGTCGATATGGGTTATCTCGACGACGGTGATAACCACTGGCAAATTACTGAAAAAGGTAAACTATTCCTCAACGATCTGCTCGAAGCTTTTATGGCAGACGAATAACACAATTTGATTGCAGCAGTAGTCTGGCCTACGCGATTCTACTGCTCAACCTATAAACGTGATGCTTCTCGTTCTTTTAAATTCATTCATTTCATAAATCTCTCAATCTTCATTAATATCAGCACTTTAACTGCTATAGCATATAGAAAGTATCATGAAAAACATCAAATTGTGGCTTGCCGCCTTCTCTGTCATCATCCTGTCTGGGTGCGTAACTCCTATTTCCCTTGAAGAACAAACTCCAAACCCAAATATTTCTCATGAGGATAAGGTCGTCATTTCGGTACTTGATAACCGAACTCGCCTCATCGAGGATGAAAAAACCAATACTTATGTTGGCACCGTTCATGGAACCTTTGGTATCCCAATGGATTGGCATGTATCCCAAATACTCGCAACTCAAGATAGTGATAAAGACAAGAATCTTGCCCAATTTATTGAGCATCGCTTAGTTACAGGTTTTACAGAAAGTGGATGGGACGCTGTAGAGGCAGGGGTCACATCAATCAATTCACCAGAAGAAGCTAAAGCACTGCTTGAATCTCAACAAGCCGACAAACTTCTAGTGATCAATATTAAGGAATGGTATTTCAGCATTAACTTAAACTGGGTAACGGCATTTAATTTTGATACTGATTCATTGGTTACAGTCTACGAGTTAACTGAAGGGAAATTAATAGAAAAGCAATTTAAAGGCCGAGATGTTATCGAAGAGAAAGCTGATGAATCACCACAGAATAACGTACTACGTGCCTACCGTGACCAGTTAGTTGAGATCGTAACCGACCCTGAAATTCAGGGCGCACTGGAAAAGTAAGCCATATAAAAAGCCGCATGATGCGGCTTCTTTTTTTGATTAAAAAATTGAACGTCCTATTCGCTCAGAGAGCAGCTCCAGAGCTTTAGTTCCGGCCAAAGAGTTGCCTGATTGATCCAGCTCTGGCGACCAAACTGCAATCGTCATCTCTCCCGGCACAATGGCAATGATGCCACCACCTACACCGGATTTACCCGGCATGCCAACACGATAGGCAAATTCACCTGCACCATCATACAAACCACATGTCGCTAACAGCGCATTTAGCTGCTTAGTCTGCATGGGTGTGATGACAGGTTTTCCTGTGTGAACCGACGTGCCCTTATTTGCTAAGTAACTAAATGTTTTAGCCAAGTCGATACAATTCATTTTTAACGCACAGGCATGAAAATAATTGTTGAGCACAGGGATCACATCATTTTCAAAGTTACCAAATGAGCGCATCAAATAAGCAATCGCGGCATTGCGATCACTGTGCATCATTTCAGAAGCAGCGACCACTTTGTCATAGCAGATGTGGGTATCACCTGACAACTGGCGCACAAACTCCAATAAGCGCTGACGCGGTGCAGAAAGACGGCTATTGAGCAAATCGGCCACAACAATCGCACCGGCATTGATAAACGGGTTACGCGGGATCCCCTGCTCCATTTCCAGCTGGATTAGCGAGTTAAATGCCTGACCTGAAGGCTCTTTCCCTACCCGTTTCCAGATCTCTTCTGGCTTATATAGGCACATCGCCAGGGTTAGGCTCAGAGCCTTAGAGATCGATTGAATCGAAAAGGTTTCCTCAGCATCTCCCGCTGTGATCACTTCACCTTCATTGGTAAATACCGCAATACCTAATTTGTTAGCAGGAACGCGAGCAAGGGCTGGAATGTAGTCTGCAACTTTACCTTGCCCAATATAGGGGCGGACCTCGTGCAGGATCTCAGCTAAAATTTGTGGTGTAGGTTTCATTTATCACCTATTTAATCAAAGGCTTATTATTTTTCTTGTAGGGTCAAAAAAGCCAACATCATCAATGTTGGCTTTTTTGTATCTTGTCGCTAAGTTTCGCTGTTTAGCGATATCGCACTATTTTACGCGCTTAAACTTAATATCCCAAACACCGTGACCTAAACGGTGGCCACGCGCTTCAAATTTTGTCAAAGGACGCTCTTCTGGGCGAGGAATGAAATCCCCTTCTGTGGCGATATTTTCATAACCAGGCGCTTGATTCATTATTTCAATCATGTGCTCTGCGTAGTTTTCCCAGTCAGTCGCCATATGGAAGATACCTTCACCAACGGTCAGCTTTTGGCGCACCATCTCAGCAAACTCTAACTGAACGATACGGCGCTTATGGTGACGCTTCTTATGCCAAGGGTCAGGGAAGAACAGTTGCAGTGTTGCAAGGCTGCTATCTGGGATCATATTAGCAAACACTTCAACCGCATCGTGACACATAACACGTAGGTTAGTAATGCCTGCATCACGAGCATCAGATAGACATGCGCCAACACCCGGGCTATGAACTTCGATACCAATAAAGTTTTTCTCAGGTGCGTTCTTTGCCATTTCAACCAAAGATGCGCCCATACCAAAACCAATTTCTAGAACCACTGGGTTATCGTTACCAAACACTTCTTTCCAATCAAGTAACTTCTCTTGGTAATCAATTCCCATTGTTGGCCAGCAATCTTTCATTGCAGCTTCCTGACCTTTGGTCAAACGGCCTTCACGACGTACAAAACTACGTACTTTGCGGATCAGTTTGCCGTCTTCGTTGTATTCATTCGTGGTCACTTCACTCATTGATTTTGCCTGTCTAAAAATTGCTCTTGTCACAAAGGGATTGTGATTATCCAAAGAATTGCCACTGGTGCAAGTTTTTTAACGGAAATCGACCAGAATATACCCTTACTCTTTATCGGTTGTACTTTATACACTTTCTGTGGTGCAATTTTACCTCACAAATAATAGAACATAGAGCAAGTCGTGACTCCTTTTGCCTCCGCTATTTTGCAATGGTATGACGCCTACGGGCGAAAAGATCTGCCATGGCAACAAAACAAAACTGCTTACAGTGTTTGGCTGTCTGAAATCATGCTGCAACAAACGCAAGTTGCTACCGTAATTCCATACTATCAACGCTTTTTACAGCGCTTTCCAACTGTGATTGATCTCGCGAATGCCGATCAAGATGAAGTGCTACACCTATGGACAGGTCTCGGTTACTACGCCCGTGCGCGAAATCTTCACAAAGCAGCGCAAATGGTTGCGAGTCAATATCAAGGGGAATTCCCGTTAGATATTGAACGGATGAACGCGCTACCTGGTATTGGACGCTCTACCGCCGCAGCAGTGCTCTCTTCAGTATACAAACAGCCACATGCGATATTAGATGGCAATGTCAAACGCACGCTTTCTCGTGCGTTTGCTGTCACAGGTTGGCCAGGGCAAAAGAAAGTCGAAAACCAGTTATGGCAACTTGCAGAAACCCACACGCCAGAAACTGATGTTGATAAATACAATCAGGCGATGATGGATATGGGCGCAATGGTTTGTACTCGCAGCAAACCAAAATGCACTTTGTGTCCTGTTGAATCATTTTGTGAAGCTCAGAAACAAGGGAACCCACTGGATTACCCCGGGAAAAAGCCGAAAAAGGACAAACCCATCAAACAAACTCGCTTTGTGATGCTTCATCAAAACAATAAAGTCTGGTTAGAACAGCGGCCACAAACCGGGATCTGGGGGGGATTGTTTTGCTTCCCACAAACTGAGCATGCCGATATCAAAAGTGATATAGAACATCTATTAGAACAACGAGGTGTCCGTGCTGACGCAATTAACAAACAACAGACGCTGATAACTTTCCGTCATACTTTCAGCCATTATCATCTCGATATCACGCCAATTCTGGTTGATCTGTCAAAGCAACCTGACGTGATAATGGAAGGAAGCAAAGGTCTTTGGTATAACTTATCGCAACCGGAAGAGATAGGTTTAGCTGCACCAGTAAAACAATTACTGGAAAGCTTACCTTTCGAACTTCACAGCTAATGATTTCAAGGAGTCACTATGAGCCGCACTGTATTTTGTGCTCGACTACAAAAAGACGCTGAAGGATTGGACTTTCAGCTATACCCAGGAGAATTGGGCAAACGTATCTTTGACAATATTTCTAAAGAAGCGTGGACGCAGTGGCAACACAAACAAACCATGCTGATCAACGAGAAGAAACTCAACATGATGGATCCTGAGCATCGTAAGCTTCTTGAAACAGAAATGGTGAACTTCTTATTTGAAGGGAAAGAGGTTCATATCGAAGGCTATACTCCGCCAAGTGAGTAACCACTTTCACAATGACAAATGACATCACAGCCTTGCTTTGATGTCATTTTTTATCCCAAGTTATACGTTTATTCAGAGTCCAATAACAAGATGAAAAAGCTGGCTTATTTCTTTGCAGCCCTCATATTAACAGGTTGTAGCCGTGAATTTATTGAAGGCATGTATGACATCAATTACGAGCCAACCAACCGCTTTGCTAAAAATCTCGCTGAATTACCAGGGCAATTTGAAAAAGACACCGCGGCACTGGATGCTTTGATCAGTAGTTTTTCTGGCAACATTGAAAAACGTTGGGGTAGAAAAGAAATTAAAGTTGCCGGTAAAAGCAACTACGTAAAATACATCGACAATTATCTTAGCCGCTCAGAAGTCAATTTCTCTGCCGGTACCATCACGATTGAAACCGTTTCACCAACGGATCCTAAAGCTCACTTGAAAAAAGCGATAGTCACCACCCTTCTCACGCCAGATGATCCTGCAAATGTTGACCTGTTTTCTTCAAAAAGCATCAAACTTGAAGGCCGTCCGTTTTTGTATCAACAAGTCGTCGACCACGAAAACAAAGCCATTCAATGGTCTTGGCGAGCCAATCGCTTTGCTGACTACCTTATTGCTCACCAACTCAAAGTAAAAAACGTTGATTTTAAGAAAGCGTACTATGTTGAAATCCCAATGGTGGAAGATCAAATCCAGATCCGGAGCTACCAATATGCCGATATAGTTCAACGGGCATCACGTAAGTATGGAATTCCCGAAGATCTGATCTACGCCATCATCAAAACCGAAAGTAGCTTTAACCCTTATGCGGTAAGTTGGGCCAATGCATACGGCTTAATGCAAGTGGTTCCTAAAACAGCGGGAAGAGACGTATTTAAACTGGTGAAAAAGCGCTCCGGTCAACCATCACCTGAATACTTGTTTAACCCAGAAAACAATATTGATACTGGCACAGCTTATTTCTATATTCTGAAAAACCGTTATTTGAAAGAGGTACGCCACCCTACATCTCTCGAGTACAGCATGATATCTGCCTATAATGGCGGTACCGGCGGCGTACTGAACACCTTTAACCGTGGTGATAGAAAACGGGCAATGCGCGATCTCAACTCATTACAGCCGAATCAAGTTTATTGGGCACTAACCAAGAAGCACCCAAATGCTGAAGCGCGTCGTTATCTGGAAAAAGTTACAAAATTCAAAAAGGATTTTAACTCTGGTAAAACCTAACCGACAAAAATGCCTAAATTATCGGCACTCAACCACTTTTTTGAATTTTTTTCTAAAAACAAGTTGACGCAGAGAGCGAAAATCCGTTTAATAGCGCTCCGTTGCCCGGATAGCTCAGTCGGTAGAGCAGAGGATTGAAAATCCTCGTGTCGGTGGTTCGATTCCGCCTCCGGGCACCACAATTTATTAATTGTTGGTGCTTAGCACGAACAATGTAAAAGAATAAAGTGTGCCGACTTAGCTCAGTAGGTAGAGCAACTGACTTGTAATCAGTAGGTCACCAGTTCGATTCCGGTAGTCGGCACCATTCTTTTGCCTCGATAGCTCAGTCGGTAGAGCAGAGGATTGAAAATCCTCGTGTCGGTGGTTCGATTCCGCCTCGAGGCACCATTATTTGGTGCTTATCTCGATGAGATGACACAAATAATTCCCCCTTAGTTCAGTTGGTAGAACGGCGGACTGTTAATCCGTATGTCGCAGGTTCGAGTCCCGCAGGGGGAGCCACTTTAGAAAAAACCTCATCATTTGATGAGGTTTTTTCGTATCTACAGCCCTCTAAAAAATCCAAACTTATCACTCTCGATCAAAAGCTCATTTTTCGTTTAAGCTAAAGTCCTTTCTCTAAATACTTACCTCAAACCCGATTCGAAGTCTGCGCCACCCACTTATATATTTTGATGCCTTTCTTATTAAGTTACTTCAGTAACCACCTCCTTTGCTAATTTTTTCGAACCAAAAATTTAATCTCAGTCATAGTTTGAAAGTTTGTTTGTATTCTCTCCTTTAGCTATTAATTAACATGCCGATATAGCTATTTAGAGTAGCAGTACCGTAACTCCGGTCACCAAGCTGCCTGAGCCAGAGAGGACTATATGAAATTAAAAACACAAGCATATTTGCTGTCAGCCATTATCTTGGTTGCGCTATTAGCGTTGACAGCAACGGGGCTATGGACACTGCGTGTTGCTAGTAACTTAGACAACAAAGCACGCGTAACGGAACTATTCCGCAGTGCCTACAGCATACTTACGGAAGTCGAAAAGATGTCCGTCGAAGGCATATTAGGTGAAGAGGAAGCAAAGGAACTCGCCACTCGCCTATTACGCAACAATATTTACAAAGACAACGAATATGTTTATGTCGCAGATGATCAAATGACGTTTGTCGCAACGCCGTTAGATCCTCAGCTACATGGTACCAGTTTCCATGATTTCAAAGATGGTGATGGCAACAGTGTTGGCCAGCTAATTCTAGATGTGCTGGGCAACAAAACCAGCCAGATGGTTGAATACACGTGGACACAAAAGCAAGCTGATGGCTCAATTGAAGAAAAACTATCTATTGCAGAAAAAACACCTCACTGGGGTTGGGTCGTTGGTACAGGCATCGGCTTTAATGAAGTGAACGCACGTTTCTGGTCTACTGCACAATGGCAGTTGATCTTATGTCTTGTCATTGCAGGTAGTATTTTGGGCGTACTGATCATTTCCATTCGCAAAATGTTAGCGCTGCTCGGTGGTGAACCCGTGGAAGTACGCAATGCTGTTCAAGCGGTTGCGAAAGGCCAAATCCAAGCCTCATTCCAAGAACAAGCTCCTGCTGGCAGTATCTATGAAGCAGTACAGAACATGAGTAAATCGCTAGCGCAGCTTGTGACAAACTTAGATAGTTCGATGCACGCACTGCGTGATGAGCTTTCTCATGTTGAGCAACGTGCCGGTAGCATTGCTAACCTAACAGATTCACAGCAGCAATCGACTGAGATGATTGCAACCGCAATGACGGAGATGGCCTCTTCAGCCAATAACGTTGCAGAATCTGCGCGTGATACTGCAAGCAATACCGATGAAGCCGACAAACAGAGTCAGCATACCCAACATTTGATCCACAACACGGTAGAGAATATTCAAGGCTTGGCGCTTCAGCTTAATACCGCTAGCCAAGCGGTCTCAGATCTTGATAGCGATGTAAACAACATAGTAAAAGTTCTAGATGTGATTGGTGATATCGCAGAGCAAACTAACCTACTCGCCCTCAACGCAGCGATTGAAGCAGCACGAGCAGGTGAACAAGGCCGTGGTTTTGCAGTGGTAGCAGATGAAGTTCGTAATCTTGCGGGACGCACGCAAGACAGCACTAAAGAGATCCAACAGATGATCAATAATCTGCAAGAAGGATCTCGCAATGCGATTCAAACCATGGAAATTTGTGCCGAAACCAGCCAAAGCACCGTAACTGAATCTCAAAGTGCTTCAGAAGCACTACAGCAGATAGTGGTTGCCTTAGAATCAATCAGCCAAATGAGCCACCAAATTGCTACGGCAGCGGCCGAGCAAACTCAAGTGAGTGATGATATTTCCCAACGTATTAACACAATCGAAGAGAGTGGTAATCAGTTAAGTGCAGTTGTTACCGAGAGTCACAACAGTACACAAACACTGACAGGCTTAGCGAATGAACTAGAAAACTGGGTCAGCAAGTTTACTGTTAAACAATAAACGTTCCTCAAACGAAGAAAAGCACGCATCTTTGCGTGCTTTTTTATTCACTGAGGCTATTTTTTTCTACTACAGCCCCTTAACTTATCCTGCTAGCTTGCGCACTTCCTCTCCTAAATGGGCAAAAACAGCCCATTAAGTATAGAAAAGCAACAAACGATATTTTTTTTGCAATTTAATGTTGACCTCAAACGCGAAAAGCCGTTTAATACGTCTCGTTGCCCGGATAGCTCAGTCGGTAGAGCAGAGGATTGAAAATCCTCGTGTCGGTGGTTCGATTCCGCCTCCGGGCACCACAATTTGATATTGTTGGTGTTTATAAACACGAGCACTTTGAAGAATAAAGTGTGCCGACTTAGCTCAGTAGGTAGAGCAACTGACTTGTAATCAGTAGGTCACCAGTTCGATTCCGGTAGTCGGCACCATTTATTGTTCCCCCTTAGTTCAGTTGGTAGAACGGCGGACTGTTAATCCGTATGTCGCAGGTTCGAGTCCCGCAGGGGGAGCCACTTTTCGTTAATATGCTTAAGCTTATTAACCAAGTGCCGACTTAGCTCAGTAGGTAGAGCAACTGACTTGTAATCAGTAGGTCACCAGTTCGATTCCGGTAGTCGGCACCATTTATAATTCCCCCTTAGTTCAGTTGGTAGAACGGCGGACTGTTAATCCGTATGTCGCAGGTTCGAGTCCCGCAGGGGGAGCCACTTTAGAGAAAGCCTCATCATTTGATGAGGCTTTTTCGTATCTGTTACTTCAATAGCTAGACTAGTCGCCCACGAGAGTTACACCGAGGAGCGACTTTTAGAAGAAGCTAAATTAATCCAATATCTCCCGTTAAGAAGCCGAGAATGCATGTCAGCATTCATTATCCACATCCCTAACTCCTTTAGCCCACTAGCAACACACTACAGGTACAAAAAAGCCCCAGTCGATACGACTGAGGCTCCATACAAATTTCAACCTGAATTAGGCTTTAGCGTCTTTACGCTGATTTAGCATTGCCACTTCTTCATCAAGTTGTTCTAACTTACCTTTCATCTGCTCACGACAGGTATTGGCAAGTTCACGGATGTTTTCTTTCTTATACCCTTCCGTACTCACTGGTGGCAGCATTTCTACAATCACGTGGCCATTGTTCCAGCGATTTAGCTTAATACCGTCTGTCGAGCTACATACGATTGGGATCACCGGAACTTGAGCGCCAATCGCAGCATGGAAGGCACCAGTCTTAAACGGCAGTAAACCACGGCCACGAGAGCGCGTTCCTTCAGGGAACATCCATACCGAAACATCGCTCTGTTTCATGCTATCGACAACTTGATCAATTGTGCCTTTGGCTTTAGTTCGGTTCGCACGGTCAATCAAGATATTCCCTGAAAGCCAGTACAACTGACCAAATAAAGGAAGCCAAGCAAGGCTCTTTTTACCTACCGTAACCACCTTAGGAGTCACAGCAGCAGAAACGGTAAACATATCCCAGTTATTTTGATGGTTAGCGATATAAATATGCTGCCCTCGACGATAAGCGTCTTCAGGAATACGCAGTTCTAGCTTTACCCCAAATACTCGGGACATCTTGGCAAATAGGCGACCAAAAGTAAAAACGTGCTTAGGGTTACGAGGGCTTAGCAAACAGTAGCCGCAACCAAATATGAACATGATAACAGCAAAAATCATCACTGCTATAACACGTAAAAGTGCAATCATTCTTGTTCTCCGGGAACAAATGAAACGTAAGAGAGCAACTCTTCGCTTCATGGTGTACAACGAATAAAAAAGCCGAAACCTGAGTTTCGGCTCTAGCTTCTCGGTGGCAGTTTAACTCGACTCGCGAAAACGCTCAATATTTGCGCCCAGCGCAGATAGTTTGTCTTCAATCTTATCGTAGCCACGATCGATATGGTAAATACGGTCTACAATCGTCTCACCTTGCGCAAGGCAACCTGCAATAACCAAACTTGCAGAGGCGCGTAGATCAGTCGCCATAACCTGAGCACCGCTAAGTTGCTCAACATCACCACAAATCACCGTATTGCCTTCAATCTCTGCTTTAGCACCCATGCGCATAAGCTCAGGAACATGCATGAAGCGGTTTTCGAAAATAGTTTCAGTAATCACACCGCCACCCTTTGCCATCATATTGAGCAAAGTGAACTGGGCCTGCATATCAGTTGGAAAGCCTGGATGTGGCGCAGTACGAATTGATACCGCTTTTAGCTCACGACCAGTCATATCAACGCTGATCCAGTCCTCACCAGTTTCAACCAATGCACCCGCTTCTTCTAATTTTGCTAGCGCAGCTTCAAGTAAATGTGCGCTGGTATTACGGCAAACCACTTTGCCACCCGTCACGGCTGCTGCAACAAGGAAAGTACCCGTTTCAATACGGTCAGCAACAACGGAATGTTTACCACCACCAAGACGCTCAACACCTTCAATAGTGATGGTATCTGTACCAGCACCAGAGATCTTTGCGCCTAGTTTATTAAGAAAATCAGCAGTATCTACGATTTCCGGTTCACGCGCTGCGTTATCTAGTGTCGTCGTACCTTCAGCAAGTGTTGCTGCGCACATGACCGTAATAGTTGCACCAACACTGACTTTGTCCATCACCACGTGAGCGCCTTTCAAACGCCCGTCAACACTCGCTTTTACATAACCATCTTCAAGCGTGATCGTCGCACCCAACTGCTCTAGACCATAAATATGCAGGTCAACTGGACGAGCACCAATAGCACAACCGCCAGGAAGTGAAACTTGTCCTTTGCCAAAACGAGCAACCAATGGTCCTAGTGCCCAAATGGATGCGCGCATGGTTTTGACTAAATCGTAAGGTGCGCAATACTCATTGATGTTGCTTGGGTCAACATGGACTGAGCCATTACGCTCAACCTTAGCTCCAAGACGCTTGAGTAGCTCCATCGTGGTATCAATATCACGAAGGTGTGGCACATTAGCCACTTCAACAGGCTCTTCAGCCAAGATAGACGCGAATAAAATTGGTAGTGCGGCGTTTTTAGCACCAGAAATGGTCACTTCACCTGTTAGTGGTTTATCTGACCCAATTACTCGAAATTTTTCCATTATAAAACCTTACAGCGACATCAATTTCTTATCACGAGCCCACTCTTCTGGAGTGTAAGCTTTGATAGAAACCGCATGGATGTCATTTCTTTGGATATATTCCATCAGAGGTGCATAGATAAGCTGTTGCTTTTTAACGCGGCTCATTCCATCGAAGCTAGCATCAACAGCCACTACTTCGTAATGGCTTCCTTCGCCTTTTACGTGTATTTCTTCTAGTTTTAGTGACTCTTCTAATATCTGCTGTACTTGTGCGCTATCCACAATTCACCCCTGTTAAATACTTTGAATGTGTCCGGCTAAAAACTCTTTAATATTGCTTAACTGAATTAAGGTATTCAGCTGCTCCGGAACGAAGCTCAGCATTATATGACAGTTTTGTTTTTTTGCATGCTCTATTAGGTGGATTAACATCACCATTCCAGCAGAATCTATCCTTTCAACATGCTCTAGGGAGATATCCATTGTCACCCCTGTTGCTTGCCAACGTTGAATAAATTGCCATAGTGAGGGAACACTATCCCGGTCAATCACACCTAACAAACACACTTTTTCACCGCATGATTGTTGCCATTGAGGATGACTCATTAGCCTTTACTCTCAAATCGAATTGGCTTGGCTGCAAGCTCATTAAGCTCATCCGCTACCGCAAGCACACCTTCTTGTCGAAGTTTACCGCTCCATTCGGATTGTTTGCTAGAAAGCAGACTAATACCTTCTGTAATCATATCAAATGCTTGCCATTCACCTTTTTTATCACGTCTCAACTTAAATTCGAGTTTGATATTCGGTCTTGGCGCGTCAACAATTTCGACACGAATACTGGTGATCCTTTTCTTGGAATCAAGCTTTGGCTCTGGCCCAAATTCAATTTGCTGATCTGTGTATTGCGTCAACACCTGCGCATAAGAGCTAACAAGATATGCTCGAAACGCTTTGATAAACGCACCAACATCAGAACGTTTTGCTTTTTTTGCTTGTTGGCCAAGCAATTTCAGCGCCGCATACTTCTCGTTGATATACGGCATCAGTTCTTCTTCAACCACCACCTTAAGATGATCAGGATCCTGCTGAATTAAATCTTGCTCCGCTTTTAATCGCGCAAAGGTATGCTCCGATACCTGTCTCATCATTTGGTAAGGTTGAGTCTTATCAATCGTGATAGCCGAAGCGGAAAGAGCAACCATTGATAAAAATAGAGTAAGTACTAACTTCTTAAACATCCCTTATTCCTCAGAGTCTTTATCTGAACCACCTACGCTGTAGAGCACCTGCCCGATTAAGTCCTCTAATACCAGAGCTGACTTAGTATCTTCAATGAAGTCACCATCCACCAGCATCTGTTCATCATCGAAGACAAAACCCGGTGTTAAACCGATATACTGTTCACCAATGAGGCCAGAAGTAAGTATTTGCACACTTGAGGTTTCTGGGAACTGATCGTAATGGCTACTAATAGCCATCGTAACAACGGGTAGCAAGGAGTCCGTATCCAAAGCAATCGCAGTTACTCGGCCAACAACAACGCCCCCAACCTTAACGGGAGAGCGAACTTTTAGGCTACCAACGTTATCAAACTCAGCCTTTAGCGCGTAAGTATGGTTAGAACCTATACCTTTCACGTCAGCAACTTGAAAAATCATTACCAGAATTGCGCAAATTCCGGCAAGAACAAAGCTGCCAACCCATAATTCAGTTTTTCGAGTCTGTTGCATGATTAATTCCCAAACATCAATGCGGTTAGTACGAAGTCTAGACCAAGCACGGCCAGCGAAGAATGCACTACGGTTCGAGTCGTAGCACGGCTAATACCTTCAGAGGTAGGGATTGCATCGTATCCATTAAACAGCGCAATCCAGGTAACAGTAAAAGCAAAGACCAAACTTTTGATCATACTATTACCAATATCTTGTCCTAATTCGACAGAGGCTTGCATTGCAGACCAGAAGCTCCCATGGTCAATCCCTTTCCAATCCACACCAACGAGCTGCCCTCCCCAAATGCCGACTGCCATAAAGATCATGGCGAGCAATGGCATTGAGATCACACCAGCCCAAAAGCGAGGAGCAATAACCCGCTTTAGCGGGTCGACTGCCATCATTTCCATGCTTGAAAGCTGCTCAGTGGCCTTCATCAAGCCGATTTCTGCGGTTAATGCAGACCCAGCCCGCCCCGCAAACAGTAATGCAGTTACAACAGGGCCAAGCTCACGCAATAACGAAAGCGCAACCATCTGACCAAGTGCACCTTCTGCGCCAAAATCCACCAAAATGACATAGCCTTGTAAGCTCAATACCATTCCGATAAATAGACCAGATAACACAATGATCGCCAATGATTGCACCCCAACGCTGTAGAGTTGCTTTATCAATAGTGGCAGATGCTGAATTGGTCTAGGCCTAGAAGCCAGTGCTCCGAACAGCATTAAGCTAGCGCGGCCAAATGCCTCGCTAATAGACATCGCTCGACGCCCCGTTGAGGCGACAAAATCAGTAAACTGAGACATCATGAGAACAAATCCATTTCTAGCGATTGAGCGGGAAAGCGAAACGGGACCGGACCGTCAGCATCACCATTGAGAAACTGCTGCACCTGAGGGTCTGAGTGATTACGTAACTCATCAGGCGTTCCTGCGGCAATCACTTTGCCATTAGCCAAGATATAAACATGATCGGCGATACTCATAACTTCAGGAACATCATGAGAGACCACAATAGAAGTCACACCCAGTGCTCGGCTAAGGTTTCGGATCAATTCAACCAAAACCCCCATGGTAATAGGATCTTGGCCGACAAACGGCTCATCATACATAATCAAGCTTGGGTCAAGTGCAATGGCACGTGCCAAAGCAGCTCGGCGAGCCATACCGCCAGACAACTCACTCGGCATTAATGTAGCTGCCCCTCGAAGCCCTACTGCTTCAAGCTTGAGCTTAACCAAAGTGTCTAATAAGGTTTCATCTAATCCAGTGTGCTCACGCAGTGGAAAAGCGACATTGTCAAAGACATTGAGATCGGTAAAGAGCGCACCCGATTGAAACAGCATGCTCATCTTTTTGCGTTCACGATAAAGATGTTTACGACTTAACGTAGGAATATTGTGCCCATCAAACCAGATTTCGCCTTGTTCTGGTAATAGCTGACCACCAATAAGACGAAGTAATGTGGTTTTTCCGATCCCGGACGGCCCCATTATGGCCGTGATTTTTCCTTTTGGCACATGTAGGCTTACATCATCAAATATCTTACGTTCTCCCCTTGAAAACGTAAGCTGTTTAACTGTGACCAGATCTTCTGATGACATCATCATACTCTTGTAAGAATTCCCTTATGGAAGCGAGATCATAAGCACATTGAAAACCAATTTAAAGCACTGTTCAATTAAATCTCTCTTCACTTTCAATGTACTGCGCATAAATCTTTATTCATAGTAGACACGAGAACGACAAAAAGGCTAACAATTAATTTCATCTACGACTTCCATTTTTACAGGCAACAGGTCAAAATTAGCGGTTAAATTGTTTTGTTGTATATAGTTTAGGAATCATCATGTTTGAAGCCATTGCGTTTCTGGTCGTTGGATTAATTTTCTTGGTCTGGAGTGCCGATAAACTTGTTTTTGGTGCAGCTGCACTAGCGCGCAATGTAGGCATATCACCATTGGTCATTGGTATGACAATCCTTGCTATGGGATCTTCAGCACCTGAGATGATGGTTTCAGCCACAGCCGCTTTAGACGGTAAAACCGACACGGCCGTTGGTAACGTCCTCGGCTCTAACATCGCTAACATCGCCCTCATTCTGGGCATTACCGCACTGATCAAACCACTTTCTATCAGCTCTGCCGTATTACGTCGTGAGTTACCGTTAATGATTGCGGTGACCTTAGTGGCCGGTGCCCTGTTATGGGACAGCCATTTAGGTTTTTACGAAGGGGCACTACTATTTGTTCTTTTCGCTCTGTTCTTATTAACCATGCTGAAGATCAGCCGCAATGAGAAAAAAAATGGCGACGTACTTTTAGAAGAACAAGAATCCGAAGTGCCTGAAGGGGTAAGCAACCTAAAAGCAGCGATGTGGGTTATTATTGGTTTGATTATTTTGCCCCTCGCAGCAGACACACTAGTTAACAGCGCAGTGGTTATCGCCAAACATTTTGGTATGAGCGATCTTGTTATCGGTCTAACCATTATTGCTGTTGGTACCAGCTTACCTGAACTGGCAGCCTCAGTTGCTGGCGTCATGAAAGGGGAAGATGATATGGCCGTTGGCAATATCATTGGTTCCAACGTATTCAACATCTTGGCAGTGATGGGGATTCCGGGAATCTTAAACCCATCCATTCTAAGTGAATATGCGATGGGGCGTGACTTCTGGGTGATGCTTGGAGTGTCACTATTACTTGTCGTGATGGCATTAGGCAAATCGCGCAGTATCAACCGTATCGAAGGGTTTGTACTGCTGTGTTGCTTCTTAGCTTATCAAGGTTACCTATTAATGAATGTAGCTGCTTAGTTAAACCGCTTACTTTCGGAGTTTTTATGTTTGATTTTCGCGCTGCGGCCATAGATGTCCTTAACACTGAAATTGATGCACTAAAACAACTCGATCAATATTTTAATGACGACTTTGTCAAAGCTTGTCAGCTTATTCTTGAAAATAAAGGCAAAGTCGCCGTTATGGGCATGGGTAAATCTGGTCATATCGGAAATAAAATTGCAGCGTCATTAGCCAGTACTGGGACGTCTGCTTTCTTTGTTCATCCGGGAGAAGCTTCACACGGTGATCTGGGTATGATTGCACCTGGAGATATTGTATTAGCCATCTCTAATTCCGGCGAGTCATCAGAAATTCTGGCACTTTTCCCTGTACTGAAACGGTTGAATATCACCATCATCAGCATGACGGGAAAACCGAAATCAAACATGGCCAAGCTTGCAGATATTCACCTGCAAATTACGGTACCCAAAGAGGCGTGCCCGCTTGGGCTGGCTCCAACGTCCAGCACAACCGCAACCTTGGTGATGGGAGATGCTCTGGCAGTTGCACTACTGCAAGCACGAGGCTTTACCGCTGAAGACTTTGCCCTGTCTCATCCAGGCGGAGCTCTTGGTCGCAAGCTCCTGCTCAAATTATCAGATATTATGCATACGGGAGACAGCCTTCCGTTAGTCGGGCCGGATGTGCTAGTGCGTGATGCTTTATTAGTGGTCAGTGAAAAGAGACTGGGCATGACAGCGATAGTAGATCACAACAATCACCTACTCGGCGTATTCACAGATGGTGACTTACGTCGTATCCTCGATAAACGTATCGATATCCATACGACAAACATTAGTGAAGTGATGACCAAAAATCCAACGGTTGCAACACCAAATCTGTTGGCGGCTGAGGGGCTCAACCTTATGCAATCCAAAAGCATCAATGGTTTACTGATTTGCCAAGACAATCAGGTCATCGGTGCCCTAAATATGCATGATTTACTGAAAGCTGGTGTGATGTGATGTTCAGTCACCTCAATATGTGTCATCACACTATGGAACCTTCGATTCTTCCAGCTGCCCAAGCATATGGATGGGTACCCTTTAAGGTATCGAATGTTAAGTTCCGTTGTCGTCTTGTAAGCCACAACAAAATTCAAGCGAACAACTTTGCCTTTAACCTTCCACCAAAGAATAAGTTAGATAAACATAAAGGTTTAAGTATATGAGTTTATCTCGTATCGGTTATATATTACTGCTATTTATCGCCTCATGGTCTGCATACTATTTGCTAAGCGGCGGTGAGGAATTCGATATTCAAGTAGAACCCAATACCGAACTACCTATGTTTACAGGTAAAAATCTGGTGAATACCTCATACAGTGAACAAGGTATTCGCAGCTATGTGATTACGTCTGATAAACTAAACCACTATGCAAAAAGTGGCGATACTATCTTTGATAATCCAATACTGAAAGTGTACAAAGAAGGAACGACACAAGAGTGGGAAGTCACAGCTGAGCGTGGCGTTCTTGATCAAGACCATGTGTTGACCTTATACACTGACGTACAGGCGAAAAACCTGTTACCAGATTCTGGGTTCGATACAATGTCCACCAATACATTAAGTATTCAGTTGGATAACCGAGATTTTTGGGCCGACAATCAGGTCGTATTAGTTGGCCCTCAGTTTGAAACTGTAGGACAAGCGATGAAAGGCAATTTTGCCGAAAATACCGCAGTACTCTACAAACACGTTCAAGGTAGATATGAAACTCTCACACCTTAGCCTAATTACTTGTCTGCTGACATCAGCCAACGCACTGGCTTTATCAACAGACCGCGATCAACCAGTATATATTGACTCTGACAGCCAACAATTGGATATGCAGAGTAACCAAGTCACCTTCTTAGGCGATGTAAAGCTCAAGCAAGGCAGCATCAATATAAATGCTGATAAAGTCATCGTTACGCGAGATGCCAAAGATGGCAGCATTAAAGAGATTGAAGGTTACGGCAATTTAGCCACCTTTTCGCAGCTAACCGACGACGGTAAAACGCTGTATGGTGAAGCCAAAGAGCTTTACTATAAAATGGCAGATGATCAATTAACGATGATCGATCAAGCCATGCTTTCACAAGATGACAGTGTTATCCGTGGCACAAAAATTCGCTATAAGATTTCCTCTCAAAAATTGATCGCAGATGGCAAAGCAAAAGGAGATCGTGTCTCTACCGTTCTTCAGCCACAGACAGTACAAGAATAATTATGGCATTACTTAAAGCAGAACATTTAGCGAAGAGCTATAAAAACCGCAAAGTGGTTTCTGACGTCAGCCTTCAGGTTCAATCCGGTCAAATTGTTGGTCTACTTGGCCCAAATGGAGCTGGAAAAACCACCTCGTTTTATATGATTGTAGGCTTGGTGGCGCGTGATGAAGGTAATATTAGTATTGATGACCAAGACATCAGTATTTTACCGATGCATAGTCGCTCTCGCCTTGGTATTGGATACCTACCTCAAGAAGCATCTATTTTCCGTAAGCTTTCCGTTGAAGACAACATCATGGCGGTCCTGCAAACACGTGAAGAAATGACGCGAGAAGAGCGCCAAGACAAACTAGAAGATTTGTTGGAAGAATTCCACATTCAGCACATTCGTCACAGTGCAGGTATGGCACTATCGGGTGGTGAGCGCCGCCGAGTTGAGATTGCGCGAGCCCTTGCAGCAAACCCTAAGTTCATTTTATTGGATGAACCTTTTGCAGGCGTAGACCCGATTTCCGTCATCGACATTAAGAAAATCATCGAACATCTTCGAGATCGTGGATTGGGTGTTTTGATCACAGACCACAACGTGCGAGAAACACTCGATGTATGTGAAAAAGCCTATATCGTCAGCCAAGGGCATTTGATCGCAGAAGGCACGCCGCAAGAAGTACTCGCAAACGAGCAAGTAAAACAAGTTTATCTCGGCGAACAATTCCGTCTATGATTAAAGAAAAGAACGGTAAGATTCTACAGAATTAAGGCAAATAATACTGAATGAAACCCTCATTACAACTCAAGCTAGGCCAGCAGTTAGCTATGACCCCTCAGTTGCAACAAGCCATTCGCTTGCTGCAATTGTCGACTTTGGATCTTCAGCAAGAAATCCAAGAAGCATTGGACTCAAACCCACTTCTCGAAGTAGAAGAAGGCAGTGAAGAGAATGCAGCTGAAGAAAAAAGCAGTAATGAGGATAAAGAGCCAACCGTTGATGTTGCAGAGCCAGAAGTCAAAGACAGCTCTGAATTGATCGAAAAATCTGAAATCAGTAATGAACTTGAGATCGATACAACATGGGATGATGTCTATAGCGCCAATACAGGCAGCACTGGCATCTCCGTTGATGATGACGCTCCGGTATATCAAGGAGAAACGACTGAGTCACTCTACGATTACCTTCTATGGCAATTAGACCTCACACCATTCAGTGAAACGGATCGCACCATCGCATTGGCGTTAATTGATGCTATCGATGACTATGGCTATCTGACCATCTCACCTGAAGAAATTCATGAAAGCTTTGATAATGAAGAGATAGAACTCGACGAAATTGAAGCCGTTCGTAAACGCATTCAACAGTTCGATCCACTAGGTGTCGCATCGGTTAACTTGCAAGAATGTTTATTACTGCAACTCGCTACCTTTCCCGAAGATACACCTTGGCTACAAGAAGCTAAATTAGTTCTAAGCCATCATATTGATCAACTGGGTAACCGCGATTACAAACTGATCATTAAAGAAGCAAAACTCAAAGAAGCCGAGCTCAAAGAAGCACTCACACTTATCCAGCAACTCGACCCGCGTCCAGGGAGCCGTATTTCTTCAGAACATGCTGAATACGTCATTCCTGACGTTTCGGTATTTAAAGATCACGGTAAATGGATTGTGACAATCAATCCAGATAGTGTGCCAAGATTAAAAGTAAACCAGCAATATGCTCAACTTGGAAAAGGAAACAGCGCCGATAGCCAGTATATTCGCTCTAACCTACAAGAAGCTAAATGGTTAATTAAAAGTCTGGAAAGTAGAAACGAGACGTTGCTCAAAGTTGCTAAGTGTATTGTTGAACATCAACGCGATTTCTTTGAGTATGGTGAAGAAGCCATGAAGCCAATGGTACTGAATGATGTAGCCTTGGCAGTGGATATGCATGAATCGACCATCTCTCGAGTGACAACACAGAAATTCATGCATACCCCTCGTGGCATTTTTGAATTGAAGTATTTTTTCTCCAGCCATGTCAGTACCGATAATGGTGGAGAGTGTTCATCTACTGCAATCCGAGCACTGATCAAGAAACTCGTTGCCGCTGAAAACAGTGCTAAGCCACTGAGTGACAGCAAGATTGCAGCACTACTAGCTGACCAAGGGATTCAAGTCGCTAGACGGACAATTGCGAAATATCGCGAATCTCTGGGCATTGCCCCTTCAAGTCAGCGCAAACGCCTGCTTTAGGCACCAACCGAGAAGGAAAGTCTATGCAAATCAATATTCAAGGCCACCACGTTGATCTAACCGATTCAATGCAAGACTACGTAAACTCAAAGTTTCAAAAGCTAGAACGATTTTTCGATCACATTAACAGCGTACATGTCGTACTACGAGTTGAAAAACTTCGCCAAATCGCAGAAGCTACCCTTCACGTTAACCAAGGTGAAATTCACGCCTCATCCGATGATGACAGCATGTATGCTGCTATCGACTCACTTGTAGATAAGCTTGTTCGACAACTGAACAAGCACAAAGAAAAACTTAATACACATTAACCATGCAAATTAGCGAAATCCTTACACTGGACTGCACCAAAAGTGCAGTCCAGTGCACTAGTAAGAAGCGAGCCTTGGAAATGATCAGCGAGATAGTGGCTGAACAAACAGGGCAAAACTCCACCGAGCTGTTTGAATGCATGCTAAGCAGAGAAAAGATGGGCAGTACTGGCATCGGAAATGGGATCGCCATTCCCCATGCTCGTATGCAATCAAGCGATAAAGCCATCGCTGTACTTCTTCAATGTGAAGCTCCGATCGAGTTCGATGCCATAGACAACCGACCTGTTGACCTTCTGTTTGCTCTTTTAGTTCCAGACGCACAGTGCAAAGAACACTTAAAGACCTTGTCTGCGATGGCAGAACGACTCAATGACAAGCAAATTTTGAAACAACTTCGTAAGGCAGAAACAGATCAAGAGCTTTACGATATTATGGTCAATCGGTAAGCGAGCTCATGCGATTAATTGTAGTTAGTGGCCAGTCTGGCGCAGGAAAAAGTGTCGCACTTAGAGTCTTAGAAGATTTAGGTTATTACTGCGTCGATAACTTACCTGTCGATTTACTTCATTCATTCATCAAATCCGTATCTGGTAGCAAACAAAACGTAGCGGTCAGTATTGATATTCGCAACCTGCCAAAAGAGCCCTCTTTAGTAAACAATGTTTTGCAGGAACTAAAAAAACGCACGGAAGTCAGCGTGCTATTTTTGGATGCGAACAAAAATACGCTACTAAAACGTTATAGTGAAACTCGTCGAATTCACCCACTTTCTCTGGGCGCTGACACACTTACGCTAGAGCAAGCTATCGAGAAAGAAACCGCTCTGCTCTCTCCTCTTAAAAAGAATGCAGATATGTTACTCGACAGCAGTGACCAATCTTTACATGAGTTGAGTGAAATGGTCAGAATGCGTGTTGAAGGACGTGAGCGCAAAGACTTAGTTATGGTATTTCAGTCGTTCGGATTTAAGTATGGTTTGCCGAGTGACGCAGACTACGTATTTGACGTGCGTTTTCTTCCTAACCCTCACTGGGAGCCCGATCTGCGACCAATGACAGGGCTTGATGCCCCTATTCGTTCTTTCCTTGAAAGCCATCCCGAAGTGATAGAGCTCCGACAACAAATACAAAAATTTGTTGAATACTGGCTACCAATGCTAGAGAAAAATAACCGTAGTTACTTAACCGTTGCTATCGGCTGTACAGGTGGTAAACACCGCTCTGTCTATCTCACTCAACAAATTGGGGAATATTTTGCCCAATTAGGCCATCAAGTTAAAATTCGACATGCCTCTCTAGAAAAGCACCATAAGGAATAACTCTATGCAGCAGAGCAGAACCGTCCTAATTCAGAATCGTCTTGGTCTTCATGCTCGTGCTGCTGTAAAACTGGTTGAACTGGCTCAGTCCTATCAATCCATTCTCACGATTCAAAATCATGAAGGCAAAGAGGCCACTGCAGACAGTGTTATGGGGCTCCTCATGCTTGAGTCAGCACAAGGCGAATATGTCACCATCAGCGCTGAAGGTCATGACGCCAGCGCTGCGTTAGATGCTGTTTGTCATCTTATCGAAGATAAGTTTGAAGAAGACGATTAACGTACTACTCAAAAGAAATATTCCCTTCGCAACATTAACTTATTAAACAAGATCTAAAATTAAGTTACTATTCAGGCCATTGTAAGCAAATTGAGTCAGGGGGAATAAATGGCAGAGCAAATAGAATTCGATCAAGCTCACCAAGCCCTGCAAGAAGTTACGGAAGCACTTGAAAATGGTCGCTTCGTCCATGTCCGCCGTCAGTTGCAGGATATGGAGCCAGAAGATATTGCCCACCTGTTAGAAGCCTCACCACGAAAAAGTCGTGAAGTATTGTGGCAACTGACCGATCCCGAAGACTATGGTGAAATCCTCGATGAATTAAATGAGGATGTGAAAGATGATCTGGTGGCTAAAATGGCCCCAGAAACCTTGGCAGAAGCCACAGAAGGGATGGATACGGATGACGTTGCTTACGTCTTACGTAGCCTTCCTGACGACGTCTCCAGAGAAGTACTCTCACAAATGGATGCCGCCGATCGTCTGCGTGTTGAAACGGCCCTTTCGTATCCAGAAGACACTGCTGGCGGGTTAATGAACACCGATGTCATCACTATCCGTGGTGATGTTGATGTTGATGTTGTCTTACGTTATTTACGCATGAGAGGCGAGCTTCCTGAGGCAACCGATGCTCTCTATGTAATTGATGAAGAAAGTCGCTTGATCGGTGAGCTGCCTTTGACTGCGCTACTGACAACACAACCTGATATTAAAGTCTGCGATGTCATGGAAGATGTGGACGATGCAATTGAGGTGACCACCAGCGACTCTGACGTAGCAAGCTTGTTTGAGCGTCGAAACTGGGTTTCAGCTCCGGTTATCGATGAAAACCAACAGCTCGTCGGTCGTATTACCATTGATGATGTGGTTGATGTTATCCGTGAGGACGCAGAACACTCTATGATGAGTATGGCGGGTATGGACGATGATGAAGATACCTTTGCGCCGGTTGTCAAATCCGCTAGAAAGCGAAGCATTTGGTTAGGGGCGAACGTATTAGCTGCACTGGCAGCTGCATCAGTATCTAACATGTTTGAAGCCACTTTAGATCAGATGGCTGCAATTGCAGTATTGATGACGATTGTTCCTTCAATGGGCGGAGTTGCAGGCAACCAAACCGTGGCTCTGGTGATCCGTGGCTTAGCGCTTGGACACATCGGTGATTCCAATAAACGCGAGCTATTGCTAAAAGAAGCCGCGATTGGATTCTTAAATGGTGTCATGTGGGCTCTCATTATTGGTGGCATCGTTATCGCTTGGAAAGGTAACTGGATGCTTGGCGGCATTATTGCTGCAGCCATGATGACCAACCTATTGGTCGCTGGTATTGCGGGCGTAACCATCCCAATTTTACTCAAGAAAATGAATATCGATCCTGCGTTAGCTGGGGGGATGGCTCTCACAACAGTAACAGATGTGATTGGTTTATCCGTCTTTCTCGGATTAGCCACCATCATGATTTAATCTGTTTAATCAAAACTAAAAAGCGCAGCCAGATGGCTGCGCTTTTGGTTTAGGTCGTCTGATTAACCATTAATATTTGGCCCTAACCACTTCTCTGCTTCAAGCATATCCCAACCTTTACGATCTGCGTAGCTCTCCACTTGATCTTGCTGGATTTGCGCAATAGCAAAATAACGAGAGTCAGGGTGCGAGAAGTACCAACCCGATACGGATGCACCTGGGTACATCGCATAGCTCGATGTCAGTGACATACCGATACTTTCTTCAACATTCATCAGCTCCCAAAGCGGTCCTTTTTCAGTATGCTCTGGACATGCTGGATAGCCCGGAGCTGGTCGAATACCTTGGTATTTCTCACGAATCAGTTCTTCATTCGACAGAGCTTCATCCGCAGCGTAACCCCAAATCTCTTTGCGCACACGCTCATGTAGATACTCAGCAAATGCTTCCGCCAGACGGTCCGCTACCGCTTGGATCATGATGGCATTGTAATCATCACCTTGCGCTTTGTATTCGTCAGCAAGTTCGCGTTCACCGACACCGCCGGTTACAGCAAAAGCACCAACCCAATCGAGCTTACCAGACTCTTTCGGGGCAACATAATCCGACAGGCAGTAGTTGAAGCCTTTTGGTTTCTCCGTCTGCTGGCGCAAGTTATGCAGAACTTTCGCCACTTCTGTACGCGATTCGTCGGTGTAGACTTCGATATCATCACCCACGCTTGCTGCAGGGAACAGACCACACATGCCGCGCGCTTTGAGTAACCCTTCACGCTCAACACGATCTAGTAGTTCGTTAGCATCTTTGTACAGGCGTTGAGCCTCTTCACCCACTTCTTCATGGTCAAAGATTGTTGGATACTTGCCGACTAACGACCAAGTCATAAAGAAAGGCGTCCAGTCGATATAATTGCGTAGTGTAGCGATATCAAAATCATCAAAGATATGGATGCCCGGTTTCACAGGTGCAGGAGGCGTATACGTATCCCAATCAATCGCGACTTTGTTCGCTCGTGCTTCTTCTAAAGTAACAGGCTTAGTGCGCGGCTTCTTGCGGTTATGCTGATCACGCACGCGCTCATAGTCCGCATCCACTTTTTCAACAAAGCCAGGGCGAAGTTCGTCTGAAAGTAATGATGTACATACACCAACCGCACGAGAAGCGTTATTGACGTAAACCACTGGATGTTTGTAGTTCTGCTCAATCTTCACCGCCGTGTGCGCTTTGGATGTTGTTGCACCACCAATCAGAAGCGGAAGATCGAAATCAAGACGCTCCATTTCTTTGGCTACATGCACCATTTCATCGAGAGACGGAGTAATCAAACCAGAAAGACCAATGATATCGACGTTTTCTTCTTTGGCTACCTTGAGGATCTTCTCACATGGCACCATTACGCCAAGATCGATGATCTCGTAGTTGTTACATTGCAGAACCACGCCAACAATGTTCTTACCGATATCGTGAACGTCGCCTTTTACCGTCGCCAACAAAATCTTACCGTTGGAAGATCCCACTTGTTTCTCTTTATTAATGAAAGGCTCTAAATGCGCTACCGCCTGCTTCATAACACGCGCTGATTTCACTACCTGAGGAAGGAACATCTTACCTTCACCAAATAGATCTCCCACCACATTCATACCGTCCATCAACGGACCTTCGATTACTTCCAGTGGTTTGGATGCATTAAGGCGAGCTTCTTCGGTATCTTCAACGATGAATTCAGTAATGCCTTTAACCAACGCATGCTCTAGACGTTTTTCTACCGCCCAAGTACGCCACTCTAATGCAGAAGCATCTTCTTCTTTGCCGACACCCTTTCCAGCGTATTCTGCTGCGATATCAAGCAGTCGCTCAGTCGAATCATCACGGCGGTTAAGAACCACGTCTTCTACCGCCTCACGCAGCTTATCAGGAACGTTATCGTAAATTTCTAACTGACCTGCGTTCACAATACCCATGTCCATACCATTTTTAAAACAGTGGTATAGGAACACCGCATGAATCGCTTCACGAACGTAGTTATTGCCGCGAAATGAGAAGGAAACGTTAGATACACCACCGGAGATCATCGCATGCGGTAAGTCGCGCTTAATATCGGCAACCGCTTCGATGAAATCCACGGCGTAGTTATTGTGCTCTTCGATACCCGTCGCAACCGCAAAGATGTTCGGGTCAAAGATGATGTCTTCTGGTGGGAAACCGACTTCATCAACCAAGATACGATAAGCGTTAGTACAGATTTCTAACTTACGCTCACGTGTTTCTGCCTGACCAACTTCGTCAAACGCCATAACGATAACTGCAGCACCATAGCGACGAATCAGTTTTGCTTGCTCAACAAACTTCTCTTTACCTTCTTTCAAAGAGATGGAGTTTACGATGCCCTTGCCCTGAATACACTTAAGCCCCGCCTCGATGACCTCCCATTTAGAAGAGTCGACCATGATAGGCACTTTGGATATCTCAGGCTCAGAGGCACATAGGTTTAGGAAACGAACCATACAGGCTTCTGCATCCAACATGCCTTCATCCATGTTGATGTCGATGATCTGAGCGCCGTTCTCAACTTGCTGACGAGCAACTTCCAGCGCTTCATCGTAGAGCTCTTCTTTGATCAGACGCTTAAATCGAGCAGAACCAGTTACGTTAGTGCGCTCACCCACGTTGATAAACAACGTCTCTTTTTCAATCGTAAGAGGCTCAAGACCGGATAAACGACACGCAACCGCAAGCTCAGGCAAATCACGAGGTTTCACACCTTCAACGGCCATTGCCATATGACGAATATGCTCTGGCGTGGTACCACAACAACCACCAATTAGGTTGAGGAAACCACTCTCCGCCCACTCTTTAACGTGTTCCGCCATATCTTCTGGCGAAAGGTCATATTCACCAAAAGCATTCGGCAGACCCGCATTTGGGTGAGTAGAAACAAAAGATTCCGAAATACGAGAAAGCTCTTCTACGTACGGGCGCAGTTCGTCAGGACCAAGCGCACAGTTCAAACCAAATGAAATCGGGTTAACGTGACGAAGAGAGTTATAGAAGGCTTCCGTAGTTTGACCTGAGAGGGTGCGTCCAGAAGCATCGGTAATAGTACCGGAGATCATAACTGGCAATTCGATACCTAATTCTTCGAAGACGCTATCAACCGCGAAGGCACAAGCTTTCGCGTTAAGCGTATCGAAGATGGTCTCGATAAGAATAAGATCAGAGCCACCTTTGATCAGCGCTCGAGTGGATTCTGAATAAGCTTCAACAAGCTCATCGAAGCTGACGTTACGATAGCCCGGATCGTTTACATCAGGGGAGATAGAACAAGTACGGTTTGTTGGACCAAGCACACCCGCGACATAACGTGGGCGCTCTGGCGTTTTTGCCGTCCACTCATCAGCGGCTTCACGCGCAAGCTTTGCAGCGGAAAAGTTGATTTCCTCACTCAGGCTTTCCATCTCATAGTCAGCCATCGCAATCGTCGTCGCGTTAAAGGTGTTGGTTTCAAGAATATCAGCGCCTGCTTCTAAGTAAGCGCTGTGAATTTCCTTAATCAATTGAGGCTGAGTGAGCACCAACAAATCGTTGTTGCCTTTTAGATCACAATGCCAATCCGCAAAGCGCTCTCCTCGATAGTCTTGCTCTTCAAGTTTATATCCCTGAATCATGGTGCCCATACCACCATCGATCAGCAAAATACGTTGCTTTAATTGAGCTTCAATCTGTTGTCTTACATTACTTCCCACAGTACAGCCTCATTCCTTTAGTTATCTCTCCATCCTATCATACAAACTAAAGGAGTCTAGACGTCTAAAACATTAATATTCTCACTCCTGTTTGCTTGTAAAATAATAACCAAAAAGTGTTTGCTATTTAGTCATCATAGGCAGAGAATTCCATTCACATTTTGTTACATCCAGAGAAACACATGTCGGTCTATTATACCCTTTGCTTTCTATCGGCTGCTGCAATGTTGATTGCTTTTGTAAACAGTAAGATAGGTAAAATGCAGACAACCATCGCAATAACAGCGGGCTCGATGGTTCTGTCACTATTAATTCTAGTTGCTGGTCAAAATGATTGGTTTCAGTTAACTGAAATCGCCACGCAAACAGTTTCTAGTATTAATTTCGAAGACTTTTTGCTTAAAGGGATATTAGGCTTCCTTTTGTTTGCTGGAGGATTGGGGATCAAACTACCCAACCTGAAAGATCAAAAATGGGAAATCACGGTATTGGCATTAGGTGCAACGTTATTTTCAACCTTTTTTATTGGTTTTGTTCTCTATGGATTCTGCCAAATCATTGGAGTCAATTTTGACTTAGTATACTGCTTATTGTTTGGTGCACTGATCTCGCCAACCGACCCAATAGCGGTGCTTGCTATCGTAAAAAAACTCAATGCACCAAGACGTATCTCGACACAAATTGAAGGTGAGTCATTATTCAATGACGGCTTCGGTCTCGTCATTTTTGTTACTTTATTTACGATTGCTTTTGGAAACGAAGCGCCAACAGTGGGTAGCGTTACGATGCTGTTTGCTCAGGAAGCCCTTGGTGGTATCGTTTATGGCTTTGTATTAGGACTCGTTTTCCATTACCTAATCAGCGCAACTGATGATCACTCGATGGAGCTTCTTCTTACCATTGGCATTCCAACCGCTGGATATGCATTTGCAGAGTATCTTCACGTATCTGGTCCTCTAGCCATGGTGGTATCAGGTATCATGATTGGCAACTGGACGCGTTTCATTGGCTTTTCCAAAGAGAGTGAAGATCACCTCGATCATTTCTGGGAACTGGTCGATGAATTTTTGAATGGCGTGCTTTTCTTATTGATTGGTATGTCTATGCTGCTGTTTGAATTTCACAAAGAAGATTGGATTTTAATGGCATTTGCAGTCCCGCTTGTTCTGTCAGCTCGATACCTAAGTGTTTTCTTATCCTATATCGGTTTTAAACGTTTTCGTAGTTATAACCCTTGGTCAGTCAAGATCTTAACTTGGGGTGGCTTACGGGGCGGATTGGCATTGGCAATGGCATTATCCATTCCTTCAGGCATTTGGGTTATCCCTGATAAGCTTATTGATGTAAAAGAAATTGTATTGGTAATGACCTATGCTGTCGTTGTTTTTTCTATTTTGATTCAAGGCTCAACGATTACGCCAATGATTGAAAAAGCGAAAAACGCAGAGAAAGAGTAACTCATCGAATAAGGGCCACGAGTGTGGCCCTTAATGGTTATGAACGATGCGATTCCGCCCATTTTTCTTCGCACAATAAAGAAATCCATCAACCTGTTTCATTACTTCATCAAATGGCGTCGATAAGTCTGCATAGGGAATGGTTGTCATACCTATACTCACAGTGATTTTCAGAACCTTTTCTTCATGACGGACTGCCATCGCTTCAATGTCTTTTCTAAGTCGCTCAGCGATATCGTAACCTAGATTTTTATCTGTATTCGGTAAGACCAAGGCAAATTCCTCACCACCCAATCGACCGAGAATATCCATATCTCGCGTGGACTGTTGTAAATGGCTAACCAACGCGATCAAAACCTCATCTCCAGCCGCATGACCAAAACTATCATTCACTTGCTTAAAGAAATCAATATCAATAAGCATGACCGTTAAAGGTGTTCGCCAGCGCTGACAAGTATGAACCGCTCTTTCAGTCTGGGTTAAGAAACTTCTTCGATTAAAAGCTCCTGTTAAAGGATCGGTTTCAGCAAGGTTTTTGAGTTTCTTTTCGAGCTGCTTACGTTCACTGATATCTGTCATCGACATGATAATAAGGTGTTGTTGCTGAAAAAGTAATTTACTGAATGCCATCTCAATTTGGCAAACTCTCTTATCAGGCAATCTCAGCATAAGATCGCAACGAGTTATACCTGCTCCCTTAGGAAGATCAATGACCATGTTAAGATTAGACTCAAATACCTCCCGCATCTCTTCAGCAATATAACGAATCGGCTCACTATTAACGATATCTTCTTTTTCTCTTCCCAGAAGCTGACAGGTAAAATCATTAATCATGATCACTTTTAACGAAGAGCTACAAATTAAAATCCCAATCGGAGCTGAGTTAATAAGTTCTTGTAACTGCTTTACTGAACGCTTGGATTGATCGAGTCGTTGCTGCTGCAACTCTTCAATTTTTTTACGTAAATAAATGTCTTGTAGTACGAGTAGCCAACGATTTTGGCTCACATTTGTCAAACGAGCTCTAACCAAATAATCGATTCCCAAACTATGGATATTCAGGTCTCCAGATCGGTTCATACAGTTTTGATAATCCGCCAAAAAAGTTTGCAGCTCAGGTGATGATTGAACACAGTCTAAGTCATCAAGTTGGGTATAGTTTTCTTCAGCAGTCAAAATGGGAGGTTCAAAATTTCCAGAACGGATATCTTTTACTACCCCTTGCCTATCAATCCACAAACTCATATCCGGCAAGGAATCGAGAATCAAGTTAAGAGTATTATTCCTTTGCGTTAATTCCGCACAGCTTAGATCTAAAGAACGTTCAGTGATCATCAATTGTTCAGAGAGCGATTGATAGCCTGAATCAACAATCTCAATTAGCTTATGTAAATTCGGGTCATCAGGAACACCATCAGCAAAGACTTTTTTAAGTTGTCGTTGTAATAGTCTATGCATCCATTAATCTTCCGAGAAAGCCGTTATCGTCATGGTCTGATTGTGAAGCTCTGAAGAAGATTGTTGATCAAATGGTGCGATCTCTCCATAGGAATAAAAGCCACATAATAGTGTATTACCTCCTAGTTCAGCTTTCACCGCCTCGACCTCATCATCAGCTAATTGCTTTAATAAGATCTTTCGCCCGACACAACTGATCAGAATGGCAACGTCAGGAGAATCGTCAATATAACGCCGGCATACTTCCGCAGCCTCTTGCGCACCATCAATCAAAGAATCAACATTAGCTCTCATTAATCTGGCAGTTACCCCCCTTGGTATATTGCCCGCAAAAGTGATTGTTCCATCATCTTCATTAATGCCAAGCAACGTTCTAACAATTTGAGTACTTTTTTGTGGATCGGTGATCTCTAAAGGAAAACGCAAACCACTGGCTGGTAACTCTCCAGCTAACTCACCGAGATAGCTTCGATAGATGGATAATGCGCTATCCTCATCTAACTCGTATAAAACATTATGCTCTGAGCGAGTGACCCGTCTTTCCATTCCAAAGGCGCACCAACCTCCACGTGACCCGTAGCTCACATTGAGAGCCTCCCCATATAGGCCAATAGCAACAACTAATCCCGCTTGTGATTCAAACCCAGCATACACCGTTGTTTCTTGAAAACGCTCTCCATCTCCTGCCAAGCCACCTGTTACTTTTACAGCATCGGGTAAAATAGATTGAAAACCTTCTAGTAAGTAACCACCATTAACTTCCATACCATCACTAAGCAAAAAGACATGGCGTAATTTAGGAAGCTGCATTAATTCTTCAGCTACTACCTGACCCAGTTTATAGCTATCACCATCACAGCTATTGATTGAGGCGCTTACTCGCTTGATTTGTGATTTTTCGAAATAGATGACGGTAGCAATTAACGCGTTATCAAGAACAGCTCGGTCACTAATCTCTCCAGATGTCGTACAACCAACAAATTGTGAGTTCGGTAATAGGGAATGCAGCGCATTAAAAGCCTCTGATACATAACTACCAAACAATAAGACAAGGGTAGATGGACCATCTAAACGAGAAGCTGATTCTGAGTTTTTCCACTCACCTTTGTTCCAAATAAGTTGCAACGTTTTCATGCAGCCTCCACCAACAAACCTATAAATTAAAGTTAGTTTGTTTTAGCGAGCATTCAAGCAAGAGTAACCTAAGCCTAAGATCTAATTCAGTCTTTATTACACAGCTTGGCCTAGATGTAGCTTTGAAGCTAAACGCTCTTAAACCAAAATATTTAACATAGCATTCCTCTTGCGAGGTTTATTATCTAAGAAGGAAATTGAGATGCCTAAAATGATAAAACCCATTACGAAGACTGGGTTTCTAAATAAATAGAGGAAGGGGGCAGAACGCTTACGCTCAAGACGCATCATTCCCTAAAAAGAAAAATCGATACACCTAAAACGACAAAACCCAGTCCGAAGACTGGGTTTCTAAATAAAGTGGCGGAGCGGACGGGACTCGAACCCGCGACCCCCGGCGTGACAGGCCGGTATTCTAACCAACTGAACTACCGCTCCGCACTGGTTAGACTTAAAGTCTAAATTTAAAGCCTGGCGATGTCCTACTCTCACATGGGGAAGCCCCACACTACCATCGGCGCTAATTCGTTTCACTTCTGAGTTCGGAATGGAAATCAGGTGGGTCCAAATCGCTATGGTCGCCAAGCAAAATTTTGTCTGGAACAAAATTTAACGCACTTCAGTGCGGCCCGAAGGGTTAACTACATGGATGTAGTTAATAAATTCAATTCCTAAATTCGGAAAGCTGTTTTCGTTCTTAACACATTCAATATTCTTGTATTGAGTCCATCAAAACCCCTTGGGTGTTGTATGGTTAAGCCTCACGGGCAATTAGTACAGGTTAGCTCAACGCCTCACAACGCTTACACACCCTGCCTATCAACGTTCTAGTCTCGAACAACCCTTTAGGATACTTAAAGTATCAGGGAAGACTCATCTCAGGGCTCGCTTCCCGCTTAGATGCTTTCAGCGGTTATCGATTCCGAACTTAGCTACCGGGCAATGCGTCTGGCGACACAACCCGAACACCAGAGGTTCGTCCACTCCGGTCCTCTCGTACTAGGAGCAGCCCCCTTCAATCTTCCAACGCCCACGGCAGATAGGGACCGAACTGTCTCACGACGTTCTAAACCCAGCTCGCGTACCACTTTAAATGGCGAACAGCCATACCCTTGGGACCGACTTCAGCCCCAGGATGTGATGAGCCGACATCGAGGTGCCAAACACCGCCGTCGATATGAACTCTTGGGCGGTATCAGCCTGTTATCCCCGGAGTACCTTTTATCCGTTGAGCGATGGCCCTTCCATTCAGAACCACCGGATCACTATGACCTGCTTTCGCACCTGCTCGAATTGTCATTCTCGCAGTCAAGCGGGCTTATGCCATTGCACTAACCTCACGATGTCCAACCGTGATTAGCCCACCTTCGTGCTCCTCCGTTACTCTTTGGGAGGAGACCGCCCCAGTCAAACTACCCACCAGGCACTGTCCTCACCCCAGATAATGGGGCTAAGTTAGAACATCAAACATACAAGGGTGGTATTTCAAGGTCGGCTCCACAAATACTGGCGTACTTGCTTCAAAGCCTCCCACCTATCCTACACATGTAGGCTCAATGTTCAGTGCCAAGCTGTAGTAAAGGTTCACGGGGTCTTTCCGTCTAGCCGCGGGTACACTGCATCTTCACAGCGATTTCAATTTCACTGAGTCTCGGGTGGAGACAGCGTGGCCATCATTACGCCATTCGTGCAGGTCGGAACTTACCCGACAAGGAATTTCGCTACCTTAGGACCGTTATAGTTACGGCCGCCGTTTACCGGGGCTTCGATCAAGAGCTTCGACCTAAGTCTAACCCCATCAATTAACCTTCCGGCACCGGGCAGGCGTCACACCGTATACGTCATCTTACGATTTTGCACAGTGCTGTGTTTTTAATAAACAGTTGCAGCCACCTGGTATCTGCGACTCTCAATAGCTCCATCCGCAAGGGACTTCACCGTCAAGAGCGTACCTTCTCCCGAAGTTACGGTACCATTTTGCCTAGTTCCTTCACCCGAGTTCTCTCAAGCGCCTTGGTATTCTCTACCCGACCACCTGTGTCGGTTTGGGGTACGATTCCTTACAATCTGAAGCTTAGAGGCTTTTCCCGGAAGCATGGCATCAATGACTTCACTACCGTAGTAGCTCGACGTCGTGTCTCAGCCTTAAAAAGAGCCGGATTTACCTAACTCTTAAGCCTACGCACTTGAACCTGGACAACCGTCGCCAGGCCCACCTAGCCTTCTCCGTCCCCCCATCGCAATTGTAAGAAGTACGGGAATATTAACCCGTTTCCCATCGACTACGCTTTTCAGCCTCGCCTTAGGGGTCGACTTACCCTGCCCCGATTAACGTTGGACAGGAACCCTTGGTCTTCCGGCGAGGGGGTTTTTCACCCCCTTTATCGTTACTCATGTCAGCATTCGCACTTCTGATACCTCCAGCATGCTTTACAACACACCTTCAACGGCTTACAGAACGCTCCCCTACCCAATACGATAAATCGCATTGCCGCAGCTTCGGTTTATAGCTTAGCCCCGTTACATCTTCCGCGCAGGCCGACTCGACTAGTGAGCTATTACGCTTTCTTTAAATGATGGCTGCTTCTAAGCCAACATCCTAGCTGTCTAAGCCTTCCCACATCGTTTCCCACTTAGCTATAATTTGGGACCTTAGCTGGCGGTCTGGGTTGTTTCCCTCTCCACGACGGACGTTAGCACCCGCCGTGTGTCTCCCGGATAGTACTTACTGGTATTCGGAGTTTGCAAAGGGTTGGTAAGTCGGGATGACCCCCTAGCCTTAACAGTGCTCTACCCCCAGTAGTATTCGTCCGAGGCTCTACCTAAATAGATTTCGGGGAGAACCAGCTATCTCCAGGTTTGATTGGCCTTTCACCCCTAGCCACAAGTCATCCGCTAATTTTTCAACATTAGTCGGTTCGGTCCTCCAGTTGATGTTACTCAACCTTCAACCTGCCCATGGCTAGATCACCTGGTTTCGGGTCTATATCCAGAGACTGAGCGCCCAGTTAAGACTCGGTTTCCCTACGGCTCCCCTAGATGGTTAACCTTGCCACTGAATATAAGTCGCTGACCCATTATACAAAAGGTACGCAGTCACACCACGAAGGTGCTCCTACTGCTTGTACGTACACGGTTTCAGGTTCTATTTCACTCCCCTCACAGGGGTTCTTTTCGCCTTTCCCTCACGGTACTGGTTCACTATCGGTCAGTCAGTAGTATTTAGCCTTGGAGGATGGTCCCCCCATATTCAGACAGGATATCACGTGTCCCGCCCTACTCGATTTCACTTAAAATGCGCTGCCGGTTACGGGGCTATCACCCTGTATCGCAGAACTTTCCAGAACTTTCACCTGACGCATTAAAAGCTTAAGGGCTAATCCAATTTCGCTCGCCGCTACTTTCGGAATCTCGGTTGATTTCTTTTCCTCGGGGTACTTAGATGTTTCAGTTCCCCCGGTTCGCCTCTTTACCCTATGTATTCAGGTAAAGATACGTGCTTATGCACGTGGGTTTCCCCATTCAGAAATCCCAGACTCAAATGGTTGTTACTACCTAATCTGGGCTTATCGCAAGTTACTACGTCTTTCATCGCCTCTGACTGCCAAGGCATCCACCGTGTACGCTTAGTCACTTAACCATACAACCCGAAGGAGTTTCGAATTGATGTTAAACAACCAAAGTTGTCTGCAATTTTTATACATGATGCAGACTCGATTTTGCCGGACTCAAATTCCAAGAACACTTGAATGTGTTATTTTGGTGTTTGTCATAAAGACAAACATTGAGAACTTTACAATCAACAATAAATTGTTGATTTGTCAGCTTTCCAAATTGTTAAAGAGCTATGTTTTCCGAAGAAATACATTTTCTAAAGATTCTTAGACGGTCGAAAACTCCAACCACGTACGTTTTACTGAAGTGGTTTGGAAATCCTAATCCAAAAACATTTAGAGAATGGTGGGCGATACCGGGCTCGAACCAGTGACCCCCTGCTTGTAAGGCAGGTGCTCTCCCAACTGAGCTAATCGCCCACATAAGTTTTGATTCTTCGTGGAGAAGAATGGTGGGTCGTGCAGGATTCGAACCTGCGACCAATTGATTAAAAGTCAACTGCTCTACCAACTGAGCTAACGACCCAATGGTATCCCGTAGGGGAGTCGAACCCCTGTTACCGCCGTGAAAGGGCGGTGTCCTAGGCCTCTAGACGAACGGGACACTAAGTCGAACATCTTGGGGGATGTTCCATCTCTTAAACTACATAAACCATCAATCTGTGTGAACACTCATCGCAATAATCATCGTATAAGGAGGTGATCCAGCGCCAGGTTCCCCTAGCGCTACCTTGTTACGACTTCACCCCAGTCATGAACCACAAAGTGGTGAGCGTCCCCCCGAAGGTTAAACTACCCACTTCTTTTGCAGCCCACTCCCATGGTGTGACGGGCGGTGTGTACAAGGCCCGGGAACGTATTCACCGTGGCATTCTGATCCACGATTACTAGCGATTCCGACTTCACGGAGTCGAGTTGCAGACTCCGATCCGGACTACGACGCACTTTTTGGGATTCGCTCACTCTCGCAAGTTGGCCGCCCTCTGTATGCGCCATTGTAGCACGTGTGTAGCCCTACTCGTAAGGGCCATGATGACTTGACGTCGTCCCCACCTTCCTCCGGTTTATCACCGGCAGTCTCCCTGGAGTTCCCACCCGAAGTGCTGGCAAACAAGGATAAGGGTTGCGCTCGTTGCGGGACTTAACCCAACATTTCACAACACGAGCTGACGACAGCCATGCAGCACCTGTCTTACAGTTCCCGAAGGCACACCTGCGTCTCCGCTGGCTTCTGTAGATGTCAAGAGTAGGTAAGGTTCTTCGCGTTGCATCGAATTAAACCACATGCTCCACCGCTTGTGCGGGCCCCCGTCAATTCATTTGAGTTTTAATCTTGCGACCGTACTCCCCAGGCGGTCTACTTAACGCGTTAGCTCCGAAAGCCACGGCTCAAGGCCACAACCTCCAAGTAGACATCGTTTACGGCGTGGACTACCAGGGTATCTAATCCTGTTTGCTCCCCACGCTTTCGCATCTGAGTGTCAGTATCTGTCCAGGGGGCCGCCTTCGCCACCGGTATTCCTTCAGATCTCTACGCATTTCACCGCTACACCTGAAATTCTACCCCCCTCTACAGTACTCTAGTCTGCCAGTTTCAAATGCTATTCCGAGGTTGAGCCCCGGGCTTTCACATCTGACTTAACAAACCACCTGCATGCGCTTTACGCCCAGTAATTCCGATTAACGCTCGCACCCTCCGTATTACCGCGGCTGCTGGCACGGAGTTAGCCGGTGCTTCTTCTGTCGCTAACGTCAAACGAGGCCGCTATTAACGACTCCGCCTTCCTCACGACTGAAAGTGCTTTACAACCCGAAGGCCTTCTTCACACACGCGGCATGGCTGCATCAGGCTTGCGCCCATTGTGCAATATTCCCCACTGCTGCCTCCCGTAGGAGTCTGGACCGTGTCTCAGTTCCAGTGTGGCTGATCATCCTCTCAGACCAGCTAGGGATCGTCGCCTTGGTGAGCCTTTACCTCACCAACTAGCTAATCCCACCTGGGCATATCCTGACGCGAGAGGCCCGAAGGTCCCCCTCTTTGAGCCGAAGCTATTATGCGGTATTAGCCATCGTTTCCAATGGTTATCCCCCACATCAGGGCAATTTCCCAGGCATTACTCACCCGTCCGCCGCTCGACGCCGTTATCGTTCCCCGAAGGTTCAGATAACTCGTTTCCGCTCGACTTGCATGTGTTAGGCCTGCCGCCAGCGTTCAATCTGAGCCATGATCAAACTCTTCAATTTAAGATTTTGGTCGGCTCAATGAATACTGAACATTACATAAGTAATGTTTGAATTGACTGTGCTGAATCTTTCGATTCAATGGTCACTTCGTTTCATTGAAACCTAATTTGATACCGAAGTATCTAATTGGATTATCATCAACGAGTGCCCACACAGATTGATAGGTTTATATTGTTAAAGAGCTTTTCTTCTTTGTGACTCACATCACTTCGAAAGAGGCGGCCATTGTAGCGAGTTAAGTTTTAGTGTCAACCACTTTTTTCAAACTTTTTTTAAACGTTTCCGCTTGGCTACTTAACCGTGTCAACCTTGCTTGAACCCTTGTGAGCTCTTGCCCTGTCGACGAGGAGGCATTATAGAGATCGCGCTCACATTGGCAAGCTTTATTTTGAAAAAAATGCAAAAACAGCGCTTAAGCGCTGACTTTTCATTCAAAGTCTTATTTATCCAACTTTACCCAAGTATAACAAACACATTACCCACAGAGTTATCCACAATTGCTATTTAGAGAGACAAAAAGGGCCGCTTTCGCGACCCTTCTTTTTCTATACATAAGCAAACTGATCAGATTCCCGAACCATCTTGCTCTCTATCATCTTCATGAAGTCCACACTCACGCTTTAAACCAAAGAAGCGAGTTTCTTCTTCACTCATACCGGGTTCCCACTTTTTCGTTGTATGAGTATCACCAACGGAAAGGTAACCTTCATCCCAAAGTGGATGATAAGAGAGTCCGTGCTGATCTAAATAGTAATGTACGTCTTTGTTGGTCCAATCAATAACAGGTAAAAACTTGAATACACCATTTTGAATAGAGAGAATCGGCAAACTCGCTCTTGATTTGGATTGCTCACGACGTAAGCCCGAGAACCAAGTACCAACTTCTAATTCATCTAGAGCTCTGCGCATAGGCTCTACTTTATTTATCTTGTTGTACTTTTCGATTCCATCTATACCTTGCTCCCACAGTTTCCCATAACGCGCCTCTTGCCAATGAGCACTTTCAGCCGCACGGTAAACTTTTAAATTCAGAGTGAGTTGTTCACTGAGCTGATCAATGAAGCGATATGTTTCTGGAAACAAATACCCAGTATCAGTGAGAATGACTGGAATGTCAGGTTGTTGCTGAGTAACTAAATGCAACATCACCGCAGCTTGAATACCAAAACTCGATGAAACCGCATATTGCCCTTCTAGATTTTCTAACGCCCAAGCAACACGTTCTTGGGCTGTAAATGTTTCCAACTCCGCATTAATTTGTGCAAGACGGAGGATTTGCTCCGTCTTAGTTAATGAAAGTAGCTCTGCTAGCTTCGGTCTGGAGGCAATAGAATCAAGCATGCAAGTCCCTCTTAGATACTTTGACTTCTTCGATGATGCCAGCACGGATAGCAAAATCACCAAATCCTTCGCCAGCTTCACGCTCTTTAGCCCAACGGCCTACGAGCTGATCAATCTCTTCTAGTATCTGTTTGTCTGTGATGTTCTCTTTATACATCTTTGGAATACGTGTACCTGCACGGTTACCACCTAAGTGAAGGTTGTAACGGCCAGGTGCTTTACCTACTAGGCCAATTTCAGCCAGCATTGCCCGACCACAGCCATTTGGACAACCTGTAACGCGAAGGATGATGTTGTCTTCTTCAGGTAAACCGTGTTTCTCAAGGATGCTTTCTACATCGGTTACAAATTGAGGCAGGAAACGTTCAGCTTCAGCCATCGCTAATGGACAAGTAGGGAATGCCACACACGCCATTGAGTTTTTGCGCTGCTCACTAACGCTGTCATCAATTAAACCGTGCTCGCGGGCAATCTTCTCAATCTTGGCTTTCTGGCTCTTAGCCACACCAGCAACAATTAAGTTCTGGTTGGCCGTCATACGGAAATCACCTTTATGGATTTTGGCAATTTCAGCAACACCGGTTTTCAGTGGCTTGCCCGGGAAGTCCAGTAGACGACCGTTTTCAATAAACAGCGCTAAGTGGTGTTTACCATCGATACCTTCAACCCAACCGATACGATCGCCACGATCTGTGAACTCGTATGGACGGCTATCGCCAAACTTCACACCAGCTCGCTTCTCGACCTCTGCTTTAAACACATCAATACCAACACGGTCTAGTGTGTATTTAGTTTTTGCATTCTTACGGTTTGAACGGTTACCCCAGTCACGCTGAGTCGTAACTACCGCTGCGGCAACATCAAGTGTCTTTTCTAGTGGAACAAAACCAAAGTCATCGGCGCGGCGCGCGTAAGTAGAAGTGTCACCGTGAGTCATTGCCAGACCACCACCCACCAATACGTTAAAGCCCACCAACTTACCATTCTCACCAATCGCCACGAAGTTCAGATCGTTAGCATGAACATCCACATCGTTCTGCGGTGGGATCACAACCGTTGTTTTGAACTTACGAGGTAGATAGGTCTTACCTAGAATTGGTTCATCATCGTCGGTTGTTTCTACCTTTTCACCATCTAACCAAATTTCCGCATACGCTTTAGTCTTAGGTAATAGATGCTCACTGATCTTTTTCGCCCATTCGTAAGCTTCTTGGTGCAGCTCAGATTCAACTGGGTTAGTGGTACATAAAACATTTCGGTTAACGTCACCCGCTGTCGCGATGGAATCAATACCAATGCTATTCAGCGTTTGGTGCATCAGCTTGATGTTTGGCTTCAGAACACCGTGGAACTGGAACGTTTGACGAGTTGTCAGACGAATACTGCCATACAGAGATTGTTCTGTTGCAAATTTATCAATCGCTAACCACTGCTTTGGCGTAATGATGCCACCTGGCATACGAGCTCGAAGCATTACGTTATGCAACGGTTCTAGCTTTTGCTTAGCACGTTCGTTTCTGATATCACGGTCATCTTGTTGATACATACCGTGGAAACGAATTAGCTGAAAGTTATCTGCGGTAAAACCACCCGTAATTCTGTCTTGGAGATCTTGCTCAATCGTCCCGCGAAGGAAATTACTTTGTGTTTTTAGACGTTCGTTATCGGAAAGCTTTCCTAACTCTTGGTCTAATACCACCTGCTTATTATTGTCAGTAGAAAAAGTCATTAGTACACATCCCTTTGGTAACGTTTCGCTTTACGCAACTCATTAATAAATTCTTCAGCATCATCACGCGACATCTTGCCGTGTTGTTCCGCGACAATAACTAGTGCTTCATGGACATCTTTAGCCATACGAGTTGCATCACCACATACATAGATGTATGCACCTTCTTGGATCCACTGCCACACTTGCTCTGCATTTTCTAAGATGCGATGTTGTACATAGACTTTTTCAGATTGGTCACGACTAAACGCGACATCTAAACGGTTAAGTACACCTGACTTTAAGTACTTTTGCCATTCAACTTGATATAGGAAATCTTGAGTGAAGGTACGGTCACCAAAGAACAACCAGTTCTTACCTTCAGCATCACGATTGTCACGTTCTTGAATAAAGCTACGGAAAGGAGCAATACCCGTACCCGGCCCAACCATGATCACTGGCGTATTGTCATCTTGAGGAAGCTTGAAGTTATTGTTGTTCTCGACAAACACCTTAACCTCACCGCCCTCTTCTAAGCGTTGAGCTAAGAAGCTTGAAGCGCCACCAAAACGCTTTTCATCACCTTGGTCATATTCAACCAAGCCCACTGTTAGATGAACTTCTTCATCGACTTCAGTTTGGCTTGATGCAATCGAATATAAACGCGGCGTTAAACGACGCAGTAAACCAACAAGTTCTTCTGCTGTTAACTTAGTTTTCTTCTCAGCAAGTACATCGACTACCTGAGTGTTACCTGCGTATTCTCGTAATTTGTCTTTGTCATCCACCAGCTTTTGCAGTTTCTTACTACCAGATAGCTCCGCAAATTTAGTGACAAGCTGCGGATTTGATGCAGTGATTTCAAACTGACTCACAAGCGCACTATGAATAGATAAGCTTTCGCCATCAATTTCAACACTCTCAACACCAGACAAACCAACCTTCGCTAAGATTGCATTCGCCAGATCAGAACTGTTTTCAAACCAAACCCCAAGCGCATCACCCGGCTGATACGTTAACCCTGAACCATCAAGGTCAATTTCCACATGACGAACATCTTTACCTGAATCTCTGCCCGTGATTTTCTGACTCGTTAATAACGTAGCCGTATAGGGGTTTTGCTTATTAAAAGCCGAGTGTCCGGGAGCAGCTTGTCCTACAGGTAGCTGAACCACTTCTGCTTCAGGTCCTGCGGCTAAATCTTCTTTGACAACACTAAGTGCTTTGCTTCGCCACTCTGCAGCTGATGCTTCATAATCAACATCGCAATCGATGCGTTCAATAAATGACGTCGCCCCCAGTTTGGCAAGGTAAGCATCAAAATCTTTTCCTGTTTGACAGAAGAACTCATAACTAGAGTCACCCAGACCAATCACACCATATTTCAGGTTTGGTAACTTAGGCGCTTTCTTTGACTGTAAAAACTCATGGAGTTCAATGGCATTATCAGGGGCCTCCCCTTCACCATTGGTTGACGCGACAACAATAACATGCGTCTCTTTGGCTAGATTTTTACCTTTGTAGTCACTCGCATCAAAAAGCTCGACCGCAATACCTTGCGCTTTCGCCTCTTGCTCTAAGGCTTCAGCCACGCCTTTGGCATTGCCAGTCTGTGAAGCAAAGATAATCGACAACTTACCTGCTGGCTTTGCAGCAACGGCAGCCGCCGCTTGATTAATTGGTGCAGCAGCAGCCATCGGCTGAGCTTGAGAAAGGCCCCAGAAATATCCACTCACCCACGCCAGTTGCTGAGGAGATAAATCAGCTACGGTTTGTTGAAGCGTGTTGAGTTGTTGATCATTTAGAGGACTGGCGATCGCCGGTAATTCTTGTGATTGTGTGTTTCCGCTAGAAGACACATTCTTGTTTAAAGACATGGTCACGACATCCCTATTCATTGCGTGATGATAGATTAACCACTCTCTTTAATAACAAGAAAGAATAGAAGTGAATGTTTTATAACTTTTTGAATTAAGAAAATGCGTTTACCCAAATCGGGAATCCACTATTTTGCTTCTACCCGCACTTGCTTAAAGCCCACAGCCATAGCTGATTTAGATGCGAGATCTAAATCCATGTAATGGCACTCTTCACCATGCGAATCTGTCAATAATACAAAGCCGCCCCGAGCGTGACGAAATTCCACTATCCAGCATCCTTCTTGTGCAGATGGTTCAATAATGGCTTCCACTAATTTTTGCTCTCGATACAAATTACGTAATTCGGTAATAGTCATTCGCTGCAGATCCTTGCTTGTATCTCCCCTTTCTAAGCATGGCTCAAGTGAAAAAAAGAGCACAAAAAAATCCTACTTTATAAAAAATAGATATAAAAAAACGCCGCTTATAAAGCGACGTTTTAATCAATTCAATCTAAGTTTTAGAAACTAAATTCAGCGCCTAAGAACCAACCATCGGCAAAAATAAACGGTTTGCCCAGCTCTGGCTCTCGAAATGTTTCAGATTCTAAGTCAATGGCTCGGTAACCACCACGAAAAGCAATCTGGCTGTTTTTAAGTGGAAGACGGTATTGGATACCTGCAATCAAATCCGTACTCTTGATACCACTGCTGTCGCCAAAGTTCATCTCACCAATAATGTCAAAATTGGTATTTGGCACCGTCAGTTCTGCATAACCATACCAAGCCCAAATTACTTCATCAAATGTCGCACTCTGCTCGGTATGAGCATTGATGTATTGCGTATTGGCTAAATCACTAACCGTCACACCCGCATCAAAATGCATTAAGTCATGCTCTAGGACGCGGTAATAGAATGTCAGATCGTACTTATCGAAAGCCATGTAGTCTGAATCAACACTTGAGTAACGGAATCGAACATCTGGAATATAAGCAAATGAGTGCTCGATAGATGCATAAACACTCGGCGTATTGTCATTGTCGCGTCGTACTTCATTGACCTTGGTATTTGGCCACCACATTTCTGCGCCTACTTTAGCTTCAATTGAGGATTCAGCCATTACTGGTGCAACAGAGACTGCAGCGACCGTTGCTAAAGCAAGAGCCAATTTGTTATTCATGAAATTCAACACTCCCAATACAGGTATTACGCACCTAAATTCGTGCATGTCCAATAATGGCGCAAATAGTACCACATTCTAATCAGTGGTTAATCTTAAAACGTGATTAACTTTACCTTGGGCTATACACATAGTTTTTGAAAAACCAAATACCCAGCGCAATGACTATCAGCCATGGGATTAATTTTATCACTACGCCTACCATACCAAGCACGACCATCACGACCAAAGCAAGGCCTGTTGCAGCAAATACTGAAAACATGGTGATCCCTGTGACCAATAACGTAGCAACAAACACAAACAGGAAAATTAGCTCAAACATAACTTGTCTCCTTCTTAGTTACTCAAACTAAAGCAGAAAGCGAGCCAACGTTATCACTTCTTTTTTAACTAATTGATTTTTAATCATTAAAAATATAAAAACCGAACTTCAATAAGATGTTCGGCTTTTTATCGTGGTTAATTTGACCAGCATGGATGGTAAATTTCACACATCTAACTCTTTTGGAATTTTTGATAATGCGGTTTGTACCACCTCAATACCCGAACCCGGTTTATGCGCATTCTCACTAATATATCGACGCCATTGACGGGCTCCAGGCATATTTTGGAACAATCCCAACATATGACGCGTAATATGACCTAAGTAAGCCCCTTGAGAAAGCTGTTGTTCAATATACGGATACATCTCTTCAACAACCTCAGTACGCTTTTTAACTGGCTTGTCTAAACCATAAACTTTCTGATCAACTTCAGCCAAAAGATAAGGATTCTGATACGCCTCTCTTCCTACCATAACACCATCTAAGTGCTGTAAATGAGTTTGCGTTTCTTCTAACGTTTTAACACCACCGTTAACGGCTATCACTAAATGAGAGAAATCTTTCTTTAGTTGATACGCTCGAGGATAGTCTAGTGGTGGAATTTCACGGTTTTCCTTTGGACTCAAACCGGATAGCCAGGCTTTGCGGGCATGAATAGTAAACTGTTCACAACCGCCTTTCTCAGAAACAGTCGAAACGAAATCCGTTAGAAACTGATACGAATCTTGATCATCGATGCCGATACGAGTTTTAACCGTCACCGGGATATCAACCACTTCTTTCATTGCCGAAACGCATTGCGCCACCAGCTCAGGCTCTGCCATTAAACACGCACCAAAGCGACCATTTTGGACGCGATCAGAAGGGCAACCAACATTCAAATTAATCTCATCATAACCTCGCTCAGCTGCTAGCTTCGCACAGGTAGCTAAATCTTGAGGGTTTGAACCACCTAACTGAAGTGCGACTGGATGCTCTTCTTCGTTGTAAGCAAGGAAGTCCCCTTTACCATGAATAATGGCGCCCGTTGTGACCATTTCGGTATACAGTAATGTTTCATTGGTCAGCAAACGGTGGAAGTAGCGACAATGACGGTCAGTCCAATCCAACATGGGAGCGACAGAGAAGCGGCATAAATGAGTCATGTTTCACTATCCTGAGTTATGAAGTCTGATAAGCAAGTTACAAATAAGCCGCGTATTGTAATAGGAACCGCAAAAGGGTGCCAATTTATCTTGTCTGTATCGTTTTTGGTTAAGATAAGGTAACTTAGTCAGTTAGACAGGCAGAAAACTTACTGCCTGACGACGAGGTCTAGTAGTAATTACCTACATCTTTGTCAGAAATGTTTCTACAACAAACGATCATCGTCGAAAAATAGTATATTATTAATAAAGTCCAATGGTTATGGTGATTAATTTGGACCAGCAGCTAATAAAGCAAATAGAAGAGATATGTGCAGCACGAGGAGTTCGACTCACTCCTCAAAGAAAACGAGTGTTTGAGCTCATTTGTTCCAGCAAAAAGGCTTCCAGTGCTTATGAGCTATTGGAAGAGCTGAAACAAAGTGAACCACAAGCGAAGCCACCTACGGTATACCGAGCATTGGATTTTCTGATGGAACAAGGGTTTATCCACCGGGTGGAGTCCACAAACAGCTTTATTTCTTGCTGCTCCTGTAATGCACATAAGCATTATTCACATTTGTTGATTTGTGATAGTTGCGGCAATGTAATTGAACTTCAAAATGATAGTTTAGTTAAGTTACTGGCAGAAAACGCAGAACAACATGGATTTACTATTACAAACCATGTTATTGAATCGCATGGAGTTTGTTTGTCTTGTTCCTCTGGAACGGCAACCTGAAATATAGAAGAAGATTATGCGCGCTGAATTTGTTAATCCGTTTTTAGCATCTTTGATGAACGTCTTAAAAACGATGGCTTCACTGGAATTGAAACCACAAAAGCCTCGCGTAAAAAAAGACGAAATTGCTCGTGGTGACGTATCCGGTCTAATTGGAATGGTCGGAGACCAGACTCGCGGATCTATGTCGATCACATTTGATGAAAGCTTAGCACTCGAGATCATGCAAAACATGCTGGGTGAACGCCCAAATGGTTTGAATGATGAAGTTACCGATATGGTGGGTGAAATCACCAATATGGTGACTGGTGGTGCAAAACGTATTTTGGCAGAAAGTGGCTTTGACTTTGATATGGCAACACCTGTTGTGGTATCTGGCAAAGGACATACTATTCGCCACAAATGTGAAGGCGCAATTATCATTATGCCGTTTTCCTCACAATGGGGTAATGCCTTCATCGAAATCTGTTTCGAATAGCATTAACGGTGACCCGTCCTGATTTGGGTTGACACTTTTTAGTTAAAACGCTCGATGAACTTCATCGGGCGTTTTGTATTTTAAAGCCGTATGTGGTCTTAGTTGATTATAGATCTCTACGGATTCCGCGACCATTACTCTCGCTTCTCCCAGATCTCGCGGTTTTCTCAGTAAAAGCTCCGTTTTGAGGATCCCATTGATGCGCTCTGCTAAAGCATTTTGATAGCAGTCATACCCATCCGTCATCGAGCAACTTATTCCATGATTTTTATGGATATCTTGATACTCCTTCGAGCAGTATTGTGAACCTCTATCTGAATGATGAACGAGCTTTTCCTTACTTTTCCGTTTCTTAAGTGCCGAAATGAATGCTCGTTTAACAGATTGTGTTTTCATATTATCGTCAACATAGTAACCAACGCTCTTTCTTGAGTACGCGTCTGTCACTAAACTCACATAACTTTCGCCTTGCTGAGTTGGTTAGTAAGTGATGTCTGCAACCCACAGTTGCTCAATTTTATTGGGCACTACGCCATCTTTTACCTTGTTTGGATGGCAGAAAAACCGATGGTGGCTATCCGTAGTTCGGTGATAAGCCCTCCGTGCTCTAACCAACAACCGATGGTTTCTAAGCAACTCAAAGAGCCTATCTCGACCTATTTGAATACCACTCATGCTTGCTAAAAACTTCAGTTTGCGAGTACCAATGCGCGGCTGTTTTATCCTGACATCATGAACGAATTGAATGATCGTTCTCTCATGATGTTCTTTACTAAACTGGACCTGGCATTGCTTGTAATAGGCTTGACGGGAGATATGTACCAATTGACAAAACTTCGTCACAGTCAAACCGGTTATGGTTTTTTCTTGGACCACGTTCCTCTGGGCTTTTTTGTCACTTTAGCTCCGTAGTCACGTTCCATTACGTTCACTACGGCCTCAAAAAAGTCGGCTTTAAGCTTTGCATCTTCAAGCTGTTTCTCCAGCTCTTTGATACGTTGCTCGGGTGTGGGAGGTGAATTAAACTCAGACATCGGTAACCCTTTTTTCAAAAATCGAGGAGTGCCTCCGGACCAATCGAGTCGCCCATGTTTTCGGAGCCACACTAATACTGTAGAACAACCTTGGATCCCGTATTTGTCTTGAGCTTGTTTATAGGTAAGTTCTCCTCTTTCTACCTCATCAACCACATTGAGTTTAAAGGCGAGGGAATAATCTCGTTGAGTACGTCTAGTTGTTGATTTCATAACACTCTCCTATTTCTAGCTTGGAAAGTGTCAACTTTATTTAGGACGGGACACGGACATAATAAAAAAGCTTCTATTAATGGAAGCTTTTTTATTGGTTACAACATTGCGCTACTTGGCAATAATGCCACGTTGTTTCAATTCAGCCATACATAACTCAACAAGCTCCTCAACACTGCACTCCCCTGCTGGCAAATCTAGTTCAGCCGCCAATGGCGCTTCATACTCAGAGTCGATTCCAGTGAAATTCGTGATCTCTCCTGCCCTTGCTTTTTTATACAGGCCTTTTGGATCGCGCTCTTCGCATACTGACAGAGAAGCATTAACGAACACTTCAATAAATTCTCCATCAGGCAACATTTCACGAACCATTTGACGTTCAGCTCGATGTGGTGAAATGAAAGCTGATAGCACAATCAAACCAGCATCAGCCATGAGCTTCGAAAGCTCGCCGATACGACGAATATTTTCACGACGATCTTGCTCTGAGAAACCTAAGTCACTGCACAAACCGTGGCGTACATTGTCACCGTCCAATAAATAGGTATGGTACCCTTGGCTCGCTAGCTTGCTTTCCAACGCACCCGCGACGGTCGATTTACCCGCCCCCGATAACCCTGTAAACCAAAGCACGGCGGGCTGCTGTTTTTTCAGTTCAGCTCGAAATAATTTATCTATCGTATGTTGATGCCAAACGATGTTTTCGTCTTTCACAGGCGTCTGCGTTGTCATCATTCAAATCCTTTTAAAACGGAAAAAAGAGTGGGATTAAGCTAAGTACCAGAACCGAATACACGATCGAAATTGGTATGCCTATCCGTACGTAATCTGTCAATTTGTAATTCCCAACGCTATAAACCAATAAGTTTGTTTGATAGCCGTATGGCGAAATAAAACTGGCACTTGCACCAAACAATACCGCCATAATGAATGGCATGGGATCAACGCCATAACTGATAGCCATGCTGTAGCCGATAGGAAATGCCAGTGCGGCAGCGGCATTATTGGTTACCAACTCAGTTAGGATGAGAGTCAATAAATACGTCGCAACCAATGCGCCTAAAACGCCCCAACCATTAAATGTATGCATGAACATCTGCCCAAGACGCTCAGACAAACCAGTAGAAAGCATTAATTGAGCGATAGATAGCGCAGAGCCAACAATTACCACAATGTCGACAGGGAAACGGCGACGTAATTCACTCAGTTGAACCACCCCAGTGAACAGCATGATCACTAGATACACCGCAAGCCCTTTAATCAAGGGAATAAACTCAAGCAGAGCTGCCGCTATCACAAGCGCAAAACCTGCCAATACCCATGATGATTTATTGATGTCTAAGCGTGCACTAGAGTCCAGATCATTGATTTGAACAAATTCTTTACGGTGTGCTTGGCGCTCTGATTCAAAACGCTTTCCCGGGACTAACACTAAGGTATCACCAGCATTGAGCGTGATATTTCCCAAACCTCCTTCTAACCGTTCATGACCACGGCGAATAGCGACGACCACAGCATCAAAGCGGTCTCGAAAACGACTCGACTTCAAGGTTTTATTGCAAAACGACGCTGAAGAGCTCACTACCACTTCTACAAAACTTTGACCATTCAAATGATGCTGACCAAACAACGTTAACCCTTGGATCTCTTGAAGCGTTGCAACACTTTCAATATCTCCACAAAAGAGCAATCGGTCTTTCGCTTGAAGTACAAAGTCAGGGTCAACCGATGGCATGGTTTGCCCATCACGAATGACTTCAGCTAAAAACAATTTGCGTAAAGCGCGTAAATTGTTTTCCGCAATACTTTTTCCAACCAGAGGAGAGCCAGACTCGACTCGTGCTTCAAGAAAATATGGCAGATCATCTTGGGCATGATCTTCATAATTGGGTAACAAGTAGCTGAGCGGGATCAGGATCACCAAGCCACCCACTAATACTGATAAGCCGATCAAGGTGGGTGTGAAAAAGTTCAAACTCGGTAAACCGGCATCTTCCACAAAGCTATTAATGATCAAGTTGGTGGAGGTACCGATCAACGTTAATGTCCCACCTAAGATCGCCGCATAAGAAAGCGGGATCAATAACTTTGATGGCGCGTGTTGTTGATTACGCTTTATCGCTCCAATAAGGGAGACCACAACTGCCGTATTGTTAGTAAATGAAGATAGCAGCGCAGTGGAAAAACCAAGCTTGGCCACAACGGTACCGAGTTTACCATTCGACAAGCTACGACTTACCCAGCTAATCAAGCGGGTCTTTTCTAAAGCACTTGATGCCAAGATCAGTAATACAAGAGTCAACAAAGACGAATTGGTAAAATTAGTGGCAACATCGCTTAACTCGATCATTCCCGCAATAAAGGCGATGAATGCTGCACCAGCAAAGATCAAGCTGGGCTTTATTCGAGTCACGAGCAGACAAGTCACAATGCCAAGCAGCATTGCTAACACAAATCCTTGTTGCCACATAATCCCTACCTTACACAGAACACTCTGTGATGGTTACTTCAATAACTGACTCAGATCCTTCGCATCCCAATGAGGGAAATGCTTACGAATAAGTGCATTTAGCTCTATTTCGAACGCTGAGAGATCACCTGTTGTGGCTTCGCTCACCGATAAGCTTTCACGCACCAGCCCTGCCCCTACAGTCACATTGGTTAAACGGTCAATAATAATAAAACCGCCTGTGTCTGCGCAGTTGAGGTAATCATCCAGTGCCACCGATTCATTTAATGTCCATTCACATGCACCAATGCCATTTAACGGCAAACTTTCTGCATCATGAGTAGAGAGGTTATTGATGTCATATTGATAACGAATGGCATCCACTCGACCAACGCTCTTCTTGCCTGCAATTTTGATGTCATAATCACGACCTGGCGCTAGAGGTTGCTCAGTCATCCAAACGACGTCAGCAAGTAGACGGTTTGTGGATTCCACCTTGGCATTTTCAAGGACAATTAAATCCCCACGGCTGATATCAATTTCATCTTCCAAGGTTAGTGTGACGGCTAGACCTGCTTGTGCTTGCTCTAGATCACCGTCAAACGTGACTATGCGTGCGACTTTCGATGTTTTACCTGATGGAAGCGCTTTAACAGCGTCACCCACTTTGATCGAACCTGATGCGATAGTGCCAGCAAAACCACGAAAATCGAGATTTGGACGATTCACGTACTGGACGGGGAAACGAAACTCTCCCTCCTCCTTCTCATGGTCAACATCAACTGCCTCGAGAATATCCAGCAATGGTGCCCCTTGGTACCAAGCCATCTTCTGGCTTTTCTCTACTACGTTGTCGCCTTCCAGTGCTGATAAAGGAATGATTTGAATGTCGATATCACCATGAAGGTTTTCAGAAAACGCTAAATACTCTTCACGAATCTCTTCAAAACGCTCTTGGGAATAATCAACAAGATCCATTTTGTTCACAGCAACGACAAAATGTTTCAAGCCAAGCAGATTTGAGATAAACGAATGGCGACGCGTTTGATCCAGTACCCCTTTACGTGCATCAATAAGGATTACTGCAAGATCACACGTTGATGCACCGGTCGCCATATTTCGAGTGTACTGCTCATGCCCTGGCGTATCCGCAATAATGAACTTACGCTTCTGAGTAGAAAAATAACGGTAAGCCACATCAATTGTGATGCCTTGTTCACGCTCGGCTTGCAGACCATCCACCAGCAAGGCTAAGTCTGGTTTTTCACCTGTCGTACCAACACGTTGGCTGTCAGAGTGGACTGCCGCTAATTGATCTTCATAAATCTGCTTCGAGTCATGGAGCAATCGGCCTATCAGTGTACTTTTACCATCGTCTACGGAACCACAGGTTAAAAATCTAAGTAGCGATTTATGTTGATGTTGGTTTAGGTAACCTTCGATACCAAGCTCAGCTAATTGAGCTTCAACTGCACTGTTCATATTCTTTCCTTAGATCTTTTAGAAGTAGCCTTGGCGTTTTTTCAGTTCCATCGATCCAGACTGATCGTGGTCGATCGCTCGTCCCTGACGTTCACTCGATGTGGCAACTAGCATCTCTTCAATAATGCCGGTTAACGTCTTCGCTTCTGACTCAATCGCCCCTGTCAGTGGATAGCAACCCAGAGTTCTGAAACGAACACTCTTTTCTTCAATAACTTCCCCAGGCTCGAGTTCCATTCGATCGTCATCAACCATGATCAACATGCCATCACGCTCAACCACTGGGCGCTTATCCGCTAAATACAGTGGTACGATTTCAATATCTTCTAGGTAGATGTATTGCCAAATATCCAGCTCTGTCCAGTTTGATAGTGGGAACACGCGAATACTTTCCCCCTTGTTAATTTGGCCGTTATAGGTACGCCATAACTCAGGACGCTGGTTTTTAGGATCCCAAGTATGGTTCTTGTCACGGAATGAATACACACGCTCTTTCGCACGAGACTTTTCTTCATCACGGCGTGCACCACCGAATGCGGCATCAAAACCGTACTTGTTCAGAGCTTGCTTCAAGCCTTGAGTTTTCATGATGTCCGTATGTTTAGAGGAGCCATGAACAAAAGGGCTACAACCCATTGCTAGACCTTCAGGGTTCTTATGAACCAAAAGCTCAAAGCCATACTTTTCTGCAGTACGATCGCGAAACTCAATCATCTCTTTAAATTTCCAATCGGTATCCACATGAAGAAGTGGGAATGGAATTTTGCCTGGGTAAAACGCCTTACGTGCTAAATGCAACATCACTGACGAATCTTTACCAATGGAGTACATCATCACTGGGTTATCAAATTCTGCTGCAACTTCACGGATGATATGAATACTTTCCGCTTCGAGCTGTTTCAGGTGGGTTAAACGTTGTTGGTCCATGTTTATGCTTCCTTTGCTACTCTGCTTGAGCGAGTGGGCTTAACTTTATTGCCTTACGCATAATGTCTTAGTGGTTCTGCAGACTCCTCACTGCCAAACCAATGTAATTTTTCAGATAAAGCCACAACTTCTCCTACCACGATCAACGCTGGAGATTGGGCATCTTTTGCAAGTTCTGCCAACTGTGAAAGCTGGCCTTTGAAAATTTTCTGATCTGCCTGAGTACCACGCTCAATAATGGCGATTGGTGTACTTAGAGCTCGACCATGTTTAATTAATTGCTGCTGGATATACGAAGACTTCATCAACCCCATGTAGATCACCAGCGTTTGGTGCCCACGAGCCAGTGTCGACCAATCCATATTATCGGTTTCAGCCTTTAAGTGACCGGTCACAAACATTGCCGATTGAGCATAATCGCGGTGAGTTAATGGAATTCCTGCGTAAGCCGTTGCCCCGGCAGCGGCGGTAATACCAGGGATCACTTGAAACGCAATCCCTGCATCAGCCAGAACTTCAAGCTCTTCTCCACCACGTCCGAACACAAAAGGATCGCCGCCTTTAATCCGCACAACGCGGTGACCCTGATGGGCAAAATCAACAATTAATTGATTGGTTTTTTCTTGAGGAACACTATGGTGACCTGCGCGCTTACCAACGCAGACCAAAATCGTGGAAGATGGAACAAGCGCCATAATGTCGTCTGACACTAAGTAGTCATACAAAACGACATCAGCTTGTTGAAGGAAAGACAACGCTTTAAGTGTGAGCAATTCAGGATCACCAGGACCTGCGCCTACTAAAGCGACTTCTCCGGGGCATAATTGACTTTGGACTACCTTCTGAAATGTAGAGGTATTATTTCTCACGCTACTGAGCGGGAACTGAGAAACGCTTTCCTTCATAACCATAATCACCATTTATTCCTTGTGAATAAAATGCATTATGGCGCTCTCTTTATATTACCTGAAATTCTAAAATTTCATTTTTTATTCGAAATACTGATAAGGGAATAGATTCTTCACTCACTAAAGGTGAGACGCTCGTTGCAGAAGAGCATTTAGCAAACGCTCAAAATCACAATTTAATGCTTACTAAACACATTGTTACATAAGGTTTTGTTACATTATGCGGGTTCACTTAACCCCCTCTATCGGAGCACAACAATGAAAGTAGCAGTGAAACCTTTATCCCTTGCTGTACTTGGCGGCCTGTTAACTATGGCAGGCCCAGCGATGGCAGACACCATTAAATTGCGTATCATCGAGACCACAGACATCCACACAAATGTTATGGACTACGATTACTACAAAGATAAGCCATCACAAAAAATTGGTTTAACTCGTGCTGCTACATTAGTGAAACAAGCCCGTGCAGAAGTGGAAAATAGTGTATTGGTTGATAATGGTGACTTGATCCAAGGTAGCCCGATGGGCGACTACATGGCCTCAAAAGGCATTAAAGAAGGTGAAGTACACCCAGTTTATAAAGCGATGAACCAGCTCAATTATGATGTTGGTAACATCGGTAACCACGAATTCAACTACGGCTTAGAGTTCTTGGCCGAAACCATTAATGACGCTGATTTCCCTTACATCAGTGCTAACGTTTTTGATAAGAAAACAGGTGAACACTACTTCAAGCCTTACATCATCAAAGCACACACTTTTAAAGATAGCGACGGTGTAGAGCACCAAATTAAAGTGGGCTACATCGGCTTTGTCCCACCTCAAATTATGGTTTGGGATAAGAAAAACCTTGAAGGCAAAGTGTTTGCTAAAGATATTAAGGAAACAGCTGAAAAACTGGTTCCTCAAATGAAGAAAGAAGGGGCTGACGTCATTGTTGCGATTCCTCACTCTGGTGTATCGATGGATCCGCACAAACTTGGAGAAGAAAACTCCACCTATTACCTATCAGAAGTGGAAGGTATTGATGCGATCGCATTCGGTCACTCACATGCCGTTTTTCCGGGTAAGGGTTTCGATGATCTAAAAGGTATCGATAACCAAAAAGGTACCATTAATGGTGTTGCCGCCGTCATGCCAGGCCGTTGGGGTAGCCATGTTGGTGTGATTGATCTTGAACTCAAAGAACAAGAAGGAAAATGGGTGGTCGTAAAAGGCCAATCGGAAGCCCGCCCTATCTTTAATAAAAAGACAAAACAATCGTTAGCAGAAGCAGACTCTGAAATGGTAAAAGCACTGGCTGCTGACCATAAAGGAACTCGAGATTTTGTTAACCAACCAATTGGTAAAGCCAGCGATGTAATGTACAGCTTTTTGGCATTAGTACAGGATGACCCAACCGTACAAATCGTAAACTTGGCACAAAAAGATTATGTTGAACGCTTTATTCAGGGCGACCCAGATCTCGCAGATATCCCTGTACTTTCTGCCGCGGCGCCATTTAAAGCAGGTGGACGTAAAAACGATCCGGCGAATTTTACTGAAGTAGAATCAGGCCAACTTACATTCCGCAACGCAGCGGATCTTTACCTGTATCCAAATACTCTTGTGGCAATGAAAGTTACGGGTAAAGAGGTGAAAGAATGGCTGGAATGTACCGCAGGTCAGTTTAAGCAGATTGATGTTAACAGCACTACCCCACAAAGCTTAATCGATTGGGACGGTTTCCGTACCTATAACTTCGACGTGATTGATGGCCTCAACTATCAAATCGATGTAACCACACCTGCGAAATACGATGGTGATTGTAAACTAGTAAATGATAGTGCTGAGCGTATCGTGAACCTAACCTACCAAGGTAAACCAATCGATATGAAGCAGAACTTCATTATTGCTACCAACAACTACCGCGCATACAGCAACAAATTCCCTGGCACTGGCTCTGAGTTTGTTGCTTTTGACTCTCCTGATGAAAACCGTTCAGTTATCGCTGCATATATCACTCGTGTAAGCCACGAAAAAGGAGAATTTACACCAAGTGCAGATAACAATTGGTCATTTGCGCCAATCAAATCAGAGAAGAAACTAGATATCCGATTCGAAACATCACCAAGCGAGAAAGCGGCTGAGTTCATTAAAGAGAAAGGCCAATATCCAATGAAACGAGTCGCTACTGATGATGTAGGTTTTGCGGTTTATCAAATTGACCTTCAAAAATAACGTTAAGTTGTATACTTTACCAAGCCGCAATTTAGATTGCGGCTTTTTATTGAGAGGTTGGTGATGGAACAGAGCTTTATTAACAATTTAGATGCACATGGTTTTACCCAAGATGAAATTCAAGAACTGTGCGATTTGGCGACGCCATTAGAGTTGCCAACAAGGCACATATTGGTGCATCAAGGTGAAGAAGCGAGCGATGTCTACTTCATCATAGAAGGCATATGTCACGCCGCCTACCTAACTGAGAAAGGCAAAGAATTCAGCAAAGAGTTTTACTGGGAACAGGATTGGGTCATTGGATTTGAAAGTCTCATAAAGCATCAACCTTCGCCATACTTAATTGAATCTCTCACTCCTTGTAAAATGCTATGTCTACCAGTAGAAACCTTGCGTTGCTGGCGTGAAGAGAGACACAGCCTTTACATTAAGCTGCTTGAAACTCAACTGATGTACAAAGAGAACAAAGAACGTTTCATGTTGCTCTATACAGCAGAAGAGCGCTATGAGCTATTACGCCAAAACTTTCCAAACCTCATTGAACGAGTCAATGACTGCCAGATCGCTGCCTACCTCGGTATCACACCTATCAGCTTGAGCCGGATTAAAAAACGTATTTCAAGTTAACAATTGTTAATGCTGAAAGAGGCTGTAGTTGTTACAGTCGCTCTACGTCATCGGATTATAGAGGGACTTACATTACATGCTCACTTGGCAGCTTCTTCCTTTTTCTCAACTAACGACCCAACAACTTTATCAACTGCTCAAATTGAGAGTGGATGTGTTCGTTGTTGAGCAAACGTGCCCATACCCAGAACTTGATGACAAAGATCATCAACCGGGTGTGCATCATCTTTTGGGTTACAGTCATGGGAAACTCGCAGCATGCGCACGTTTATTACCTAAAGGAGTGAGTTATCCGTCAGTCAGTATCGGACGTGTTGCCACCTCAGCTGAATTCAGAGGAACGGGTATTGGCCATCAATTGCTTGAACAAGCATTGCACGCATGCCATCAGCTATGGCCTGATCAAGATATCGAAATCGGCGCTCAAGAACACTTAATGCAGTTTTATACCAAATATGGATTTAACCAGACCTCGGCAGTGTATTTGGAAGATGGCATACCCCACATAGACATGAAACGAGATGGTGGTCAGTGAAACTTGAAGCCACATATTTCGCGATACTGTTACTCATTATGGGCAATTTATTTGCCTCTCTTTCCGATGTTGCAGTAAAGCTACTTAATGGCGAAATTTCCACCTTTCAATACATTTTCATCCGCCAACTATTATCTGTGATCGTAATTGGCCCTCTATGGATACAGTTGACCAAACAACAAAGGCAAATCCATACACCAATGCTCCATATTGCAAGAGCACATCTAATCATCTTGGGCAGCGGATGTATGTTCGTTGCCATCACTCATTTACCCTTAGCTACCGCAAATGCCGTCTTTTATGCTGGTCCATTATTGATGCTACCTTTATCCGCTGTATTGCTACGAGAATCGCCCAGTATTACAAACATACTACTCGCGTTATTCGGCTTTATTGGTGTTCTTGTGGTATTGAGGCCTTCAGAATTTCATTGGGCAGCTTGGTTTGCACTTGGTACGGCAGTAACACTGGCTTTATTTAATATCAGTGCTAGAAAAATCAACAGTGTACAACCTCTCATCAGTACACTATTTTGGACCAGCCTACTCTCACTACCGGTATCAGGGTTCTTAGCAATATTGTATTGGCAGCCAACTTCGATAAAGCACTTATTACTCATTTTATGCAGTGCAGGCCTTATCCTTGCTTACAACGGCTTGGCTGTAAGAGCCTACCAACGAGCACCAGCTGTAAAAATAGCAATAGCTGAAAATTCTGGCTTAGTATTTGTCGCCTTATTTGGTTTCGTGTGGTTTAACGAGATACCAGATTGGTTGACGGCATTAGGAATTGCAATGATTTTGCTTCCCCTAATGCCTTGGAAAGTGTTGCTAGGAAATAAATGGTAATGTCTATTTACTGCGACCAAAACCACCATCAGACAGCCGAAAAAACATGACCGAGCCTGCTTTTTTTTCCAGCTGGAGAATATCTAAGGAGCCATCTTTCGCAAGCTTATAGCGAACCAATTGGCCTTTTTTTATGTAACTGAGTGGTTTGTCGTTCCCTTCAACTTTCACCAACGCGTTCAGATCTGCCATTGGTAGCCCATTAGTTCGAAAAACTTGAGCTAACGTATCGCCATTTTTTACAACATACTCTTGCCATACATCAGATTTTGTACCGCTAATTGCAGAATCAAATTGTTCACTCAAACCCGAAGTGTTGATATCGACTTCTACTCTTTGGGTGTTATTGGATTGTGGTGTAGTTATACCATTTTCCGCCCTTGGGAATGGGATAATGGCTATTAACGTGACAACAGGAACAACGATCAGAAGAGCTCGCTGATGAAACTTAGGCAACGTTTGCCAGAGTTCAACAACTTTTTGCTTATACGGAGCAATCTCGAACTTTGACCAGTGCTCCTTTAGCAATGCCAAATAATCTGTTTTCTGCTGCTTTTTTCTTCTGCGATTCATCGCTTAATGTCTCTCGCTATAGAACTAAGGTAAGTATAAGAATAGGAATGCTCTGAGTATAGAGATATCGATGCGATTAGGTAATGTGCAGGTAAAATCTTACTGTGACAAGAAAAAAACAAGATCGAACTCTCATTACGTTCGAATGACAAACGCAAATGCGACCCAACGTTTAAACTCCAAGTTTAAGCTGGTATCCTTTAGCCTTTCATCCTCAACCGAGAGAGACATCATGTCTGAAGTTAAATTTGAAACTGTAGAGCAAAAAGCGAGCTACGGTATCGGTCTACAAATGGGCCAACAGCTAGCAGGTTCTGGCTTAGAAGGCCTAAGTGTTGACGCAATTGCAGCAGGTATTGCAACAGCACTTACTGGTGATATGCCATCTATTGAAATTGATGAGATCAACAAAGCACTTCAAGAGCTTCACACTCGCGCTGAAGCTGCACGCCAAGAAGCGGCAAAAGCTGCTGCAGCTGACGGCGAAGCATTTCTAAAAGACAATGCACTACGCCCAGAAGTTACTGTACTTGAATCAGGTCTTCAATACGAAGTGATCACAGAAGGCACTGGTGAAATTCCAACTTCAGATAAGCAAGTACGTGTTCACTACCACGGTGAGCTAACTGACGGTACTGTATTCGACAGCTCTGTATCTCGCGGTCAACCAGCAGAATTCCCAGTAACTGGCGTAATTAAAGGTTGGGTTGAAGCACTTCAACTAATGCCTGTTGGTTCTAAGTGGAAACTATACATCCCACAAGATCTCGCATACGGTGAGCGTGGTGCAGGTGCAGCTATTCCTCCATTTGCAGCACTAGTATTCGAAGTTGAACTACTAGATATCCTATAATCTAGCAGCGAATTAAGGTTAAATAATGGCGATACTTTTGTATCGCCATTTTTTTTGTATATGATTCTCATATCACTTTTAATAACTATAAGGATTGTAAATGAATAAGTTTCTCATCGCTGCTGTATTAACTGGTACAACTTTGCTTGGATGTCAAAGTAACAGCTCTCAAAATACACAAACCTCTTCAGAGAGTAGCTACACAACTATCGCAACAAGTGTAGCCATGGCTGCGCTACAAGCTTGGTCAACACAGGGAAATTTAGACTCCGCATTAATAGAGTCTATAAAAGGAGTGACTAATGTATCAACGGATCAAGCTATCGGGGGGGTTGGCTCTCTTTTAGCACTTGCACAAAACACATTGAAACCAAGTCAAAATAATGAGCTTGGTTCACTAGTACCAGGTTATGAGGCCTTAGAAAATAGCGGATTAACTTCAATGATAACAACCAGCAGTGCTGTAGATAGTACTTTTTCAAGCTTAGGTATGGATACTTCATTGGTGAACAGCTTCTCCCCCATCATCATCGAGTCATTGAAGTCTCAGGGAGCAAGCTCATCGCTACTTAGCTCATTAGGAGCAGTTTGGCAGTAACACTGAGTTTTATAAGAGAAGCAAAAGCTAGAGTCACTTCTTTTAGAAAGTCACAGATACAAAAAAGCCGAGCTTACGCTCGGCTTTTTAGTTCTTACGAACCTGATTACTCAGCAGCTTCTTCAGCAGCTGGGCGATCTACAAGCTCAATGTAAGCCATTGGAGCTTTATCACCAGCACGGAAGCCAGCTTTTAGGATACGAGTGTAACCGCCCTGACGAGCAGCAAAACGTGGACCTAGTTCGTTAAATAGTTTTGCAACTACTTCGTTATCACGAGTACGTGCAAATGCTAGACGACGGTTAGCAACGCTGTCAGTCTTAGCTAGTGTAATCAAAGGCTCAACTACGCGACGTAGCTCTTTTGCTTTTGGCAGTGTAGTCTTGATAACTTCATGACGTACTAGAGAGCTAGCCATGTTGCTGAACATCGCTTTGCGATGACTGCTGTTGCGGTTGAGTTGACGACCACTCTTACGATGGCGCATGACCTAATCCTTCTAACTAGTATCGATTAATCTTCAGCGATAGACGCTGGTGGCCAATTTTCTAGGCGCATGCCCAGAGATAGACCACGTGATGCAAGTACGTCTTTGATCTCAGTAAGAGATTTCTTACCAAGGTTTGGCGTTTTAAGTAGCTCAACCTCAGTACGCTGTACAAGATCACCGATGTAGTGAATCGCTTCTGCTTTCAAACAGTTAGCAGAGCGAACTGTTAGTTCAAGATCGTCTACAGGACGCAGTAGGATCGGATCGAATTCAGGCTTCTCTTCCTTCTCCTCAGGTACACGTACATCGCGAAGATCTACGAACGCATCCAATTGTTCAGCTAGGATAGTAGCCGCACGACGGATTGCTTCCTCAGGGTCTAGAGTACCATTCGTTTCCATATCGATGACTAGCTTATCTAAGTCAGTGCGTTGCTCTACACGAGCAGCATCAACAGAGTAAGCAATTTTATCTACCGGGCTGTATGTTGCATCAACCAGTAGGCGGCCAATTGGACGCTCATCTTCTTCAGTATGGATACGAGCAGAAGCAGGAACATAACCGCGACCACGTTCAACTTTAATGCGCATAGCGATTTCAGCGTTGTCATCCGTTAGGTGACAAATAACGTGTTCTGGGTTAGCGATCTCTACATCACCGTCATGGGTGATGTCACCTGCAACCACAGGGCCCGAGCCTGATTTGTTTAGCGTAATAAACACTTCATCTTTGCCTTCGGCAACGCGTACAGCCAAACCTTTAAGGTTTAGAAGGATTTCAAGAATATCTTCCTGAACACCTTCTTTAGTGCTGTATTCGTGTAGAACGCCTTCAATCTCTACTTCAGTAACGGCACAACCCGGCATAGAAGATAGTAGAATACGGCGAAGTGCATTACCCAGAGTATGGCCAAAACCACGCTCTAACGGCTCAAGAGTTACTTTTGCGTGAGTCGTGCTGATTTGTTCAATGTCAACAAGACGTGGCTTAAGAAATTCTGTTACAGAACCCTGCATTGTGTCCTCTCTTTAGTTTAAACCTTACTTAGAGTAAAGCTCGACGATCAATTGTTCGTTGATGTCAGCAGATAGATCTGAACGCTCAGGCATACGCTTGAACGTACCTTCCATCTTACCACCATCTACTTCAATCCAAGTTGGTTTTTCGCGTTGTTCTGCAACTTCTAGAGCTGCTTTGATGCGAGCTTGCTTTTTAGCTTTCTCACGAATAGCAACAACGTCGTTTGCCGCAACTTTGAAAGAAGGAACGTTTACAACTTTACCGTTAACTAGAATAGCTTTGTGGCTCACTAGCTGACGTGCTTCTGCGCGAGTCGCACCAAAGCCCATACGGTAAACTACGTTATCAAGACGACCTTCAAGAAGCTGAAGTAGGTTTTCACCTGTGTTGCCTTTAAGGCGAGCAGCTTCTTTGTAGTAGTTACGGAATTGTTTTTCTAGAACGCCGTACATACGACGAACTTTTTGCTTCTCACGAAGCTGAACGCCATACTCAGATAGACGACCGCGACGAGCGCCGTGTACACCTGGTGCGTTATCAATTTTACACTTGGTATCGATCGCGCGTACACCAGACTTAAGGAATAAGTCAGTGCCTTCACGACGGCTAAGCTTCAGCTTAGGACCCAAATATCTTGCCATGATCTTTCTCCAATCTTCCCAGAAACGTTATACGCGACGTTTCTTAGGTGGACGACAACCGTTATGTGGGATTGGTGTAGCATCAACAATATTAGTGATGCGGAAACCAGCAGCGTTCAGTGCGCGAACAGTAGATTCACGACCTGGACCTGGACCCTTAACCATAACTTCCAAGTTCTTTAGGCCGTATTCTTTAGCCATTTCAGCACAACGTTCTGCAGCAACCTGTGCAGCAAACGGAGTAGACTTACGAGAACCGCGGAAACCTGAACCACCTGCAGTAGCCCAAGCTAGTGCATTACCTTGACGGTCAGTGATAGTTACGATTGTGTTATTGAAAGATGCATGAATGTGCGCAACGCCATCTGCAACTTGCTTGCGTACGCGCTTACGAGCGCGAGTTGGTTGTTTAGCCATTGTACTCTACCTTCCCGATTATTTCTTGATCGGCTTACGCGGACCCTTACGGGTGCGAGCATTGGTTTTAGTACGCTGTCCACGTAGTGGTAGACTGCGACGATGACGAAGACCACGGTAACAGCCAAGGTCCATTAGACGCTTGATGTTCATAGATACTTCACGACGTAGATCACCTTCTACAGTGTACTTAGCTACACCATCACGCAGTTGATCGATCTGCTCTTCAGTTAGTTCACTGATCTTAACATCTTCAGCAATACCCACTTCAGCCAAAATAGCCTGAGAGCGAGTTTTACCGATGCCGTAAATCGCTGTTAGTGCGATTACAGCATGTTTTTGATCAGGAATGTTAATGCCTGCTATACGGGCCATTATTCACTCCTAGTGTTTCATAAAAGAATTAGCCGCAGCAAAGCCCGTAGAGGATACGCTGCGGAATACTACTTCTTTTGCACGCAAAAGGTAGGCCGAGGAATATACTCGACACTACCTTATATTTCAAGTAAAAATTTCTGCTGATTAGCCTTGGCGCTGCTTGTGCTTTGGCTCACTGCAAATCACGCGTACAACACCGTTACGCTTGATTACTTTACAGTTACGGCAGATTTTTTTAACGGAAGCACGAACTTTCATTGCTAAACTCCGTAATGAAACCTGATTATCGGCCGTAGCCTTTCAGGTTTGCTTTTTTCAACACAGAATCATACTGTTGAGACATCAGATGAGTCTGTACCTGTGCCATAAAGTCCATGATTACAACTACTACGATTAGTAGAGATGTACCGCCGAAGTAGAAACGAACGTTCCACGCGACCATCATAAACTCTGGAATCAGACAGATAAAGGTAATGTACAGTGCACCAGCAAGGGTTAAACGTGTCATTACTTTATCAATATACTTAGCTGTCTGCTCACCTGGGCGGATGCCGGGTACGAATGCACCGGACTTCTTCAAGTTATCTGCCGTCTCTCTCGGGTTGAAAACTAACGCCGTGTAGAAGAAACAGAAGAAAATAATCGCTGCGGCATAAAGCATGACATACAAAGGTTGACCTGGGCTAAGAGCTAAAGACACGTCAGTTAACCAACCGAACGCGCTGCTCTCACCATTCTGACCAAACCATTGTGCCAATGTTCCTGGGAACAAAATAATGCTTGATGCAAAGATTGCTGGAATAACACCTGCCATATTAATTTTAAGTGGCAAGTGAGTGCTTTGCGCAGCAAATACTTTACGACCTTGTTGACGTTTCGCGTAGTTCACAACGATTTTACGTTGACCACGCTCCATGAAAACAACGAAGTAAATTACTGCAAAAGCTAGTACACCAATCAACAGCAGAAGAAGTACATGCAATTCACCTTGACGCGCTTGCTCGATTGTTTGACCGATTGCAGAAGGCAACCCAGCAACAATACCTGCGAAAATTAGTAACGATATACCGTTACCTATTCCACGCTCTGTAATTTGTTCACCTAACCACATAAGAAACATGGTGCCGGTTACTAAACTTACGGTAGCAATTAGCGTAAACATGGTTTGGTTGATAACAACCAGATTATCGACCATGTTTGGTAAGCCTGTTGCAATACCAATAGCCTGGAATGTTGCAAGTACAAGCGTGCCATAGCGTGTATATTGGCTTATCTTACGACGGCCTGCTTCACCCTCTTTTTTGAGTTCCGCTAACGCTGGATGAACTACTGTTAGCAATTGGACAACAATAGATGCCGAAATATACGGCATGATGCCCAATGCTAAGATAGATGCACGCTCAAGAGCACCACCGGAGAACATGTTAAACATTTCAACGATGGTACCTTTTTGCTGTTCGAACAAATCGGCAAGTACAGCAGCGTCAATACCAGGAATCGGCACAAAAGAGCCGGCTCGGAATACTAAAAGTGCACCAATTACGAATAATAAGCGCGACTTTAGCTCACTTAAGCCGCTCTGAGCACTACGAAAATCTTGTCCTGGTTTCTTAGCCATCTGTACCTCGTTCCTCGAGATTATTCCTCGATTTTACCGCCTGCAGCTTCGATTGCAGCTTTAGCGCCTTTAGTCACACGTAGACCTTTAACAGTCACTGCTTTGTTAATTTCACCAGAAAGAACAACTTTAACAAATTCGATGTTCTTAGTGATTACGTTAGCAGCTTTAAGGCTGTTTAGATCAACCACGTCACCAGTTACTTTCGCTAGCTCAGCTAGACGAACTTCAGCAGACACTAGGCTCTTACGAGAAGTGAAACCGAATTTAGGTAGACGTTGTTTCAGAGGCATTTGACCGCCTTCGAAACCTGGGCGAACTTTACCGCCAGAACGTGATTTTTGACCTTTGTGACCACGGCCACCTGTTTTACCAAGGCCAGAACCGATACCACGACCTACGCGCTTCGCAGAAGGCTTAGAACCCGCAGCCGGTGATAGAGTATTCAAACGCATTCTGATTACTCCTCAACTTTAACCATGTAGTAAACCTTGTTGATCATACCGCGTACGCACGGTGTATCTTCAAGTTCTACTGTGTGGTTGATTTTACGAAGACCTAGACCACGAAGCGTAGCTTTGTGCTTAGGTAGACGACCAATTGAGCTTTTAGTTTGAGTTACTTTAATAGTTGCCATCGTGTGCTTACTCCGAAATAGATTCAACAGTTAGACCACGTTTAGCAGCAACCATTTCTGGCGACTTCATGCTACCTAGTGCATCGATCGTTGCACGAACGATGTTGATAGGGTTCGTAGAACCGTATGCTTTAGATAGTACGTTGTGTACGCCAGCAACTTCTAGTACTGCGCGCATCGCACCACCGGCGATAACACCTGTACCTTCTGCAGCAGGCTGCATGTAAACTTTAGAGCCCGAATGGCGACCTTTCACTGGGTGGTGAAGAGTGCCTTCGTTAAGCGCGATCGTAGTCATGTTACGACGTGCTTTTTCCATTGCTTTTTGAATCGCTGCAGGTACTTCACGAGCTTTGCCGTAACCGAAACCTACACGACCGTTACCGTCACCAACAACTGTTAGTGCAGTAAAGCTCATGATTCGACCACCTTTAACCGTCTTAGAAACACGGTTAACTGCGATCAGCTTTTCTTGCAAATCATTCGCTTGAACTTGTTGTTCTTTAGCCATCTTCCAACCCTACCTTAGAATTTCAGACCAGCTTCGCGAGCAGATTCTGCTAGCGCCGCTACTCGACCGTGGTATTGGAAACCAGAACGATCAAATGCAACTGCTTCAACGCCTTTTTCAAGAGCGCGTTCAGCAATAGCTTTACCTACTGCTTTAGCTGCATCGATGTTACCAGTGTATTTCACTTGCTCACGGATCGCTTTTTCTACAGTAGAAGCTGAAGCGATAACCTCAGAGCCGTTTGATGCGATAACCTGAGCGTACACGTGACGAGGAGTACGGTGTACTACTAGGCGAGTTGCACCCAGTTCTGCAATCTTACGACGTGCACGTGTAGCACGACGGATGCGAGATGCTTTCTTATCCATAGTGTTACCTTACTTCTTCTTAGCTTCTTTAGTACGCACATTTTCATCTGCGTAACGAACACCTTTACCTTTATAAGGCTCAGGCTCACGGTAAGAACGAATGTCAGCCGCTACTTGACCAACAAGTTGTTTGTCACAACCAGTGATCACGATTTCAGTTTGGCTTGGACATTCAGCTTTAATACCCGCTGGCAACTCGTGCTCAACTGGGTGAGAGAAGCCAAGTGTTAGACCTACAGCGTTGCCTTTAATAGCAGCACGGTAACCAACACCTTTAAGAGTTAGCTTCTTAGTAAAGCCTTCAGTAACACCAACAACCATGTTGTTAACTAGAGCGCGAGCAGTACCTGCTTGTGCCCATGCGTTAGCAACACCTTCTTTAGGACCGAAAGTAAGGTTGTTATCTTCCTGAGCGACAACTACTGCGTCATTAAGAACGCGAGACAGTTCGCCTTTAGCACCTTTTACAGTGATTTCTTGGCCGTTTAGTTTCACCTCTACGCCAGCTGGAATAGCGACAGGTGCTTTAGCAACACGAGACATATTCTACTCCTATTACGCTACGTAGCAGATGATTTCACCACCAAGACCTGCTTTACGTGCAGCACGGTCTGACATCAGACCCTTGGAAGTTGAAACGATAGCAACACCTAGACCACCCATTACAGATGGTAGCGAGTCTTTGTTCTTGTAGACGCGCAGACCTGGACGTGAAACACGTTTTAGTTGCTCGATAACTGGTTTAGCTTGGAAGTACTTAAGAGTAACTTCTAGCTCAGGTTTTACGTCGCCTTCAACAGCGAAGTCAGTGATGTAACCTTCAGCTTTTAGTAGTGCAGCGATTGCAACTTTAAGCTTTGAAGAAGGCATCTTAACAGCAACTTTGTTTGCTGCCTGACCGTTACGAATGCGGGTCAGCATATCCGAAATCGGATCTTGCATGCTCATATGATTTACTCCAAATGATTAAAAGTGGCAATTACCAGCTAGCCTTACGAAGACCCGGAATCTCGCCTTTCATGCAAGCTTCACGAACCTTAATACGGCTTAGACCGAACTTACGTAGGTAACCGTGTGGACGACCAGTTTGGTTACAACGGTTGCGCTGACGTGATGCACTTGAATCACGTGGAAGAGTTTGCAGTTTTAGAACCGCGTTCCAACGATCTTCTTCAGATGCGTTTACATCGCTGATGATAGCTTTTAGCGCTGCACGCTTTTCAGCGAACTTAGCTACTAGCTTCGCACGTTTAGCTTCACGTGCTTTCATTGATTGTTTAGCCATAACAGTAACCCTTCACCTTACTTACGGAATGGGAAGTTAAAGGCAGCCAGCAGAGCACGGCCTTCCTCATCAGTGCCAGCAGACGTCGTGATAGTAATATCAAGACCGCGCACACGATCAACTTTATCAAAGTCGATTTCCGGGAAGATGATTTGCTCGCGAACGCCCATGCTGTAGTTACCGCGACCGTCAAAAGACTTAGCGCTAACACCACGGAAGTCACGTACACGTGGAAGAGCGATCGAAATTAGACGCTCAAGAAAATCCCACATACGTTCGCCACGCAAGGTTACTTTACAACCGATAGGGTAGCCTTCACGGATTTTGAAACCTGCTACAGATTTACGAGCTTTAGTGATAAGTGGCTTTTGACCAGAGATCGTTGCCATATCAGCAGCTGCGTTTTCTAGCAGTTTCTTATCGTTGATTGCTTCACCAACACCCATGTTTAGGGTGATTTTCTCGATTCTAGGGACTTGCATGACGCTTGTGTAGCTGAACTGTTTGGTCAGTTCAGCGACTACAGACGACTTGTAGTAATCATGCAGTTTCGCCATAGTAGAACTCCAAATTACTTCTATTAGTTAGAAACGGTTTCGCCGTTAGACTTGAAGAAACGAACTTTTTTGCCGTCTTCAAAACGGAAACCGATACGGTCCGCTTTACCAGTAGCTGCGTTGAAAATAGCCACGTTAGAAACATCGATCGCTGCTTCTTGCTCAACGATACCGCCTTGGATACCTAGAGCAGGAACAGGTTTCTGGTGTTTCTTAACAAGGTTGATACCTTCTACGATAACTTTACCAGTTGCGAGAACCTTAGTTACTTTACCTTTCTTGCCTTTATCTTTACCAGCAAGAACGATTACTTCGTCATTACGACGGATTTTAGCTGCCATCTTACGTGCTCCTTACAGAACTTCTGGAGCCAGTGAAACGATCTTCATGAACTTATCGCCACGAAGTTCGCGTGTCACAGGACCAAAGATACGTGTACCGATTGGTTGCTCAGTGTTGTCGTTCAACAATACACAAGCATTTCGGTCGAAGCGAATGACAGAACCGTCTGGACGACGTACGCCTTTACGGGTGCGAACTACCACCGCCTTCAGAACGTCACCTTTTTTAACTTTACCGCGAGGAATTGCTTCCTTAACAGTAACTTTGATAACGTCACCGATATGTGCATAACGGCGGTGAGAGCCACCCAGAACCTTAATACACATTACGCTGCGAGCGCCTGAGTTATCAGCTGCGTCCAGCATACTTTGCATTTGGATCATGTTAGTGCTCCGCTAAATATTAAAACTAGACCCATCTCGGGTCGGGCTGCCTCTTTAAAAGGGACGCGAATTGTACCACCCTTTTTTGTGATTGGGTAGTCAAAAAATAAACGGCTCCAAAAATAATTTTGGAGCCGTTTCTTTATAGATAAGTGAAGATTACATCTTCGCCTTTTCTACAACTTTTACCAAAGTCCAAGATTTAGTCTTAGACAGTGGACGACACTCTGCGATTTCAACAGTGTCGCCTAGGCCACACTCATTGTTTTCGTCATGTGCGTGTACTTTAGTCGTGCGCTTTACGAATTTACCGTAAATTGGGTGTTTAACCATGCGCTCGATAGCAACTACGATAGACTTGTCCATCTTGTCGCTAACTACACGACCTTGTTGAGTACGTTTTACTTCGCTCATTATGCGCCTGCCTTCTCAGTCAAAACAGTTTTCACACGTGCGATATCACGGCGTACAGCTTTCAGAGTATGAGTTTGCTGTAGCTGACCAGTCGCAGCCTGCATGCGCAGGTTGAACTGTTCACGTAGCAAATTCAAAAGCTCAGCGTTAAGCTCTTCAACGCTCTTTTCGCGTAGATCTTGTGCTTTCATCACATCACCTGCTTAGTTACAAATGTAGTCTTGAATGGCAGTTTACGAGCCGCTAGGCGGAACGCTTCACGTGCCAATTCTTCAGGTACACCGTCCATTTCGTACATAACCTTACCAGGTTGGATTTGGGCTACCCAGTACTCAACGTTACCTTTACCCTTACCTTGACGAACTTCAAGCGGTTTTTCTGTGATTGGTTTGTCTGGGAACACACGGATCCAGATTTTACCTTGACGCTTAACATGACGCGTCATTGCACGACGTGCTGCTTCGATTTGACGAGCAGTTAGACGACCACGGCCAACAGCTTTCAAGCCGAAAGTACCGAAACTTACGTCAGTACCTTTAGCAAGACCGCGGTTACGACCAGTGTGAACCTTACGGAACTTAGTACGTTTAGGTTGTAGCATCTGTCGACTCCTTACTTACGGCCTTTGCGCTGCTTCTTAGGCTTGTCGCCTTTAGGCTCTACAGCGTTAGCTGCTGGCATACCGCCTAGGATCTCACCTTTGAAGATCCAAACTTTAATGCCGATCACACCATATTGAGTGTGAGCCGAAGAAGTTGCGTAATCAATGTCAGCACGTAGAGTGTGTAGAGGCACACGGCCTTCACGGTACCACTCAGAACGTGCGATTTCAGCGCCGCCTAGACGACCACTTACTTCTACTTTGATGCCTTTAGCGCCTAGACGCATTGCGTTTTGTACTGCGCGCTTCATAGCACGACGGAACATAACACGACGCTCTAGCTGAGACGCGATGCTGTCACCAACAAGTTGTGCATCTAACTCAGGTTTACGTACTTCAGCGATGTTAATTTGCGCTGGTACACCTGCAATTTTAGCTACAGCTGCGCGTAGCTTCTCTACGTCTTCACCTTTCTTACCGATTACAACGCCTGGACGAGCAGTGTGAATAGTCACACGGATGCTCTTAGCTGGACGTTCGATAACGATGCGTGATAGAGATGCTTTTTGTAGTTCCTTAGTTAGGAACTGACGTACCTTGAAGTCGCCGTCTAGGTTGTCAGCGAATTCTTTGGTATTAGCAAACCAAGTAGCATTCCAAGGCTTAACGATGCCTAAACGAATACCATTAGGATGTACTTTTTGACCCATTGCTTACTCTCCTAGTCTCAAGCGTCTGCAACAACAACAGTGATGTGGCTTGAACGCTTCAAGATACGATCCGCACGACCTTTAGCACGAGGCATAATACGCTTCATGATCGGGCCTTCATCTACGAAGATTTTAGCGACTGATAGATCGTCGATATCTGCACCTTCGTTGTGCTCCGCGTTCGCGATAGCTGATTCAAGAACTTTCTTGATAAGATCAGCAGCTTTTTTGTTGCTGAACGTCAAGATTTCTAGAGCTTGATCAACTGATTTACCACGAATTTGATCTGCAACTAAGCGAGCTTTCTGAGGCGAAATGCGAGCAAAGTTATGTTTAGCTAATGCTTCCATCATCTACTCCTTAACGCTTCTTAGCTTTCTTATCCGCAGCGTGACCGCGGTAAGTACGAGTTGGTGCGAATTCGCCCAGCTTGTGACCGATCATTTCTTCGGTTACGAAAACTGGTACGTGCTGACGACCATTATGGACAGCGATGGTCAAACCGATCATTGTAGGAATGATCATTGAGCGACGGGACCAAGTCTTAATAGGCTTTTTGTCTCCGCTTTCCACCGCTTTCTCTACCTTCTTCAGCAAGTGTAGGTCAATAAATGGACCTTTCTTGAGAGAACGTGGCATGGCTTATCCTCTTATATAGATTACTTGTTACGACGACGTACGATGTACTTGTCAGTGCGTTTGTTCTTACGGGTCTTAAAGCCTTTAGTTGGCATACCCCAAGGAGAAACTGGGTGACGACCACCAGATGTGCGACCTTCACCACCACCGTGTGGGTGGTCAACCGGGTTCATTACCACACCGCGAACGGTTGGACGAACACCGCGCCAGCGGTTAGCACCAGCTTTACCTAGTTCACGTAGCATGTGTTCTGCATTGCCTACTTCACCGATTGTTGCACGGCCTTCAGACAATACTTTACGCATCTCACCAGAACGTAGACGGATAGTTACGTATGCACCGTCGCGAGCAACGATTTGAGCATAAGCACCAGCCGAACGAGCTAGCTGAGCACCTTTACCAGGTTTAAGTTCAACACAGTGTACAGTAGAACCTACTGGGATATTGCGCATTGGCAGAGTGTTACCTGCTTTAATTGGCGCATCCACACCAGATTGAATCTGGTCACCTGCTTGAACACCTTTAGGTGCGATGATGTAACGACGCTCACCGTCTGCGTACAGAACTAGAGCGATGTTTGCGCTACGGTTTGGATCGTATTCTAGACGCTCAACTTTCGCTGGAATGCCATCTTTAGTACGTTTGAAGTCAATTACACGGTAGTGGTGTTTGTGACCACCGCCGATGTGACGTACTGTGATACGACCGTTGTTGTTACGACCACCATTCTTAGAGTTTTTCTCTAGAAGAGGTGCGTAAGGCTTACCTTTGTGTAGGTCAGCGTTAACAACTTTAACAACGTGACGACGACCAGCCGAAGTCGGCTTACATTTAACAATAGCCATTTCTCAACTACTCCTGTTATTCCGCGCCGCCAACAAAGTCAAGATCTTGACCTTCTTTCAAAGTAACGTACGCTTTCTTAACGTCGCTGCGGCGACCTTGGCGTAGACCTTGACGTTTGGTCTTACCCTTAGTGATAAGAGTATTTACAGACTTAACTTCAACTTCAAATAGCTTTTCTACAGCTGCTTTGATCTCTTTTTTAGTTGCATCTTTAGCTACTTTAAAAACGATAGTGTTCGCTTTTTCAGCAGCCATAGTTGCTTTTTCAGAGATGTGCGGAGCACGTAGAACTTTTAGGATACGCTCTTCAGTGATCATGCTAGCATCTCCTCAACTTGCTTAACTGCTTCAGCAGTCATTACAACTTTGTCGAACGCGATTAGTGAAACTGGATCAATACCAGCTACGTCACGTGCGTCAACTTTGTATAGGTTACGAGCAGCTAGGAATAGATTTTCATCTACTTCGCTAGTCACGATTAGAGCGTCAGTTAGCTCAAGCTCTTTAAGCTTAGCTACAAGCTCTTTAGTTTTTGGCGCTTCTACTGAGAAGTTATCAACAACGATTAGACGTTCTTGACGAACTAGCTCAGAAAGAATGCTCTTCATAGCACCACGGTACATTTTCTTGTTAACTTTTTGGCTGTGATCTTGTGGTTTCGCAGCAAAAGTAACACCACCTGTACGCCAGATTGGGCTACGGATTGTACCAGCACGTGCGCGGCCAGTACCTTTTTGACGCCATGGCTTAGCGCCACCGCCAGATACTTCTGAACGTGTTTTCTGAGCACGTGTACCTTGACGAGCACCTGCTGCATACGCAACAACTACTTGGTGTACAAGAGCTTCGTTAAACTCACGTCCGAAAGTAGTTTCAGAAACAGTTAGTGCATCAGCACCTTTAACCATAAGTTCCATTACTTACTCCTGAGACGTTATGCTTTAACAGCTGGTTTAACGATCACGTTGCCGCCAGTTGAGCCTGGGACTGCACCTTTAATAAGAAGCAGGTTGCGCTCAGCGTCAACACGTACGATCTCTAGGTTTTGAGTCGTTACACGCTCAGCACCCATGTGACCTGCCATTTTCTTGCCTTTAAACACGCGACCTGGAGTCTGACATTGACCGATAGAACCAGGAGCACGGTGAGACAATGAGTTACCGTGAGTCATATCTTGAGTACGGAAGTTCCAACGCTTAACAGCACCTTGGAAACCTTTACCCTTAGATGTACCAGTAACGTCTACTTTCTTAGTTTCGTTGAATAGTTCAACTGTTAGCTCAGCACCAACTTCGAACTCTTCACCGTTTTCCAAACGGAATTCCCAAAGACCACGGCCAGCTTCAACACCTGCTTTCGCAAAGTGACCTGCTTCTGGTTTAGATACGCGGTTAGCTTTCTTTGCACCAGTAGTTACCTGGATTGCTGCGTAGCCATCTGTCTCAAGAGTTTTAACTTGAGATACACGGTTTGCTTCAACCTCAACAACAGTTACTGGGATAGAAACGCCTTCTTCAGTAAATACGCGGGTCATACCCACTTTACGACCGATTAGACCAATCATTCTTCTAATCTCCCTTAACCTAGGCTAATTTGTACGTCAACGCCCGCAGCAAGGTCTAGACGCATCAGAGCATCAACAGTTTTGTCTGTTGGCTCAACGATGTCGATTAGACGTTTGTGAGTACGGATTTCGTACTGATCACGAGCATCTTTGTTAACGTGTGGAGAGATAAGAACTGTGAAACGCTCTTTACGAGTAGGTAGTGGGATTGGACCACGAACCTGTGCGCCAGTGCGCTTAGCTGTTTCAACGATTTCCGCTGTAGAAGCATCGATTAGTTTGTAATCGAAAGCTTTAAGGCGGATACGGATACGTTGGTTCTGCATGAGACAGAGCTCCAATATTAAAAATTACACAAACAATATCGCCACTCAAGCTCGTCAAGACGAGAGAATGCCGATTGATTTATGTGAAACCGTAGCATCCAAGATTAGGATGCATTGTCAGTTAATTTTCGATTAACTATCCCTATATCAGAGTCACCTCTGGGAATAGTTATTCCGAAGAATAGATAGCTAATTGTATTAACCGCGAACATAAGCTGAGTATACATTACCTAACTTATCAAAAGATAAGTCCGCTCCTCGCTGCTCATTGGTTCACAACTGAACAAGTCAGTGCGGCGTATTATACAGATCACAACTTCGCTTGCAAGTACTGTTCAAAAAATAAAAAATGACAAATAGACTTTTAGGCGTGAATGGCTTTCACCCCTTCTTCCAGCAACTGTAGCTGCTCCAATCCCGACTTAGTAGCCTTAGGCTTTACAACAGCAATCATTTGCAACATTCCTTGATGGACGACTTGCTCAGTTATTTGAGTTTTTACCGACATTGCAGAGCGGTAGCCAAGCCAACTCGATGCAATCAAATGCAATGTTGTCACAAAGGGACGCATTTCTTCCTCTTCGACATTCAGTAATTCAAGTTCAACAAATGCTCTAACAATACTGATCAGGTTACTCTGCAGCTTTTCCTGAACATGTATATAATCGTCATGAAGAACCTCATCTCGCTGAAGAATTTCAGGCAAGTTTGCGTAAAAGAATCGATATTTCCACATCAAGGTAAAAATTGAATCAAGGTAGTGTTTCAGTAGTACTAAGCTTTCTTGTTGCCCTTGAAAAGGAGTGAAACGTTCTAAAAGCTCAGCCGAATATAAAGCAAAGATTTCTCGGACAATTTCTTGCTTGTTTCGATAGTGATAGTAGAGGTTACCAGGGCTAATATCGATGTGAGCAGCAATATGGTTAGTCGTTATATTCCGCTCTCCATGTTTGTTAAACAACTCAAGAGCAGCGAATACGATCTTGTCACGAGTTTTCATCTCTACGTGTAATCCCTTAATAGCGGTATTTGAAGTATAACCAGTAGTTTAGCCAATAACAAAAAAGCGCCTGATTAGACCAGACGCTTTATTAATTAGTTTGTTATTTATGATACGGCTTAGAGAGTTCGTGTACTGCTTCAACAAACACACCCGCATTTTCAGGCGGCACATCTAGGTGGATACCGTGACCTAGGTTGAATACATGGCCAGTACCAGCATCACCAAACCCCTCAAGGATACTTGATACTTCCTCTCGGATACGCTCAGGAGATGCATATAGCATTGATGGATCCATGTTGCCTTGAAGTGCCACTTTATCACCAATACGTGCTTTCGCGTCTGCAATGTTGATTGTCCAGTCCAGACCCACTGCGTCACAGCCAGTAGCTGCGATTTGTTCAAGCCACATGCCACCATTCTTCGTAAATAGTGTCACCGGTACACGGCGACCATCATTTTCACGGATCAGACCATCAACAATCTTGTGCATGTACTGAAGTGAAAATAGGTTGTAATCACGTGGAGTAAGAACGCCTCCCCATGTATCAAACACCATTACAGACTGCGCACCCGCTTTAATTTGCGCGTTTAGGTATTCAATAACGCTGTCTGCCAGTTTATCTAGCAGAAGGTGCAGCATTTGTGGTTCTGCATACATCATCTTCTTGATCTTAGTGAATGCTTTTGAACTGCCACCTTCCACCATGTAAGTTGCTAGTGTCCAAGGGCTGCCAGAGAAGCCAATCAGTGGAACATCACCATTCAAATCTTTGCGGATCTGACGTACTGCATTCATTACATATTGCAGCTCACCTTCAGGATCCGGCAGACCGATTTTCTCTACGTCTGCTTTGCAGGTAATTGGATTATCAAACACTGGGCCTTCACCAGCTGCAAAACGTAGACCAAGCCCCATTGCATCTGGAATCGTTAGAATGTCAGAAAATAAAATGGCTGCATCAAGAGGAAAACGGCGCAATGGCTGAAGCGTCACTTCAGATGCAAGTTCTGCATTTTTACATAAAGACATAAAGTCGCCAGCTTGCGCACGTGTGGCTTTATACTCAGGTAAATAACGACCAGCCTGACGCATCATCCATACAGGTGTGTAGTCTACTGATTCTTTAAGTAATGCGCGCAGATAACGATCATTTTTTAATTCTGTCATTCCGTTATTCCAATTCAATTAACTTCATTTATTTCGCTCGTATTCTAACACTGTTTCCATCTCAAAAGCTGCGTGCTTTGCAACCTGGATCAAGTTATTAACTTTTAGATGAACAGTTCGTTTGCCAGTACACAATAACAGTGTTAAAAATTTGTTTGCTAGCGAAAACTACAATTACAATACTGAGTACTTGAGACTCAGCATCTCATAACGACATCTTACTTACCCCCTCCTTCATTGGAGGGTTTTTTTTGCTCTCTACAATTTCTAATACAGTTTGATCAATCAACTGACGTGCAATTGTTCCTTTAGGAGCCACCTCTGGCATATTTTCAGGAGAGAACCAGCCTGCATCACTGAGTTCAGTATAATCTGGCTTAATATTTCCCGACTCATAATCCGCAAAAAAGGCAGCCATCAAGCTACTTGGAAAGGCCCATGGTTGGCTACCGTAATATCGAATGTTCTTAACTCGGATTCCCGTTTCTTCAAAAACTTCTCGTTCTACACATTGTTCCAACGTCTCTCCTACCTCGACAAAACCGGCGATTACGGTATACATTCCATTTCTGTGACGAGGGTGTTGCGCCAACAATATTTGGTTCTCATTGCGCACCGCAACAATAATACAAGGAAATACTCTCGGATAATGTAGTGCGCGACAATCAGAGCACTGCATCGCAAGTTGATTGATGTTCAAGTGTGTGCGACCACCGCATTGTGGGCAAAAACGAATTGATTGATACATATGACCATACTGTACCGCACGACTGAGTAACAGATATAACTCTTCTGGAAAGTGTAAGCAGTCGCGCAATGAAGTGAATTCTAAATTGCCAACTAAATCACTTTCGTTGAGCCACATTACCGGGAATGTGTTGTAAGTTCCAATTTGTATGGCATCAACATTTTCAAAACCATACTTCTCCCCTGCTCCAAATGGCAGCTGCTGATCTTGCAAAAAAATGTTACTTCCTGAAACAACACACCAGTAGGCTTTTTCTATTTGGTTTAGTTCACCTTTCTTCGACATGTTTAATCCTCATTGCTTGCAGTGTCGTTATTTTACTGGCAATCTAATTTCATACTAGAGTTTGTAGTCACGAAATATTCAGACTATAAATTACTGTAAGGACTAAGGTTTATACCTTTAAGAACGCTTTGCCAAGCAAGGCTTAATGATCACCGGAGATGTGATCCGATCATGAGGGCATGGTCATGCTAAATAAATTCAAACAAACGCAAGAACAGTGGGGTGGCTCTAGTGAAGTCATCGATCATTGGCTAGAAAAACGGCAATTATTAATCGTCGAATACTGTAAGCTTGCTGATCTTCAGCCCTGCTCTACAAAACCTTCTCTTGCTAAACTCCCTTCCGCGACTGAACTTCAGTCATTCTGCCAACACCTTGTCGACTATATATCAGAGGGACATTTTAAGATCTACGACATGGTCATGGATAAATGGCGCGCGACTGGGTTTGAAGCAACCGATGAAATCAACCAAACCTATGGCAAGATCGTTCTTACAACAGAGCCTCTACTCAATTTCACGGATAAATATGCCTCTATTGCTGAAGATGACAACTTAAGTGATTTTGATAGTAACTTATCTTTGATTGGCGAGATCATAGAAGTACGTTTTGAAGTTGAGGACGAATTAATTCAGCAAATCGCCGATAGTCTCGCAGTCCCTCCCGGAGCTTGATAGAACTTCCGCTTAGTACTCGCTATTAGGTTTAAATATCTCAAAAAGAGAATACCAAAAAGGCACCTTTCGGTGCCTTTTATTATTTTACTCGGAGCGATTATTCTTCCGAAGAGAAACCAGCGTTTAGAAGTGCTGCTAGGTTATCCGTTGCTTGTTCAGCAGATGGACCTTCTTGCTCTTGATCACGCTTAGCTTGGCGATCTTGGTGATACGCAAAACCAGTACCTGCAGGAATCAAACGACCTACAATTACGTTTTCTTTCAGACCACGTAGATCATCACGTTTACCAGAAACTGCCGCTTCCGTTAGTACGCGAGTTGTCTCTTGGAACGATGCCGCAGAAATAAACGACTCAGTTGCTAGAGATGCCTTAGTAATACCTAATAGCTCACGCTCAAAACGTGCAGGCTCTTTACCTTCTGCTTCAAGTAGACGGTTTGCAATTTTAACATTTGCATATTCTACTTGCTCACCAGGTAAGAACTCTGAGTCACCCGCATGTGTGATAGTACACTTACGTAGCATTTGACGAACGATAGTCTCAATGTGCTTATCGTTAATCTTAACGCCTTGTAAACGGTATACTTCTTGAACTTCGTTCGCGATGTATTGTGTTACTGCGTGTACACCACGTAGACGAAGGATGTCATGCGGAGATTCTGGACCGTCGGCGATCACATCACCACGTTCCACTTTCTCACCTTCAAATACGTTTAGCTGGCGATGTTTAGGAATCATCTCTTCATAAGCTTCACCGCTTTCGCGAGTGATAACTAGACGACGCTTACCTTTTGTCTCTTTACCAAAGCTCACTGTACCAGTGTGCTCAGCAAGGATTGCTGGCTCTTTTGGCTTACGTGCTTCGAATAGGTCCGCAACGCGAGGTAGACCACCGGTGATATCTTTGTTACCGCCAGATTTCTGTGGAATACGTGCTAACGTGTCACCTACGCCTACTTCTGCACCATCTTCAATGTTCACGATCGCTTTGCCTGGTAGGAAGTAGTGAGCTGGCATTTCAGTACCAGGGATCATTACATCGTTACCCGCTGCATCAACAAGTTTGATAGCTGGACGCATATCTTTACCTGCTGATGGACGAGCCGCAGCGTCAGTTACTTCACTTGAAGAAAGGCCAGTTAGGTCATCTGTTTGACGAGAAACGGTTACACCATCGATCATATCTACAAACTGGATACGACCTGCCACTTCAGTGATGATTGGCATGGTGTGCGCTTCCCAGTTAGCCACTGTTTCACCAGCTTCAACTGCGTCGTTATCGCCTTTAGACAGTAGAGAACCGTATGGCAGTTTGTGTTTCTCTTTCGTACGGCCGAACTCATCGATGATGGTTAGTTCAGATGCACGAGAAGTGATAACTAGCTTACCGTCTTTGTTCGTTACGAACTTCGCGTTGTGTAGCTTCACAGAACCTGTGTTCTTAGCTTGGATGCTGTTCTCTGCTGCTGCAGTAGATGCCGCACCACCGATGTGGAACGTACGCATCGTAAGCTGTGTACCTGGTTCGCCGATTGACTGAGCAGCGATAACGCCTACTGCTTCACCTTGGTTTACTAGGTGACCACGTGCTAGGTCACGACCATAACACTGTGCACAACAACCGAAGTCAGAATCACAAGTAACCACAGAGCGCACTTTCATGCTGTCTACTGAGTTCTCTTCCATGATCTGACACCACTTCTCATCAATTAGAGTGTTACGTGGAATCAGAACATCTTCAGTACCTGGCTTAAGAACGTCTTCAGCTACTACACGACCTAGCGCTAGCTCAGTTAGTGCAACTTTAACATCACCACCCTCGATGTGAGGCATCATGTCAACACCCTCATGAGTGCCACAGTCATGTTCAGTTACAACAACGTCTTGAGCAACGTCTACTAGACGACGAGTTAGGTAACCCGAGTTCGCTGTTTTCAGTGCTGTATCCGCAAGACCCTTACGAGCACCGTGCGTTGAGATAAAGTACTGAAGTACGTTTAGACCTTCTTTAAAGTTCGCAGTGATCGGCGTTTCGATGATTGAACCATCTGGACGTGCCATCAGACCACGCATACCTGCAAGCTGACGAATCTGAGCTGCAGAACCACGAGCACCTGAGTCAGCCATCATATAGATGCTGTTAAATGACTCTTGCTGCTCTTCTTCACCATCACGGTTAATTACCGTCTCAGATGAAAGGTTCTCCATCATCGCTTTTGCAACACGATCGTTGGTCGATGCCCAGATATCGATCACTTTGTTGTAGCGCTCACCCGCGGTTACAAGACCAGATTGGTACTGTTCTTGAATCTCGCGAACTTCTTCTTCCGCTTCAGAAATCTCAGTGTATTTCGCAGGTGGTACAACCATATCGTCGATACCAACAGACACACCAGATAGTGCAGCGTATGCGAAACCTGTGTACATGATTTGGTCAGCGAAGATTACCGTGTCTTTCAGACCTAGTTTACGGTACGCCTCGTTTAGTAGGTTAGAGATTTGCTTCTTACCTAGCTTTTGGTTAACGATGCTGTACGGTAGACCAGCTGGCACGATTTGCCATAGCATTGCACGACCGATAGTTGTATCAACCATCTTAGTCTCAGTTGTGCTGTTGCCATCTTCATCTACAACAGTTTCTGTAATACGTACTTTAACGCGAGCATGAAGTTCAGCTTGTTTGGTGCGGTATGCTTTCTCAGCCTCTGCTGGTCCAGCAAGGTACATACCTTCACCTTTAACGTTGATCTTTTCACGAGTCATGTAGTACAAGCCCAATACAACGTCCTGAGAAGGTACGATGATCGGATCACCTGATGCTGGCGACAGAATGTTGTTTGTCGACATCATCAGGGTACGAGCTTCAAGCTGTGCCTCTAGAGTTAGAGGTACGTGAACCGCCATTTGGTCACCATCGAAGTCCGCGTTATACGCCGCACACACTAGTGGGTGTAGCTGAATCGCTTTACCTTCGATTAGTACTGGTTCGAACGCCTGGATACCTAGACGGTGAAGTGTAGGTGCACGGTTCAATAGTACTGGGTGTTCACGGATGACTTCGTCTAGGATATCCCAAACTACCGCTTCTTCGCGCTCTACCATCTTCTTAGCAGCTTTGATTGTCGTCGCAAGACCACGAGTCTCTAACTTGCTGTAGATAAATGGTTTGAATAGCTCAAGTGCCATCTTCTTAGGAAGACCACACTGGTGTAGACGAAGGTATGGACCTACTGTGATTACAGAACGGCCAGAGTAGTCTACACGTTTACCTAGAAGGTTCTGACGGAAACGACCTTGTTTACCCTTGATCATATCAGCAAGAGATTTCAGAGGACGCTTGTTCGAACCTGTGATCGCACGACCACGACGACCGTTATCTAGTAGCGCATCAACAGACTCTTGCAGCATACGTTTTTCGTTACGTACGATGATGTCCGGAGCAGCTAGCTCTAGAAGACGCTTCAAACGGTTGTTACGGTTGATCACACGACGGTATAGATCGTTCAGATCAGAAGTCGCAAAGCGGCCGCCATCTAGTGGTACTAGAGGACGTAGATCTGGCGGAAGTACTGGAAGTACAGTTAGGATCATCCACTCTGGGTTGTTGCCAGATGCGATGAACGCTTCTACCAGCTTAAGGCGCTTAGTTACTTTCTTGCGCTTAGTTTCAGAGTTTGTAGACTCTAGTTCTTCACGCATTTGTTCAGTTTCTGCGTGCAGATCCATAGAACCTAGAAGATCCTTGATTGCCTCTGCACCCATCTTAGCGGTGAACTCGTCGCCCCACTCTTCTAAACGGTCTAGATACTCTTCTTCAGTTAGCATCTGACCTTTTTCTAGATCCGTCATACCTGGTTCAGTTACTACGTACATTTCGAAGTAAAGAACACGTTCGATATCACGTAGAGGGATATCCATCAGTAGACCGATACGAGACGGTAGCGATTTTAGGAACCAGATGTGAGCCACTGGTGAAGCAAGCTCGATGTGGCCCATACGGTCACGACGAACTTTAGTCTGTGTAACTTCTACACCACACTTCTCACAGATAACACCACGGTGTTTCAGGCGCTTGTACTTACCACAAAGACATTCGTAGTCTTTAACTGGACCAAAGATACGCGCACAGAACAGACCATCGCGCTCAGGTTTGAACGTACGATAGTTGATCGTTTCAGGTTTTTTAACTTCACCGAAAGACCATGAACGAATCATGTCTGGTGAAGATAGACCGATTTTGATTGCATCAAATTCTTCGGTCTTATGCTGTGCTTTTAGAAAGTTTAATAAGTCTTTCACAATCAGCTCCTGTAAGGAGTTAAAAGGAGCTCACCCGCAAAAGTGAGCACCTTCTACCAAATAATCGCCTTTGATTCTCTCGACCTTAGTCAAGAGAGAAAGAGATTACTCTTCGTCTTCTAGCTCGATGTTGATACCTAGCGAGCGGATCTCTTTCAACAATACGTTGAACGATTCTGGCATGCCAGGTTCCATGCTGTGGTTGCCATCTACGATGTTCTTATACATCTTAGTACGGCCGTTAACGTCATCCGACTTAACTGTTAGCATTTCTTGAAGCGTGTAAGCAGCACCGTATGCTTCTAGTGCCCATACTTCCATCTCACCGAAACGCTGACCACCGAACTGAGCTTTACCACCAAGTGGTTGCTGAGTTACTAGGCTGTACGAACCAGTTGAACGAGCGTGCATCTTGTCATCAACAAGGTGGTTCAGTTTCAGCATGTACATGTAACCAACAGTTACAGGACGCTCAAACGCATCACCTGTGCGACCATCAAACAGCGTTAGCTGACCAGACTCTGGTAGGTCACCTAGTTTCAATAGCTCTTTGATTGATTGTTCAGAAGCACCATCAAATACTGGAGTCGCGATCGGTAGACCGCCACGTAGGTTTTTGATCAGCGTACGAACTTCATCATCAGATAGAGACGCAACGTCTACTTTCTGACGTGTCTCACCAAGATCGTAAACCTTCTGTAGGAAGTCACGGAACTTAGCTAGCTCTTGCTGCTCTTTCACCATCTGGTTGATCTTGTCACCGATACCTTTCGCTGCCAGACCTAAGTGTACTTCTAGGATCTGACCGATGTTCATACGCGAAGGTACACCCAGTGGGTTAAGTACGATGTCTACAGGCTGACCTTTTTCATCGTAAGGCATGTCTTCAACAGGGTTGATCTTAGAGATTACACCCTTGTTACCGTGACGACCCGCCATCTTATCACCAGGCTGGATGCGACGTTTAACCGCTAGGTAAACTTTCACGATCTTCAGTACGCCAGGAGCTAGATCATCACCTTGTGTGATCTTGCGACGCTTAGTTTCGAATTTCTTATCGAAGTCTGCACGTAGCTCATCATACTGCTCTGCTAGTTGCTCTAGCTGAGTCTGTTGAGCATCGTTTTCAAGCGTTAGTTCTAACCACTTCTTACGATCGATAGCATCTAGTTTCGCTTCAGTGTAGCCACCGTCGATTAGTACAGCTTTAACACGGTTTAGAAGGCCACCCTCAAGAATCTGGAATTCTTCAGTAAGGTCTTTCTTCGCTTCTTTAAGCTGCATCTGTTCAATTTCAAGTGCACGTTTGTCTTTTTCAACACCGTCACGAGTAAATACTTGAACATCGATGATCGTACCTGAAACAGAATTTGGCACGCGTAGAGACGTATCTTTAACGTCTGACGCTTTCTCACCAAAGATAGCACGTAGTAGCTTCTCTTCAGGAGTGAGCTGAGTTTCACCTTTAGGCGTTACTTTACCTACAAGGATATCACCGCCTTTCACTTCCGCACCGATGTAAACGATACCTGACTCGTCTAGTTTAGACAGAGCAGACTCACCTACGTTTGGAATGTCAGCTGTGATTTCTTCAGCACCAAGCTTAGTATCACGCGCCACACAAGATAGCTCTTGAATGTGGATAGTCGTGAAACGGTCTTCTTGAACTACGCGCTCAGATACTAAGATCGAGTCTTCGAAGTTGTAACCGTTCCAAGGCATGAATGCGATACGCATGTTCTGACCAAGCGCAAGCTCACCAAGGTCTGTTGAAGGACCATCAGCAAGAACGTCACCACGCGCTACAGGTTCACCCGGCATCACACATGGACGCTGGTTGATACACGTGTTTTGGTTAGAACGAGTGTATTTAGTTAGGTTGTAGATATCGATACCCGCTTCACCAGGGATCAGCTCGTCTTCGTTAACTTTAACAACGATACGAGAAGCATCTACAGACTGGATTACACCACCACGTTTCGCTACCGCTGTAACACCAGAGTCAACGGCGATGTTACGCTCAATACCAGTACCAACTAGAGGCTTGTCAGCCTTAAGTGTTGGAACTGCCTGACGTTGCATGTTGGCACCCATCAATGCACGGTTCGCATCATCGTGTTCTAGGAACGGGATAAGCGATGCAGCAATAGATACAACCTGGTTAGTTGCAACGTCCATGTAGTCAACATGTTCGCGTGGGTGTAGGCCAGATTCACCTTTCTGACGAGCAGTGATTAGCTCTTCAGAGAATGTGCCTTCTTCAGTAAGAACAGTGTTCGCCTGAGCGATAACGTACTGACCTTCCTGAATAGCAGATAGGTAATCTACTTCGTCTGTTACTACGCCATCTACTACGCGACGGTATGGAGTCTCTAGGAAACCGTACTCGTTACAACGCGCAAACGCAGATAGAGAGTTGATCAGACCGATGTTTGGACCTTCAGGCGTTTCGATAGGACATAGACGACCGTAGTGAGTTACGTGTACGTCACGTACTTCGAAGCCAGCACGTTCACGAGTAAGACCACCAGGACCCAATGCAGAGATACGACGCTTATGCGTAACTTCTGATAACGGGTTGTTTTGGTCCATGAACTGTGAAAGCTGTGAAGAGCCAAAGAATTCTTTAACCGCAGCAGAGATCGGCTTAGCGTTGATTAGATCTTGAGGCATGATTGCATCAAGGTCGCCAAGGCTTAGACGCTCTTTAACAGCACGTTCAACACGTACTAGACCAACGCGGAATTGGTTTTCTGCCATTTCGCCAACGCTGCGGATACGACGGTTACCTAGGTGGTCGATATCGTCCACTTCACCGATGCCGTTACGGATAGCGATAAGCTTCTTCATCACTTCAACGATATCAGTTTCGTCAAGTGTGCCTTGCTCTTGAGCATCTTCACGTTCGATAGAGCTGTTAAACTTCATACGACCAACAGTCGATAGATCGTAACGCTCTTCAGAGAAGAATAGGCTTTCGAATAGTGCTTCAGCAGCTTCTTTTGTTGGTGGCTCACCAGGGCGCATCATGCGGTAGATTTCTACCAATGCAGAAATACGATCAACAGTGCTGTCAATACGTAGAGTTTCTGACATGAATGGACCGTGGTCTAGATCGTTCGTAAATAGAACTTCCAGAGCTTTGTGGCCAGCTTGCGAAAGGTTCGCTAATGCTTCAAGGCTGATTTCTTGGTTTGCACCAACAATGATTTCACCAGTCGCTTCGTTGATGTAATCTTTCGATGCAACTTTGCCTACGATGTACTCAACTGGCACTTCGATATGATCAACGCCATCTTTTTCAAGTTGACGGATGTGGCGTGCAGTTACACGACGACCAGTTTCAACGTAAGTTTTGCCATTAGCTTCGATATCGAATGACGCAGTTTCACCACGTAGACGATCAGGAACAAGCTCCATGAGTAGAGTTTGATCTTTTACTTCGAAGTTCACCTTCTCGAAGAAGATATCCAGAATCTCTTCTGTCGTCTTACCAAGTGCGCGAAGAATGATAGATGCTGGTAGCTTACGACGGCGGTCAATACGTACGTATAGATTGTCCTTAGGATCAAACTCAAAGTCTAACCATGAACCACGGTAAGGAATGATACGTGCGTTATATAGAACTTTACCTGATGAGTGGGTCTTACCCTTATCGCTGTCGAAGAAAACGCCTGGGCTTCTGTGCAGCTGGGATACGATAACCCTCTCGGTACCATTGATTACGAAGGTACCATTGTCTGTCATGAGTGGAATCTCACCCATGTAGACTTCTTGTTCTTTAATGTCTTTTACAGTACCTGCTGGCGCGTCTTTATCAAAAATAACCAAGCGTAATTTAACGCGTAGTGGTTTTGAATATGTAACACCGCGGATTTGACATTCTTTAACGTCAAAAACTGGCTCACCAAGACGGTAGCTAACGTATTGCAGCTCGGAATTGCCGTTGTAGCTCTGAATCGGGAATACAGAACGGAAAGCAGCCTCAAGACCGTATTGCCCTTCAGGATCCTGTTCGATGAACTTTTCGAACGAATCGAGCTGGATCGATAGCAGGTATGGAATGTCCAAAACTTGTGGACGAGTACCAAAGTCCTTACGGATGCGCTTTTTCTCGGTATAAGAGTAAACCATGGGGTTCCTCAGCTCGCTGATAAGTGACCCAAACTGTCCGCCCACACCTAGTTACTTAAGGGGGGTAAGGGACAGTGACTAAATAGCTGTTTACTGTAGTGACATTCCATTACGATGAAATGAAATGTATTTTGCTCAGGTAAAGACGCTTAAACAGCGGGAAAATTCGCCTATACCCTACAGCGCAAAAAGGCCGGTGGTTACAAAACCACCAGCCATTAGCCGTTAGGCTAAGAAACTATGCAATAATTACTTAACAGCAACAGTTGCACCAGCTTCTTCTAGCTGAGCTTTAAGAGCTTCAGCTTCATCTTTCTCGATGCCTTCTTTCAGAGGAGCAGGAGCACCGTCTACAAGAGCTTTAGCTTCTTTAAGACCTAGGCCAGTTGCGCCACGTACTGCTTTGATTACAGCAACTTTGTTACCGCCAGCAGATTCTAGGATTACGTCGAATTCAGTTTGCTCAGCAGCAGCTTCGCCTGCAGCAGCGCCGCCAGCTACAACAGCAGCAGCAGCAGAAACACCGAATTTCTCTTCCATTGCTTCGATTAGTTCAACAACTTGCATTACAGACATTTCTGCAACTGCGTCTAGGATTTGCTCGTTAGTGATAGACATAACAATTCTCTTTTAAATCAACAATAAGTTTAAATAGCAACCAGTGAAAAGCAAGGCTTAAGCAGCAGCTTCTTCTTTTTGGTCGCGTAGTGCAGCGATAGTACGTACCAGCTTGCCTGCAGAAGCTTCTTTCATGCACATCATTAGGCGTGCGATAGCTTCGTCGTAAGTTGGTAGTGTCGCTAGTACTTCAGCGTCAGTTAGCGCGCCTTCAAATGCAGCAGCTTTGATCTCGAAGTCTTTGTTCTCTTTAGCGAAGTCTTTGAAAAGACGCGCTGCAGCACCTGGGTGCTCATTTGAGAACGCGATTAGAGTAGGACCAGTAAATGTCTCTTTTAGACACTCGTAGTCTGTACCTTCAACCGCACGACGCATAAGTGTGTTACGAACAACTCGTACGTAAACACCCGCTTCGCGAGCTTGTTTACGTAGTGAAGTCATCGCGCCCACTTCTACGCCACGAGAATCAGCTACAACTGCAGAAAGTGCACCACTGGCAGCTTCGTTGACTTCAGCAACAATTGCTTTTTTGTCTTGAAGGTTTAAAGCCATCTTGGATTTACTCCTGGTTGTCGTTACACCACTCACTATCATCACGACAGTGAGAGTTATTGAGGTGCTTCCCAGAAGAAAGTTAACTATTTACATAGAGCTTTCTGTCAGTTCGGGCACCATCTACGTAGGAAAATTAAGTCTATTTAAAATAAACACCTACGGTCTTGGACGGAGACTGGGTCTTAAATTATGCTAATAAGTATTCCTATCACCATAAAGTAAAGATCAGCCCCAACCACAAATATTAGGCGCGAAATTATACACAAATTTCACGCCTAAGCAAATATATTAAGCTTGAGTGTTCAGGCTACCCTGATCAACAGCAACACCAGCACCCATAGTAGTAGAGATGCTTACTTTCTGCAGGAATGTACCTTTAGCAGAAGATGGCTTAGCTTTCTTCAGAGCAACTAGAAGCGCTTCTAGGTTCTCTTTGATCTGCTCAGCAGAGAAGTTTGCTTTACCAATTGTAGTGTGGATGATGCCGTTTTTGTCGTTACGGTAACGAACCTGACCAGCTTTAGCGTTTTTAACTGCTTCAGCAACGTTAGGAGTTACAGTACCAACTTTAGGGTTTGGCATTAGACCGCGAGGACCTAGGATAGTACCTAGTTGACCTACAACGCGCATTGCATCTGGAGAAGCAACAACTACGTCGAAGTTCATTTCGCCTTTCTTCACTTGCTCAGCAAGATCTTCCATACCAACGATGTCTGCGCCAGCTTCTTTAGCTGCTTCAGCATTTGCACCTTGAGTGAACACTGCAACGCGGATTTCGCGGCCAGTACCGTGAGGTAGTACAGTTGCACCACGTACGTTCTGGTCAGATTTACGAGCATCGATGCCTAGGTTAACAGCAACGTCAACAGACTCTACGAATTTAGCAGTCGCTAGTTCTTGAAGAAGAGCTACAGCTTCGTTGATTTCGTATTCTTTAGTTACGTCAACTTTTTCGCGGATTACGCGCATGCGCTTAGTTAGTTTAGCCATCTTATTAACCCTCTACCACTAGGCCCATTGAACGAGCAGTACCAGCGATTGAACGCTTCATTGCTTCGATGTCAGCACCAGTCAAATCAGCAGCTTTAGTTTCTGCGATTTCTTGGATTTGAGCGTCAGTTACTGTACCCACTTTTTCAGTGTTTGGACGACCAGAACCAGACTTAACGCCAGCAGCTTTCTTCAGAAGAACAGCAGCAGGTGGAGTCTTAGTGATGAACGTGAAAGAACGGTCGTTGTATACAGTGATAACAACTGGAGTTGGTAGACCTTTCTCAATAGATTCTGTTTTCGCGTTGAACGCTTTACAGAATTCCATGATGTTTACACCGTGTTGACCTAGTGCAGGACCAACTGGTGGACTTGGGTTTGCCATACCAGCAGCAACTTGTAGCTTGATATAAGCTTCAACTTTCTTAGCCATGATTTTTCCTAATTTTGGGTTCAGACGCTAATCACTCGATCAGCTCCCCGTTATTTAAAAACTTTTTACTTCGAGAGAAGTAAAAAGGCGCGAAATTATAGACATAATTCGCGCCTTAAACAACCCTATAAAGGTGTTTTTTTAATCAAGTTTTTCAACCTGACCAAACTCAAGCTCAACTGGTGTTGCACGACCAAAGATCGATACAGACACTTTCAGGCGGCTCTTTTCGTAATCCACTTCTTCAACAGTACCGTTAAAGTCAGCAAATGGGCCTTCGTTAACACGTACCACTTCACCCGCTTCGTACATCGTACGTGGGCGTGGTGCTTCACTCGCTTTCTCAAGACGGTTAAGAATTGCGTCAGCTTCTTTGTCAGTGATAGGTGCAGGACGATCTGAGGTACCACCAATGAAGCCCATGACACGCGGCACGCTGCGTACTAGGTGCCATGATTCATCGTTCATAATCATCTGAACTAGAACGTATCCTGGGAAGAACTTACGCTCAGATTTGCGGCGTTGACCTGCACGCATTTCCACTACTTCTTCAGTAGGAACCAGTACTTCACCAAACAGCTCTTCCATGCCGTGCATTTTGATATGCTCGCGAAGAGACTGAGCGACACGGCCTTCAAATCCAGAGAAGGCTTGAACCACATACCAGCGTTTTTTTGGAGCTTCACTCATGAATTAAAACCCTCTATACCCCAGTCGCTAGAGCGACAAGACGAACCATGATGCCGTCAATGCCCCAAAGCGCTAGAGCCATTACAATACTTACAGCCAAAACGATCAGAGTTGTTTGCATAGTTTCTTGGCGAGTAGGCCAAACCACTTTGCGAACTTCCATACGGGATTCTTTAGCAAAGCTGATCGCAGCTTTACCTTTCGTTGTTGTAGCTGCAACACCAAGTGCTACGGCGATAAGAACAACAACCGCTGCAGCGCGAACCACTACAGACATCTCACCATACAGGTAATTACCCACAACAGCGGCAGCTAGCAGAACGAAAGTGACAATCCACTTAAAGATATCTGCGCCATTTGAGCTTTCAGGAGTTTCAGCATTATTTGCTTTCATAAAACCAACCTGTCACAAGTCTTAATATAGACGACAACAACCCCGCTGTTGCAGGGCAAATCCATAAACACCAAACGAAAATTGATTTTGGTGTACTCTTTTATTGATTCAGACCGAAATCCAATTCAAAAAAATCCTGCTTAATGCTTGCCTGGATAAGAAAAAAGCAAACATCAAAATTTAGTGCAGAAAAAGGGCATCAAATGATGCCCTTTTTGCTACTGGTTCGTCAAATCTTATTCAAAGATTTTTCCGACATCTTCAGCAATTCCGAGGAATTATTCGAAGATTTTAGCAACAACACCAGCACCAACTGTACGGCCACCTTCACGGATCGCGAAACGTAGACCTTCGTCCATCGCGATTGGTGCGATTAGCTCAACAGTCATCTTGATGTTGTCGCCTGGCATTACCATTTCTACGCCTTCTGGTAGCTCGATGTTACCAGTTACGTCAGTTGTACGGAAGTAGAACTGTGGACGGTAGCCTTTGAAGAATGGTGTGTGACGGCCACCTTCATCTTTAGACAGTACGTACACTTCTGATTCAAACTTAGTGTGTGGAGTGATTGAACCTGGAGCTGCTAGTACTTGACCACGCTCAACTTCGTCACGCTTAGTACCACGTAGTAGTGCACCAACGTTCTCACCTGCACGGCCTTCGTCTAGAAGCTTACGGAACATTTCAACACCAGTACATGTTGTTGAAGTTGTTTCCTTGATACCTACGATAGCAACTTCGTCACCTACTGTTAGGATACCACGCTCGATACGGCCAGTTACTACTGTACCACGACCTTGGATTGAGAATACGTCTTCGATTGGCATTAGGAATGGCTGATCGATTGCACGCTCTGGCTCTGGGATGTAGTTGTCTAGCGCTTCTGCTAGTTCTACAATCTTAGATTCCCATTGCTCTTCACCGTTTAGTGCGCCTAGTGCAGAACCTTGGATTACTGGTAGGTCGTCACCTGGGAAGTCGTACTCAGATAGAAGTTCACGAACTTCCATTTCTACTAGCTCTAGAAGCTCTTCATCATCAACCATGTCACATTTGTTCATGAATACGATGATGTATGGGATACCAACCTGACGGCCTAGTAGGATGTGCTCACGAGTTTGTGGCATTGGGCCATCTGTCGCAGCAACAACTAGGATACCACCGTCCATCTGTGCAGCACCTGTGATCATGTTCTTAACATAATCCGCGTGTCCTGGACAGTCTACGTGTGCGTAGTGACGAGTTGGAGTGTCGTACTCAACGTGAGATGTTGCGATTGTGATACCGCGCTCACGCTCTTCTGGAGCGTTATCGATTGATGCGAAGTCTTTCGCTTCACCACCGTATACTTTAGCAAGAGTAGTACAGATCGCTGCAGTTAGAGTTGTTTTACCGTGGTCAACGTGGCCGATAGTACCAACGTTTACGTGCGGTTTCGTACGTTCAAATTTTTCTTTAGACATGAGTTGTCCCTCTAGGTACGGATTTAGGTGGCTTTGATGACCACGCAACCAAAAATATTGGTAATAAAGTATATATCAAAAGGAAAACTTTGCTTTTAGAGCTGGTGCTGATAGGCAGACTCGAACTGCCGACCTCATCCTTACCAAGGATGCGCTCTACCACCTGAGCTATATCAGCACTCAAATAGAGTGGAGCGGGCAGCGGGAATCGAACCCGCATCATCAGCTTGGAAGGCTGAGGTAATAGCCATTATACGATGCCCGCAACACGTAACTCTGAGAGCTATTTCCTTAGGAATATGGTGGAGGGGGACGGATTCGAACCATCGAAGGCAGTGCCGGCAGATTTACAGTCTGCTCCCTTTGGCCACTCGGGAACCCCTCCAAATTTTCAAAACATTCTCACTACTAAGGAGAGAATGGTGCCGACTACCGGAATCGAACTGGTGACCTACTGATTACAAGTCAGTTGCTCTACCTACTGAGCTAAGTCGGCATAAGTGGTGCGCATTCTATTGAATGATTTTCTTGCTTGCAATAGCTAAATTAAAAAAAAATGCCTTTTTAATGACTTTTTGTTTATTTGATGATTTTTCGTGCAAAATTACGCATTCTCACTCATTGTACGACCTGAGATATTTGCAATATTCGTCTCTTGATGTATGTTCCCTGCTCTAAATTTATAACCGTCAGGTATTCCGCATGACTTCATACCTTTCTTTTGAACGTCAACAATGGGCTGAATTACGAAATTCAGTACCTATGACTTTATCTGTTGATGATTTAAAGGAGTTACAAGGGGTCAATGAAAATCTGACGATTGAGGAAGCAGTAGAGATTTATCTGCCACTTGCTCGGCTATTAAACCTCTATATCGCTGCACGACAAAATCGCAATTCGGTATTGCAGCAGTTTCTCGGAAGTGAAGAGGTCGCTCCCCCATTCATCATAGGGATAGCTGGCAGTGTTGCTGTCGGAAAAAGTACCACGGCTCGTTTATTAAAGGCGTTATTGTCTCGTTGGAATAATCACCCTAAAGTAGACTTAGTCACAACAGACGGTTTTCTTTATCCTAAAAGCGTGTTGGATGAACGCGATATCATGCAACGTAAGGGATTTCCGGAATCCTATGATATTCGCCGTTTGGTGCAGTTTGTGTCTGACGTAAAAGCAGGTAAGCCCAATCTTTCGGTCCCAGTTTATTCACACATAACTTACGATATTACCAATCAAGAGAAGATCATCGACCGCCCTGACGTACTGATCATCGAAGGATTAAACGTATTGCAAACAGGCATGGACTACCCCCATGATCCTCACCGAGTTTTTGTCTCTGACTTTTTAGATTTTTCACTGTATGTGGATGCAGAAAGTGAAACCATAGAACAGTGGTATATTGACCGTTTCCTCAACTTTCGTCTTGGTGCTTTTACCAAGCCCGGCTCTTACTTTAGTCACTATACTAAGCTCACCGAGCAACAAGCTGTTGAGAAAGCCCGAAGTATATGGCGCTCTATTAACGGAGTGAACCTGCACCAAAACATATTGCCTACCCGTGGTCGAGCACAGTTAATCTTAAAGAAATCCGCAGATCATACCGTTCAACAAATCCTATTACGCAAATAAAAAAAGCCAGAGTTTGTCTCTGGCTTTTTTTATCATTTCGGTGCTGGCCCGTAGCGATTCTCACCATCATTGCCTTTGAGAAAGCCGCACTCTATCAATATCCAAACACCACATATCAATGCGGCCGCTGAACTTAGTACTTGGAGTGAGTCTGGCTGCGCGGCTTGTTGTCCTGGCCCAGCAACAGGAATAGTCATACGACCAATTACGAGAGGGATGTTTAACAAAAGCCACCAACTCGACTTATTTCGGTCATGCCATCTTTTGGCTGTGATTGCTAAATCGGGGATCAGCACTAAAATCAGGAACACAGGCAACACGATATGGGCAAATGACGGCCATAATGTGTTCATCCCTATCGTAAAGCCAACAATTAATACGTAATAGGCAACATTCCATGTCCAATAGGTTTTTCGCCCAATTCGACCTTGGAAAGAAAACAGCAACTCTTTAATCGACATCTTACTCTCAATAATTTAATTCTTTGCTATAAAAGCTTAATTCACAATTTTCTGAAAACACGTTTTATCCATATCTCGGATATTGACTGTCAAGCTTCGTACATGTCCAGCTTGAGATTGTAGCTCTTCAATAAGCTTTCTTGATAGCTCTCTTTTTTGCTCTTCAGTCCGACCTTCTAACAGCTCGAAACTAATATGAATAAAGTCCACACTATCTCCTTCATCCCCAACCAGCCAGTGATGACTGCGCAACGCCCTCGATTTTACTGAGCCGAAATCGAATAAGCCGCTTTGCAGAGCAATTTGGTGGAGATCCTCCAAGAGCCCCTGCACATTTACTCTTTCATCGACGGAGTTTGAGTATTCCATGACCAGATGAGGCATAATCTTTCCTTTTCTTGGATGTAAGATAATTTCATAAATATACCTATCCAAGCGCGAAAAGTCCGAGTGAACCGCTATATTCTGTATACCAGATCACTGATACTGCTTCGTCTTAGCGCTTTTACAGCAGATTCAGTGCTCCAACCATTGGACTCTATCCAAGAAAGACATGACGGTAATCATGATCTGCTGAAATTATTCTGTTATATTCTTTCGCAATCACGTTTGTTTTTTACATTTTTAATTAATAATGGAGATATTCCTATGCGTCGTCCTGTAGTGATGGGTAACTGGAAACTTAACGGCAGCAAAGCAATGGTAACTGAGCTGCTAAACGGCCTTAATGCTGAACTTGAAGGCGTAACTGGCGTTGACGTTGCAGTTGCTCCACCAGCACTTTACATCGACCTTGCTGAGCGTCTAATCGCAGAAGGCGGTAACAAGATCATCCTTGGCGCGCAAAACACTGACGTAAACAACAGCGGCGCGTTCACTGGCGACATGTCTCCAGAGATGCTAAAAGATTTTGGTGCAACTCACATCATCATCGGTCACTCAGAGCGTCGTGAGTACCACAACGAATCAGACGAGTTCGTTGCTAAGAAATTTGCATTCCTAAAAGAAAACGGTCTAAAACCTGTTTTCTGTATCGGTGAATCTGAAGCTCAAAACGAAGCGGGCGAAACTGAAGCAGTATGTGCACGTCAAATCAACGCAGTTATCGACGCATACGGTGTTGAAGCGCTAAACGACGCAATCATCGCTTACGAACCAATTTGGGCTATCGGTACTGGTAAAGCAGCAACAGCTGAAGATGCACAACGTATCCACGCTTCTATCCGTGCTCTAATCGCAGAGAAAAATGCAGCAGTTGCTGAGCAAGTGATCATCCAGTACGGCGGCAGCGTGAAACCAGAAAACGCAGAAGCTTACTTCTCACAACCAGACATCGACGGTGCTCTAGTTGGTGGTGCTTCTCTAGACGCGAAGAGCTTTGCAGCAATCGCTAAAGCAGCAGCAAAAGCAAAAGCTTAATCACATCGTGATTGATTCTAAGGCCAGCACTTGCTGGCCTTTTTTGTATCTATAAATCGAATCAAGTATGCTTACGCTTTTCCACTAAGCTGTACTTATCATGCACGACAAACACGGCCTACTTACAGGTTCTATTCCAAAAGTGCTGCGTCAGATGACGGTGCCGATGACCTTCGGCATGGTCGCAATTTTGATGTTTAACTTAGTGGATACTTTTTTTATCTCACTTCTTGGCACCGATGCGCTAGCCGCCATCAGTTATACTTTCCCAATCACCTTTGCCGTTAACTGTATTACTATGGGTATTGGCATGGGGTTATCCACCAGTATTGGGCGGCTATTAGGCCAAGGGCAGTCTTCTGATGCCGCTCGGTTTGCGACTCATGGGCTCATCTTGGCCGTTGTTTTGGTCACACTTGCTTGCTTTATAGGCTTACTGACAATTGATCCGCTGTTTTTGCTGCTTGGCGCAAAAGCAGAGCTGCTGCCCTTGATTCATCAATACATGCAGATCTGGTATTTCACTATTCCGTTGTTGGTTATTCCGATGGCTGGGAATAGCGCGATTCGAGCCACAGGTGATACCAAAACACCAGCAAAAATCATGATGCTGGCTGGCGTCATCAATGGCCTGTTAGACCCGCTGCTGATCTTTGGCTACGGTCCGTTTCCTGAATTAGGTATTCAAGGCGCTGCAATAGCCAGTGCATTAAGTTGGTTTGGTGCGCTATGTGGTTCTCTTTACGTATTAGTAAAACGAGAGCGGTTATTAGCATTACCAAAACCGCTTCACCTTCGCCACGATTGGCAGCAAATACTCAAGATTGGCACACCAGCCGCCTTATCAAATGCAATGACACCACTATCGGGGGCGATTTTGATGATGATATTGTCGAGTCACGGTACTGAAGCAGTCGCTGCTTATGGTGCAGCGCAGCGGATTGAGTCGATTTTAATTTTGGTGCTGATGTCACTGACATCTGCCCTCACCCCGTTTATGGCACAAAACCTAGGAGCGAATAACCCACACCGCAGTTTTGCAGGCTTGTTCCTTGCCATGCGGTTTTCCGTTGTTTTTCAAATTACCATTTTCATCATGATGGTGCCGCTGAGTATTCCGCTCGCCGCGCTATTCTCTCAGGAACAAAGTGTTCAAGACATACTCTGGCATTACTTATTAGTTGTCCCTTTCAGTTACGGATTTTTAGGTGTTGTAATGATGTTGGTTTCCGCATTGAATGCGCTGCATGAGCCAATGCGTGCCTTTCAGTGGAGTTTCATGCGCTTATTCGTATTCACACTACCGTGCGCATGGTTAGGCAGCCAAGTTTACGAAATCGAGGGGCTGTTTATCGGTATTGCTGCAGGCAATATCTTAGCGGGCTTATCCGGTTATTTTTATGCACTTCACTTACGTAAAATGAATTGTACTGGCCCCCATCAAGCATAAAAAAAGCCGACTGAATCAGTCGGCTTTCTTACATCTTTCCATTACTCTTCGTCGTCATCTTCGACGTCGAGATCCACATCAAGTGGCTCTTGAGACAAGATCACCCCGGTATTATCCGCGTATAGGTAATCTTCAGGTAAGAAGGTCACACCACCAAAGTTGACAGGTACATCCACTTCACCCACACCTTGTTGAGTCGCACCAACAGGGATTGAAGCCAGTGCTTGGATGCCAATACTCATGTCTTCTAGTTCGTCAACTTCACGAACACAACCATAAACAACGAGACCTTCCCACTCATTTTCTTCCGCTAAAGAAGCAATTTCAGCGTCAACCAACGCGCGACGTAGTGAACCGCCACCATCAATCAACAACACGCGCCCCAATCCATCTTGTTCTAAGATTTCACGGATCAAACCATTGTCTTCAAAACATTTCACCGTCGTGAGCTGTCCAGCAAACGATGCGCTGCCGCCAAAGTTACTAAACATAGGTTCAACGACATCCACTTGTTCAGAGTAAATGTCACATAAAGCAGAGGTGTTGTATTCCATAGCGTTTCTTCTCATACCGATCGTCATCTCCCTCGAGTATATAGGGTCATTAAGTCATTGCAATGACAAAGACGCTTCAACTCACCAGAGTTTGAGCTATAACCACACCGGCAAATAACAGGTTAGTGATTAATGAACATTTCACCACAACTGGCATCATAGGTGCAATCTGTGCAGGCTGATCTGCGTTCCATACCGCTTTACCGTGTTTATACGTGATGATCATACTCAGTAAAAATGGCAGGCTGACCCATAATGGTTCAGGTTGGGCAACGAGATAAATGATAAATGCGACCAGAGCACCGCTGAGCAAAAACGAATGGTATTGCTTAGCACGTCTTTGTCCTAAACGAACCGCTAGAGTACGTTTGCCACACTCTGCATCATTTTCAATATCACGTAGGTTATTGATATTCAGCACCGCAACCGCTAACAAGCCACAACCAATGGCAGGCAAAGCCAGTGCTGCCTCAACCGTTCCTGTGTGAAGGAAATACGTCCCAGCAACGCCAAGTAAACCAAAAAAGATAAAAACTGAAATATCGCCCAAGCCCACATAACCATAAGGTTTATTGCCCACGGTGTACGCAATGGCGGCGGCGATTGCCAGAATGCCTAAACCGATAAATGCCACGATGCTATGGAAGCTATCTAACGCATATAACACCAAGGTCAAACCCGATACCATGGTTAACACAATATTGAGGTAGATGGCTTGTTTCATCGTCTGCAGCGAGACAGATCCCGACTGAATTGCGCGTGTGGGACCTAATCGGTTTTCATTATCTGTCCCTTTGACCGCATCGCCGTAGTCGTTCGCTAAGTTCGATAGTATTTGCAGTAATGTTGCCGTAATGAACGCAAGCAACGCCACTGGTAAAGAGAAATGATGCGTTGAAAAAGCCAGCACACTACCAGTCAATATAGAAACCAGTGCGAGTGGCAATGTTTTGGGTCGGGCGGCATCAAGCCAGATACGTAATGACTGTTTCATAACCATCATCTTAGTAACAACATGACAAGCAAAAAATGTGCTACATCATGTTTTAAGGTGCAAAAAGCAAAAAAGGCCACCGAAGTGACCTTTTCTAGTAAGCAGCGATTATTTTACGCGGCTTACGTACTCAGCAGAGCGAGTATCAACTTTGATCACTTCGCCAATCTGGATAAATAGAGGAACACGTACAACCGCACCTGTAGACAATGTTGCTGGTTTACCACCAGTACCTTGCGTATCACCTTTCAGACCTGGATCGGTTTCGATTACTTCAAGTTCAACAAAGTTTGGCGGCGTTACCGCAATTGGGCTACCGTTCCATAGTGTTAGCATACAAGTATTGTTTTCTACCAACCATTTTGCATTGTCGCCAACTGCTTTCATGTCTGCTGCAATTTGCTCAAATGTTTCGTTGTTCATGAAGTGGTAGAATTCACCGTCGTTGTATAGGTAGTCTAGATCTGTATCCATCACGTCAGCAACTTCTACTGTTTCGCCTGACTTGAATGTTTTTTCTAGCACTTTACCTGAAAGCAGCTTACGGATTTTAACGCGGTTAAATGCCTGACCTTTGCCTGGTTTTACATACTCGTTTTCGAGAATGACACAAGGCTCATTATCAAGCATAATTTTAAGACCGCCTTTGAATTCATTCGTGCTAACAGTAGCCATTTTTTCCTCTTACCATTCTTCGAGTTAAATTTAATGCCGCACATCATAACCCGAAAAGTTGATTCTGTTGAGCAAAACTGGCTCAAACAGCTAGCGAATGGGATCTCTGATCCCGCAAAACTGTTACAACAGTTGCAGATCGACCCTTCACCATGGCAACACGGATTTGAAGCAAGAAAGCTTTTTGCGCAGCGTGTGCCGCAAAGTTTTGTCGATCGCATGGAAAAAGGCAATCCTTCTGATCCGCTTTTGCGTCAAGTCCTACCCTTGAGTGAGGAATTTGATGTTCATGAGGGCTATTCAACCGATCCATTAGCCGAACAGAACAATGATGTACCCGGACTACTGCATAAATATCACAACCGTGCACTTATGATCGTGAAAGGTGGCTGTGCCATTAATTGTCGCTATTGTTTCCGTCGCCACTTCCCTTATCAAGACAACAAAGGCAGTAAAGCGGTATGGCAACAAAGCCTTGATTACCTAGCCAGCCATTGCGAATTGAATGAAGTCATCTTCTCTGGTGGTGATCCATTGATGGCCAAAGATGAAGAGTTGGCATGGCTAATTCACCATATCGCCGATATTCAGCATATCAAACGGTTGAGGATCCACTCTCGATTACCCGTGGTGATCCCTGCACGTATTACCCAGCAATTGTGCGCATTGCTTGCTGGCACACGCCTACAAGTGGTTCTCGTCACTCACATTAATCACGCCAATGAGATCAATACAGAGCTGAAACAGCAATTGATGAAACTCAAGCAAGCGGGCGTCACCTTGCTTAATCAAGGCGTCCTACTTAAGGGTGTGAATGATTCAGTCAATGATCAGGTCGAACTCAATGAAGCACTGTTTGATGCAGGTATCCTTCCCTACTATTTGCATGTGTTAGATAAAGTCCAAGGCGCGGCACACTTTTTTGTCTCTGATGAAGAAGCAAAGAAAATCATGGCGGGCGTGATTGAACGTGTCTCCGGTTATCTGGTCCCTAAATTGACGCGTGAAATAGGTGGGCGAGCCAGTAAAACCCCACTCGACTTACACTTAGAGTAAATCGTCGTAACGATAAAAAAGATTTGTTCGATAAGCCGGGTCTTTGTATGCATACTCCGACGCTTTGGAGGTCAACATGCAACCAACTTTCGAACAGTTTTTCGACCTTGGGCCTTTTAGCTGGCTTGCGCTACTTTGCTGTGCCATTAATGGCATTCTCGTTGGTGTAGAACGCCAGACACGGGGAAAGCCCGTCGGTATTCGCACGTCGATTCTCGTGATCTCGGGAACCTATTTCTTTATGTCAATGGCGGTGTCGCTGTCCCCAAATACCTTGGATCAAGCCCGCGTGCTTGGACAAATCATTACTGGTGTGGGGTTCTTGGGCGCTGGCGTGATGATGACGCTTGACGGTAAGATCCATGGCGTGACTTCCGCTGCGGTTATTTGGGTGCTGGCCGCATTGGGAATGATGATTGGCTTAGGTTACCTACAGCAATCGGTGTTAATCACAGTGTTAACCTTATCGGTCCTATTAGGCGTAGATAAAGCAGAAAATCGAATTAAGTCGTTGCGTCGTGGTGTGCACCAGAAATTTCAAAGCCGTAAACTCCCTTCGAGAAACAAATCGGTGGACGGCTAATTCAAATACAAGACATAAAAAAACCACCGAATTACGGTGGTTTTTTTTATTCATATCGCTTGGCGATTTAGAACAGCTCTTCCGCAACCTTGTATAGGTCATTGCGAACAGGACGCTTCATATTCTCGATGGCGTCAATGATGTCGTGGTGAACCAATTCTTCTTTTTGGATACCAACACAACGACCGCCGTGACCTTCAAGAAGAAGGTGAACTGCATAGTTACCCATGCGAGATGCGAGTACACGGTCAAATGCAGTTGGACGACCACCACGCTGGATGTGGCCAAGCACAGTTGCGCGAGTTTCACGACCTGTTGCTGTTTCGATCTCTTTCGCTAATTCATTTGCATCCATCATCAATTCAGTTAGCGCGATGATCGCGTGCTTCTTACCTTTAGAGATGCCATCTTGGATGTTGCTGATCAACTGTTCTTTGTTCAGACCAGTCTCAGGAGAGATGATGTACTCACAACCACCAGCAATTGCAGACATCAGCGTAAGATCACCACAGTGACGACCCATGATTTCTACAATAGAGATACGCTGGTGAGAAGAAGATGTGTCACGCAGACGGTCAATCGCATCAATAACCGTGTTCAGCGCGGTTAGGTAACCGATAGTGTAATCTGTACCCGCGATGTCATTATCGATAGTGCCTGGAAGACCGATACATGGGTAACCCATTTCAGTCAGTTTCTTCGCACCCATGTACGAACCATCACCACCAACAACCACTAGTGCTTCAATGCCGTGTTTCTGAAGGTTTTCGATCGCTTTTTCGCGAACTGCAACTTCTTTGAACTCAGGGAAACGTGCAGAACCTAGGAAGGTACCGCCTTTGTTGATCACATCAGAAACGCTTGAACGGTCTAGTTTCTCGATACGATCTTCGTATAGACCCAAGTAGCCATCGTATACACCGTATACTTCAATACCTTCAGAAAGTGCAGTACGAACTACGCCGCGTACCGCAGCGTTCATGCCAGGGGCATCACCGCCACTTGTCAAAACACCGATCTTCTTAATCATGCTCACCCTCGATATATTGGGAATCTAATTTCAAATTTTTTGTCAGCGGATTACAAACCGCCATTCAAATTCTTGTTAGCTGTGCGATATGTTACCTGTCCTAAACAGGAATACTACTTTTATTTGCACAGATTTATGTAACTTTTCTACTTATGTAAGAGTATTACAGTTTTGGCATATTACTTTGTTGATACATATCAGAATCACACTCGATATTGATTGAACAAAAGATAGCCAAAAACACACTATTTGTCCTGTCGCAGACTTACCATCCCTGAGACTTTTGCTCTTTCTCTGCAGCAAGAACCACTGAGTATGGGTCTTGATGGATCAATACATCAGCATGAGCAAACGCTTCTAGCAATTGATCTTCAACTAAGTCAGAAATGCGATGCGCTTCGATGAGTGGAATGTTGTCTTCCAATTCGAGATGAAGCTGGATAAAACGTACTGGGCCCGACATCCGCGTTCTCAATTGATGCACGCCGAGCACCCCTTCCACTCCAACACAAATAGAGCGAATTTGTTCTAATTCTTCATCCGGAAGTTTGCGATCCAACAACGTTTGTATCGCCTCACTCACCATCCTAAATGCACTGTAAAGAATGTAGATGCCTATCCCGACAGCAAATACCGCATCGGCTTGAGCAATCCCAAACCAACTAAGCCCCAACGCTAACATGATCGCGGCATTCATAAATAAATCGGATTGATAGTGTAGTGAATCCGCGGCGATCGCCTGACTGCCCGTCTGTTTCACTACGTATTTTTGGAAGGTCACTAGACCAAACGTCACCACGATGGCGAATAAGCTGACGTATACCCCATATTCTGGTGATTGCAGCTCATGGGGGCGAAAGAAGCGTTCAATGCCGTTAAGAATGAGGAACACTGCAGACCCTGAGATAAACATTGCCTGCGCTAGGGCAGCTAAAGACTCCGCTTTACCGTGACCAAAAGTATGTTCGCGATCGGCCGGTTGCAGTGAATAGCGAACAACCACCAAATTAACCAAAGACGCGGCGATATCTAGCATCGAGTCAATCAGTGATGCCAGTAAACTCACTGAACCTGTTACCCACCATGCCACTACTTTAACGATCAACAATAGTGTCGCAACCAATGTGGCAGTCCATGCCGCTGCCGTGACTAACTTTGCATATTTATGTTTCATAGAGTGCAGAATCAAATCATTAATTAGCGTTAAGTATAACCATACCTGCGTTTAAAAATGAACCAAACAAAAAAGGTGCCCTGTTGTTCAGGACACCTTTGAATTTACACGCCTTTATTGATTCGCTCGTTTTACGAGTCTTTCTGCCAGCGTTTGTGCATTTTGTCACCGCACTCTTTCATACGATCTTGTTTTAGCTCGATAAACTTAGCTTTTTGCTCTGGTGTCAGAATGCTGAGCATTTGATGTTTCTTCTCCATCATTTTCACTTTACGTTCTGTCTGTTTGTCCACCATTTGCTTGGCCAGTTCATTCGCCGCCGCTTGATCAAAGTTTTCCGCTAAGATCAACGCTTGAACATTGTTATGATAGGCTTGCATCTCTGCACGACGTGCGTCTGCATTTTCACTAAAGCGAGCTTTCATTGCTGCTCGATTTGTCTCGCGCATCTCTTTGAGTTGTGCTTGCTGCTCATCAGTCAAATCTAGTTGGCGCATAATGCCACGGTCAAAACCACCGCACTCCCCGCCCATGCCTTTATGGTGACCTTTGCCGCCAAAAGCAAATGCGCTCGCTGTACCTAGGGTTAGAGGAAGAACAACAGCAGCTAAAACTAATTTCTTGGTCATTTTCATAATCAATTCCTTACTCATCTATGTGGATTTATCTGCGCTGTTCTCACAACGCTTGAGTTTAGAATAGAGGCTGCAAGGTAAAGCGACGTATAGAGCAAGTAAAGAATCGTAAAGAGTGATTTTTGCACTCAAGTAATTGACCATTTCACAGTAATATTAACCTGAGCACACCACAGCATTAAGGTCCCCTATGGCAAATATTTTGTTGATTGATGACGACATCGAACTGACCAGTTTACTAAAAGAAGTCTTAACCTTTGAAGGCTTTAATGTCTCTGAAGCGAACGACGGCGAAGCAGGTCTAGCGGCGGTAAACCATGAGACCGACCTGATTTTGCTCGATGTGATGATGCCAAAACTCAATGGCATGGAAACGCTTAAACGTCTACGTGATAAGTGGGCAACCCCGGTATTGATGCTGACCGCCAAAGGTGAGGAAATCGATAGAGTCATTGGTCTCGAACTCGGGGCTGACGACTACTTACCAAAACCCTTCAGTGACCGCGAATTACTTGCCCGCATTCGGGCGATTTTGCGTCGCACTCAATCAACGACAACGAAAACAGCGAAACAAACGGATCATGTCAGCTACCTCGATATTGTGATTTATCCGGGTAAACAAGAAGCCTATTGCAACCAACTGCTTCTCGACCTGACTACAACTGAATTTTCACTACTGAGCCATTTTGTGCAAAACCCGGGGCAAACCCTAACTAAAGAAGCCTTAAGTCAGGACGTACTCGGCAAACGTCTCGCTGCTTTTGATCGCGCGATTGATATGCATGTCTCTAACCTGCGTAAGAAACTACCGGAAAGAGAGGACGGTAAACCGAGGATCAAAACCTTGCGAGGTCGCGGTTACCTCTTAGTGGAGCACGACTGATGCGCTTACCCAAGATCACCAGCCTGTATGGCCGTATTTTTGCGATTTTCTGGTTCACCATGTTTTTGGTGCTCGTTGCGGTTCTCACGCTACCGCATCTTGACCCTCGTGTTTCTCGAGACATTTCTCCTGAGCATTACAGTCGAATGCTCAAACTCAGAGACAGCATTGAACAACGCTATGAAGGACGTCGTGATCTTGGCAAGATCTTAATGCGATTAGAAGACCCTCGCTCTTCACGCCAAGATGGCCGTCCTCGCCTTTTTATTACGGATACGGAAGGCAACCTGCTTACCACACGCAAGCACCATGATTTTAAGCTCAGAGCCTTAAAGAACTTTGTCACAACCATTGAGACTCCTGAGCAACCAAAACAGAAGCTCTATGGTAGTTACATGGTGGCAGGCCCGTTACCTATCACACTGGCTGAACAGCCCCTTCAGTTGTATGTGGGTGTTCGCTGGAATCAGCCGCCACCTTTTCTATTACGCTTATTCGACAAACCGTTACAGCTATTGTTAGCCGTTATGCTGGTTAGTACGCCGCTATTGTTATGGCTCGCTTGGGCACTTTCTCAGCCAGCACGTAAACTTGAGAAAGCAGCAAAGCGCGTGACAAAGGGGGAGTTTGTTGTCGATCCTGAATTAGAAAAAGGCACCTCCGAATTTCGCCAAGCTGGGGCCAGCTTTAACCAAATGGTCGAAGCAGTGAACCAAATGATTTCTGGTCAGCAACGACTGCTCTCCGATATTTCTCATGAACTGCGCTCTCCCCTCACCCGTTTGCGAATGGCCACCGCATTAGCCCATCGAAAACAGGGCGATAGCCCCGAGCTGACCCGGATCGATACGGAAGCACAGCGGTTAGAGCAAATGATTGGCGAATTGCTTGAACTGTCACGCATGCAAGTCGACAGCCACTTAACTCGCGAGCAGCAGCCACTTAGTAGCTTGTGGGAAGCCATTCTAGAAGACGTTCAATTTGAAGCCGAACAAGTGGGTAAGCAGTTACACTTTAGCGATATTCCTGAACGGGTGATCAGTGGAAACCCAAAACTGCTCATGAGTGCATTGGAAAATATCGTCCGCAACGCAATTTATTACGGGCGTGATCGCATCGAAGTCACCATGACATGCCACAATGATGAGTTATTAATTTGTGTCGACGACAATGGTGAAGGCGTACCAGAGCATGAGTTAGAAGCGATATTCCGTCCGTTTTATCGTGTATCAACGGCGCGCGACCGGCACAGTGGTGGCACAGGGCTAGGGCTGGCAATCACTGAAAGTGCCATTCGTCAGCACAGTGGCTCTATCAGTGCGAAACGCAGCCACCTCGGAGGACTACGCGTCGAAATCAGGTTGCCATTACAACCGATGTAATAACCCTACACAAACACAGTTGATAATAAATACCATTATCATTTAAAGTAAATCCTTCTTACATGGAGGATTTACTATGTCACACCAATTTCCTGAACTTCCTTATGCGTATGATGCATTAGAGCCGTATATCGACGCGAAAACCATGGAAGTGCACTACAGCAAACATCATCGTACCTACTTTGATAAATTCCTTGCTGCCATCAAGGGGACTGAGCTTGAACACAAGCCTCTGGATGCGATTTTTGCGACGATTTCAGACCAAGCGCCCGCCGTTCGTAATAATGGTGGTGGTTATTACAACCACATTATTTATTGGAACTGCATGAAACCTAATGGTGGTGGAGAGCCGGAAGGTGAGCTTGCCGAGGCTATCAAACAAACATTTGGTAGCTTTGAACAATTTAAAGAAACCTTCTCTCAAGCGGCAATCAACACCTTTGGTTCTGGCTTTGCTTGGCTTATCGTGGCCGACGGCCAATTAAAAGTGACCTCAACCAGCAATCAAGATAACCCATTAATGGATGTGGCTTCTGAGCGTGGTGAGCCTATTTTAGCGTTCGATGTTTGGGAACACGCCTACTACATCAGCTACCAAAATCGTCGACCAGACTACATTGATGCTTGGTGGCATGTGGTCGATTGGGATGCAGTAGCCACAAACTATCGCAACGCTTTGAAACAAGCTTAAGTTGGAGTGGCTTGGCAAATCCAAGTCACTTAGGGTTATACTCCCTGTCCCAATCACAACGATTTAGTTTCAGTATGTTTGATATCGCTCTTTATGAACCGGAAATTGCCCCGAATACGGGTAACATTATCCGTCTTTGTGCCAACTGTGGTGCGAATCTACACCTTATCGAACCATTGGGGTTTGATTTGGAAGAGAAGAAAGTGCGTCGCGCCGGATTGGACTACCATGATTTGGCTCGTGTAACGCGTCATAAAAACTATCAGGCATTTCTCGACTACTTAGCTGAGCGTGAAGGTGAGTCTCGTATTTTTGCTTGTACCACCAAAACAACCGGTCATCATGTTGATGCGCAGTATCAACAAGGAGATGTGCTGTTGTTTGGTCCAGAAACACGCGGCCTACCGATGGAAGTGATCGAAAGCTTACCCATGGAGCAGCGTATTCGTATCCCTATGATGCCAGAAGCACGCAGTCTGAACCTTTCTAA